>JBJOMV010000004.1:0-69440 GCA_046052185.1 Verrucomicrobiota bacterium | reverse complement strand
GTGAAGACGTCGCTCTCGTAGTTGGAGATCACGCCGGAGAAGTCCTTGAAGTTCTTCGTGCACTGCATGATGCCGCTGACGCGTTCGAAGCCCATGCCCGTGTCGACGTGGCGGGCCGGGAGCGGGCTGAAGGTGCCGTCCGGGTTGGCGTTGAACTGGATGAAGACCAGGTTCCAGATCTCCATGCAGCGGGCGTCGCTGCCGTTGACGAGCGTGCCCTTCGTATCGCCCTCGGGGGTGAGGTCGACGTGGAGTTCGGTGCAGGGACCGCAGGGGCCGGTCTCGCCCATCATCCAGAAGTTGTCCTTCTTGTTGCCGTTGACGATGTGGATGGCCGGGTCGAGGCCGGCGGCGCGGAACTTCTCGGCCCAGACGTCCCAGGCCTCCTGGTCGAACTCGGAGGGGTCGCCCTTGGACTTGTCCGGCTTGTAGACGGTGGCGTAGAGGCGGTGCTTCGGGAACTTCCAGACCTCGGTGATGAGCTCCCAGGCGAAGTCGATGGCCTCGCGCTTGAAGTAGTCGCCGAAGGACCAGTTGCCCAGCATCTCGAAGAAGGTGTGGTGGTAGGTGTCCAGGCCGACGTCCTCGAGGTCGTTGTGCTTGCCGCCCGCGCGGATGCACTTCTGGGTGTCGGCGGCGCGGCCGGGGGTGTAGGGGCACTTCGTCTGGCCGAGGAAGATCGGGACGAACTGGTTCATCCCGGCGTTGGTGAAGAGCAGGTTGGGGGAGTCCGGCATCAGGCTCGACGACTGGACGATCGAGTGCTGCTTCGATTTGAAGAAATCGAGGAAGGATTGGCGGACTTGGGCGGAGGTCATGGGACGGTAAAGCGGAGGCGGGAAAGGGTCTTTTTAAGCCCCTGTCGGGGGAAAAGGGAAGGGTGGAATTCAGGGGACACGTGGACACGGGGGCACGGGGACAAGGGGTATTTTACCCGTGCCCACGATACCCGTGCCCACCTGTCCCCTCGCGGCTTAGCCGCGTCACTCCGCCGCCGTCAGTTCGCGGTGGAGTTGGAACAGGGCGTGGAAGCTGTCGGCGTAGAAGACGCTGATGCGTTCGATGAGCTTGCTGTCGTGCCAGGAGACCACGTTGGCCTTGAAAGTCAGGCGGGCCTCGCCGAGCCCCTCGGGTTTGCGCGCGGAGAGTTCCTGCGAGAAGTGCAGCGTCGAGGGGAGCTTCTTGGCGTATTTCTTCTGGTCGGAAAGGAAGGCGGCGATCGCGCCGAGCTGCGACTGGCCGTCGAGGGTCAGGTGCACGGTGGCCTCGCCCGGGACGTCGCCCTCGCGCGGCTGGTAGAAGGCCCGGACGAGCGCGGTCGAGCCTTTGAGCGTCACGCGGGCGTTGAAGTCATCGCGCGCGGTCAGGCGGTAGGCCGCATCATGCGCCTTGAGGTGTCCGGCGACGGCCTTCCAGAGGGCGGGTCTCATGCCGCCCAATCTTGTCGAAGTCGGGCCGGAGGCAAGCGGACCGCACGTCATACGCCGCCGAGTTATTGACAGAGAACAAAAAGGGCGTGCCGGATGGCACGCCCTTCGGGAAGGAGCCGGAGCCCGGCTTATTTCTTCTTCTTCGCCGGCTCGGCCTTGGCGGGCGCGCCGAGCGGGTGTTCCTTCAGGACTTCCTCGACGGTGAACATGGCATTGCTCTTGCCCTTGATCGCCTCGCGGACCTTCTTCACCTGGGCCGGTTTGACGGCCGGGTAGTTGTTGCCGAAGGACTGGCGAACGTAGGTGATCACCGCGGCGACTTCCTCGTCGTTGAGGAGCTGGCCGAGGCCGGTCATCACGGGCTGGCCGGTAGTGATGTCGCCATAGGTCTTGCCGTCGATCGTCTGCGGGCCGTAGAGGCCGTTGAGGACGATCTTGATCACGCGGTCAGGGTCGCCTTCGAGCCAGCCGTTGGCCGGATAGCCGGGCGTGCGGCCGAGGGGCGGGTAGGCGCCGCGGAGGGGCTTGCCGGGTTCCTTGGGCATCTCGGCGCCACGGCCGTCGGCCTGGTGGCAGGTCGAGCAGTGGGCCTCGCGGAAATAGACTTCCTTGCCCTTGTCGTAGAGCTTCTTGTCGTCCTTCGAGAGCTTCTTGTCGCTCGGACCGTAGGAAGCCTCCTTCTGGTCGGCATACTCGCGGAGGTTCACCTTGCCCTTGCCCTCAGGGAGGGACTCGAGCTGCTTCATCGTCTGGCGGAGGCAGTAGGCGATGTAGTAGTCCTTCGCGCCCTTGAGGCTGGCGGCGGCGGCGATGGCGCGCTCGGTGTCCTGGCCGCGGAAGAAGCTCAGGCCGCGGACGCCTTCGAGCTGGACGCGCGGGTGGGCGTCCTTGACGGCGCTCTCCATGATCGCGAGGGCGTTCGGGAGGCGGTCGCGCTGGTAGATGGCGACGCGCACGGCCTGGGCGCGGGCGCGGGGCTCGGGGGACTTCAGCAGCAGGCCGAGGAGCTCCGGGTTCACGACGTTATGCCACTGGTGGACCCAGAGGGCTTCGAGGAGGTGGTGGGCGTCCTCGACCTTGTTCGGGTCGAACTGCTTGGCCCACTTCTGGGTCGCGGCGATGACCTTGGCGGTGTCGTGCTTATGCAGCTCGATCTTGGCGCGCTGGCGGACGTTGTCCTCGTGCTCGGTGAGGAGAGCCAGGAGGTTCTCCACGGACTCGCCGTCGATCTTCTTCGGGGTGAGGAGCGGGCGGCTCGGGTAGGTCAGGCGGTAGAGGCGGCCGTGCTGGTGGTCGCGGTTCGGGTCGCGCAGGTGGTGCTGGAGGTGGCCGATGAGCATCTGCGACCAGTCCATGACGTAGAGCGAACCGTCGGGGGCGACGGCGACGCCGGAGGGACGGAAGTTGCCGGCCTTCTCCTTGTCGGTCTCGAGCATGTTCGGCAGGAGGGTCTCACCCTTGATGCCGGCGCCGTCCTCGGTGATCTTCGCGCGGAAGATGCCCTGGACGGTGATCACGTTCGTGTTGAGGAAGTGGCCCTGCCAGTCGTCGGGGAAGTGGCGGCTGCTGAGGATCGCCGTGCCCGGGCAGGGGCGCGACGGACGGTTCCAGAACTGCTTGTAGCCGGGGTGGCTGCCGGCGTCGAGGTGGCTCGAGAAGCCTGGGCCGAAGTAGTTGGCGTTGCCGGTGGCGTCGGTGATGATGTCGTTGCCCCAGTAGTCGAAGACGCGGCCGTGCGGGTTGGCGAAGTTGTAGGGCACGTGGCGCGTCAGCTTGTTGGTCTGGGGTTCGAAGCGGTAGATGGCGCCGTTGGTGTTGCGCATCACGCCGTTGAAGGTCTCGACCTGCGAGCGGTGGAACACGCCGTCGGAGAGGTAGATCGCGCCTCCCGGTTCATAGCAGATCGAGTTCGTCTCGTGGTGCGAGTCGGCGGCGTCCATGCCGGTGAGCAGGCGCTCCTTCCAGTCGGCCTTGCCGTCGCCGTCGGTGTCGCGGACGTACCAGATGTCAGGCGACTGGATGAGGATCACGCCGTCCTTGTAGAACTGGAAGCCGGTCGGGCAGTTCAGTCCGTCGAGGAAGGTCGTGGACTTGAGGACCTTGCCGGTCTTCGGGTCGAGATCCAGGACGATGAGCTTGTCGAAGACCTTGGTGGTCGGGGAGGTCTCCGGGTAGGTCGGCCAGCAGGCGATCCAGAGGCGGCCCTTGGTGTCGAAGTTCATCTGCACCGGGTTGATGAGCTCGGGGATGGTGGTCTCGTCGGCGATGAACTCGACCTTGACGCCTTCGGGGGTGGAGAGGTGCTTCAGCTGTTCTTCGCCGTTGAGGTAAGGGACGGGTTCCTTGCGGTTCGGGGGCACCGGAATCTCGGCCTTGAGGTTGTCATGCTTCACTTCGACCGGCTTGCCCTGGGCGGCGGCCCAGATGCCCTTGTCGTGGTTGGCGGTCTTGAGGTCGCGGTTGGCGAGCTCGGCGCCGAGCACCGTGGCGTTGTCGACGCCTTCGTATTTGATGCGGGAGCGGCCGCCGAAGATGTTGTACTGGTCGACGGTGCGGTAGCGGTGGTGCCACTGGGTGCTCTTCTCGTTCACTTCGGCGCGGACCTTCTCGTTCACGGCGCCGGCGGCCTTGCCGAAGACGGCTTGGAACTGGACCGGCGCGAAGGCGGCGTCGCCCGAGGCGTTGACGTGGATGCCGTTCAGGGTGAGCGGGGACTTGGCCGCGGCGTAAAGCTTCTGGGAGGCGGCGAAGAGGTCGACGAACTGCACGCCGTTCGCCTTGGCGATGGCAGCCATGGCGGACGTGTAGAGCGCGAGGTTCTTGTTGTTCTCGGCGGCGAGCTTGGCGTCGAAGTCGGGGGACTTCAGGTCCTCATGGGCGATCGGGGAGAAGAGGACGACGCGGACCTTGCCCTTGCCGTAGTCGGCGGCGAGGGTCGACTTAAGCCAGCCGTCGAGGTTCGTCTTGAAGGCGTCGAGGCCGGCCTGACCGGCGAACGACTCGTTGAAGCCCCAGTAGGCGAAGATCACGTTGGCGTGGAAGTGCGCGCCGGCGTGGTAGGTCACCTCGGTCTTGCCGACCTTGGTGGTCAGTGCGCCGGGCTTCATGTTGAGGAAGTAGTCGAGGCCGGCCACTTCGTCCGAGCGGTGCGGCTTCACGCCGACTTCGTCCCCGGAGAAGCCGAGGTTGCGGACCACGAGGTGGTGTTCCGGGAACGCCTGATGGATCAGCGTCTCGAAGTTACCGTGGTGCTGCTGCCGGTCGGCGAAGCCGCTGCCGACGAAGGCGATGTTGTCACCCTTCTCGAGGGTGAGGGTCTGGGCCGAGACGGAGGCGAATCCGAGCAGGGCCAGCAGGAGGGTGGACAGCTTGCGCATGGGTTTCTGGTTTTGGTAAAAAGTGATTCGGCCATGCGGTCAGGCATGGTCGGTATGGGGAGGAGAAAACCTGTCGCTCTTTCAACAATCTGCCAAGGGGAATGTTCCTCGGGCGGGCCGCGTTTGACCTCCAAATTCGGTCAAATGCGGCCGCCAGGGCGAGGGGCAGGGGTTGGGGCGGGGGAGGGTGATGACGGATGACAGAGGGCTGAATCGAAAAGGGAGGGCTGAATGGAGGACTGCGTTGAGGACTGCATGGAGGGCTGAATGGAAAAGTCCCGCCACCTGCCACCCGGGGCTGTCACCGGCCACCTGAAATGGAGAGATGGCTGAATCGATGACAGAGGGCTGAGGGCTGAATTCCTGAGCCCGAACCTGAACCTGAGTACCCGTACCAGGTGCCTGATGGCTGAGACCCGATGCAGCTATGCCGTGACGCGGTCCCGGCCCTACCTCTGCTTCGCTCACTTCGTGAGCGCGGCGTTGATCGACTTCGCGACGGCCTTGCCGAGCGTGGCGGAGCCTTCGGTGTTGAAGTGGACGTCGGCCTTGTTCTGGTGCTGGGCGAGGGTGGGCGTGATGACGGCGTTGAGGTCGTCGATCGCGACGTCGTTCTCCTTCATGACCTTGAGCGCGATGTCATTGTAGACGGCGACGTCTCCGAAGGTGCGCTGGGGCGTGAGCTTGCCTTCCGGGACGGGCGTGGTGGTCGCGAAGATCACTTTGGCGCCGGTCTTCTTGAGGTCGGCCACGAGCGAGCGGAGGTTCTTTTCATAATCCGCCGGCTCCACCTGGCGCTTGCCGTCTTCCATGTGGCGCAAGTCGTGCAGGCCGAAGTTGAAATGGATCACGTCCCACTTGCCGGTGCCGAGCCACTTCGCGAGGTTCGCCGTGCCGTTCTTGGTCGGGCCGCCGTTCGTCGGGATGCGGTGCACGTTGGCCTTGCCGGCGAGTTCCTGGCGGACGGGCAGGGTGTAGCCGATCGAGATCGAATCGCCGATGAGCAGCACGCGCGGCAGGCCGGCGACGTCCTGGATCGGAGCCATCGCCGGATTCGGGGCCTTGGCCTTCGCCTTGGCTTTGGCCGGCGCTTTCTCCGCCGGAGCGGCCTTCGGGGTGTCGGCGGCGAAAAGGGAGAACGAGGCCAGGGCGAGGAGCAAGGGCAGGGTCTTCATGGGGGTGAGGTTAACAAAACCCAAGAGGATGAGTGAGTCGATGACAGATGGCTGAATCGATGACGGAGGACCGAATACCTAGAGTATTGAGTATGGAGTATGGAGTATCGGGGGAGTGCATGCCTTAAGGTAGGGTCGGGACCGCGTCACGACATAGAGTTGCTGAATCGATGACTGAATCGATGACAGAGGGCCGCATCGATCACGGAGGACTGCGTTGAGGACTGCATGGAGGGCTGAATGGATTAATCCCGCCACCGGCCGCCCGGGGCTGACACCTGCCACCCGAAGCGAAATCAACCACTCAAAGGGAGACCGGAGACCGGATGATTGGCTGGGTTATTGAACCCCGCTGCAAACTTTCCGGTTTCTGGTCTCCCTTCAGTTCGGTTATCTATCCAACCGCTATCTGCTAACCGTTTAAACCTCAGTTCACCCTCTCGCCTGCAGCAAAGCGTCGATACGGGCGAGATCCTCGGGCTTGATGGCGAACTTGCCGCCGAAGACGGTCTCCTTGATCTGGCCGGGCTTGCGCGCGCCGACGATGGCGGCGGTCACGCGCGCTTGGCGGAGCACCCACGCGATGGCGAGTTCAGCGGAGTTGCGGCCGTAGCGATGCGCGATCTCCGCGAGGCCCTTGGCCAGCGCGATGTTCTTGGTCAGCAGCGGCTCGTTGAACTGCGGGTCGGCGCGACGATGGTCGTCAGCGGGAAGGGCGGCGGCCCACTCCTGGGTGACCTTGCCGCTGAGCAGGCCCTTCTGCATCGGGCTGTAAGCGATGATGCCGATGTCGTTCTCTTCGCAGTAGGGCAGCAGCTCGGCCTCGATGCTCCGGTTGAGCATGCTGTAGGGCGGCTGCAGGAAAGTGACGGCGTGGATGGGCTGGATGCGCTTGAGCTGGGCGACGCTGAAATTGCTGACGCCCGCGTAGCGGACCTTGCCCTCCTTGACCAGCTCGGCGACGGCGGACCAGCCTTCCTCGATGTCTTCGTCGGGTTGCGGCCAGTGGATCTGGTACATGTCGATGACGTCGACGCCCAGGCGGCGCAGGCTGTCTTCGCACTCCTGCTTCACGCTCGCGCGCTTGAGGCGGGGTACGATCGTGCCGTCCGGCTCCCAGCAGCGCTCGCACTTCGTCGAGATGATCGGCTTGTCCTTCATCTCCTTGAGCGCGCGCCCGACGACCTCCTCGGAACGGCCGAGGCCGTAGACCGCGGCGGTGTCGATCCAGTTGATCCCGACGGCCATCGCCTCATGGATGGTGCGGATGGAGAGGTTGTCATCCTGGGCGCCCCAGCCGAACTTCCAGTCGCCGCCGCCGATGGCCCAGGTGCCCAGGCCAACGGGCGTGAGTTGGAGGGGTGAGTTGCCGAGCTTACGGGTCTTCATGGCGAGGAGCGGATTGAAGGGAGGATTGGGCCTGAATCGAGGACTGAATGGAGGATTGCGTTGAGGACTGAATCGATGGCTGATGACAGAGGGCAGATTTCCTGAACCCGAACCTGAACCTGAATACCCGTGCCCGGATCCCGATGGCCGAGACCTGAGACCTGAAAATGGGCACCCCAGCCAAGCATCCGGTTTCCGGTCTCCCCTTGTCGCTTTGATTTACCAATAAAAAAGGGGCCGGACGGCCCCTTTGATCGTAGGCGCTCGCCCGACTTCACTTCACATCCTTCAGGAACTGCTGATACTGCGCTTCGGTCTGCTCCTTGGTGAGCTTGCCGGAGTGGATCAGGATACGGAAGCGGAAGGTCTCGGACTGGCCGGCCTTGAGCGTGAAGTTGAGGGCCTTCTTGGAGGGATTTCCCTTGGGGAATTCCTTGGCGCCGAACGGATTGGCGGCGAAGAGGCCGTAACCGCGGCAGTGCCAGTAGGTCGGGTAGGTGACGTTCTTCGGGTGGTCGAAGATGCCGACGCAGACGTCTTCGCCGCGGACGTTGCCGGAAAGGGTCATCCACTTGGCGCGCGTGCTCCAGGCGTCCTTCTCGCCGACGGCGCCTTCGCTGCTGAGGTAGACGCCGTTGACGCCGGTGTTGTCGAGCTTGGCGACGGTGGTCGGGATGCCGGCGGCGTCGGTGAAGATCTCGGGCTTGGTGGAAGGCTCCTCGAGGGCGCGGGTCACGCGGATGGCGATCGCGCCTTCCTTGGAGTCGTGGAAGACGGCGTCCTTCTCCTGGGCGGTGAGGGTGATGATGCGGTCGATGATGCGCAGGTCCTTGGCGGCGCGGAAGACGAGGGTCTCGTCCTGCTGGAGCACCTTGGAGCCGTCGCCCATGATCCAGTCGGAGGAGACCTCGAGGGTCGCGGCGCCATTGCCGCCGTTGATCGCCTTGATGCTCTTATGCTTCACCGCGCCGTAGGGCATCTTGCCCTTATGGCTGAAGCCTTCGGGCGGGGAGTTCCAGAAGTCGGTGCCGTTGACGTCGCCGTAGTTGAACCACGAGGAGATGTGGTGCGGGTGGTCGGTGCGCTCGCCGGCGACCTTCTCGAGCGGGAAGCCGCGGGTGAAGATGTTGCCCTGCGCGGTGCGCAGCGGGGAGAGCAGGGGCTTCTTCTGATTGGACCAGTAGACGTAGGAGGTGAAGGGCTGGCCGTCGACGAGGACGTCGACCTGCTGCTTGTCCTTCTGTTCGACGAGCTTCACTTCCTGGGCGACGGCGGCTTGGCCGAACGCGGCGAGGAGGGCGAGGAGGGCGAGGGAGTGCTTCATGGGGTTGGCCATAGGACATACCTCGACCCGAAAGGTTGCCAATCTGAAAGGGGCGAAGTTACCCAAGGAACGGCGTTTGCGTATCACGATTTCGGCTTCCTTAACGTCGTCCCCGCCTTAATCGTCATTCCACCCCGCCATGCGTTTCCTCGCGCTCTTCCTCGCCTCCGCCTGTGTCGCCGCCCCGGCTTTGCCTCCCGGTCCCGCCATCCGCGTGGCCCCCGGCGCCTACAAGACCGGCCAGAGTCCCGCCGACGCGATCAACACGATGTCGCTGCCGCCCGGCTTCCAGGTCTCCCTCGTCGCGGCCGAGCCCAAGGTCGTGCAGCCGATCGCGATGTGCTTCGACGAACGTGGCCGTCTCTGGGTCGTGGAAGGCATGGCCTATCCGAAGAAGCGTCCGGACGGGCAGGGCGCCGACCGCATCCTCATCCTCGAGGACGTCAAGAAGGACGGCTCTTACGCCAAGGTCACGGTGTTCAAAGAAGGCCTCAATCTCGTCTCCGGCATCGAAGTCGGCCACGGCGGCGTGTGGGTCGGCGCGGCACCGGAGTTCCTCTTCATCCCGAAGGACGCGGACGACAAGGCCGGTAAGCCGGTCGTGCTGCTCGACGGCTGGGGCTTCCACGACACCCACGAGACGCTCAACAGCTTCGTCTGGGGTCCGGACGGCTGGCTTTACGGCAACCACGGCGTCTTCACCCACTCGGTCGTCGGCAAGCCGGGCGCGCCCGACGCCGAGCGCAAGAAGATCAACGCCGGCGTCTGGCGTTATCACCCGACCCGCCACGTCTTCGAGATCTTCGCCGAGGGCACGAGCAATCCGTGGGGCCTCGATTACGACGCGCACGGCGAGTTCTTCAACACCGCCTGCGTCATCCCGCACCTCTACCACATCCTGCCCGGCGCCCGCTACCAGCGTCAGGCCGGCCAGCATTTCAATCCCTTCACCTACGACGATATCAAGACCATCGCCGACCATGCGCACTACGCCGGCGCCAAGGTCCATCGCCCCGACGCGCTCAAGGTCCCCGAGACCACCGACGCCGTCGGCGGCGGCCACGCCCACTCGGGCCTCGCCATCTACAACGGCGACAACTTCCCGGCGGCCTACCGTGGCATGCTCATCTTCGGCAACCTCCACGGCCACCGCCTCGTCTCGGACCAGGTCGTGCCGGAGGGCAGCGGTTTCGCCGGCCGTCACGGCAATGACTTCCTGCGCAGCAATGACGCCACCTTCATCCCGGTCTCGCAGCGCGTCGGTCCGGACGGCGCCCTCTACGTGAGCGATTGGTCCGACGTCCAGGTCTGCCACAACAACACGCAGGAGATCTGGGATCGTTCCAACGGCCGCATCTATCGAGTCAGTTTCGGCAAGGCGGTCTCCCGCGCGGGCGACATGACCCGCTGGACCTCGCACGAGCTCGCCGGCGCGACGCTTGACGATGCGAACGAATACTTCGTCCGTCAGGCCCGCAAGCTCCTCGCCGAGCGCGGCCCCGTCGAGGGCGCCGCCCGTCAGCTCCTCTTGGCGGCCCTGAAGGAGCCGGGACCGGCGCCTCGCCGCCTCCGCGCGCTCTGGGCCTTGCAGTGCACCGGCTCGCTCGACGACGCGCTCCTCGCCGGCGCGCTGAAGGACGAATCCCCCGCCGTGCGCGGCTGGGCCGTGCGCCTGATCGCCCAGCAGTGGACCGCCGGCGTCCCGGCCCTCGCGGATCTCGCGAAGACCGAGGCCTCCCCGCAGGTGCGCCGCGAACTCGCCTCCGCGCTCGCTTATCTCCCGCTCGCCCAGCGTGCCGCCATCGCCGAACCGCTGCTGGCCCGCGCCGAGGACGCCGCGGACCATAACATCCCGCTGCTGCTCTGGTACGGCATCGAGCCGCTCGTCGGCGCCGACGCCGAGCGCGGCCTCGCTCTGGCCGCCGCCTGCCGCCATCCGCAGACGGTCGATTTCATCTATCGCCGCCTCGCCAGCGACGCCGGCGCGCGCGCCCAGGTGCTCGCCATCGCCGCCCGCGAGACCGACGCCGCCCGTCGCGAGACCCTCGTGAGCCGAGTGGTCGAAGGCGTCCGCCAGGCCGGCTCCTTCGCCGCCCCGGCCGGCTGGTCCGCGCTGGTCGCCGGCCTGCGTCAGGGCGCCTCGCCCGACCTGCTGGCCAATCTGAACGAACTCGACGCCCTCGCCGGCGACGAGTCCGGCCGCGCCTATTATCGCGGTCACCTCGCCGACGAGAAGGCTCCGTTGCCGGCCCGCCAGCGCGCGCTCGCCGTGCTCGTCGCCTCCCGCGACCGCGCCGCCGCTCCGGTCATCCATCGGATCTTCGCCGAGAAGACCACTCCGTCCTTCCGTCGCGCTCTCATCCAGGCGCTCGCCGCCGTGGGCGACGCCGATTCTCCGGCCGTGTTGCTGGGACGTTTCGGCGTCTTCTCTGCCGAGCAGCTCAACGACGCCGTCGCGGCCCTCGCCAGCAACCGTGCCGGCGGCAAGGCGCTGCTCGCCGCCGTGGCCGCTGGCAAGGCCGACAAGGCCGTGTTGTCCCCGCTCGTGGTGCGTCAGCTGAAGTCGCTCGGGGACCAGGAACTCGACGCCCAGCTCGCCGCCGTGGTCGGCGTGGTCAACGCGACCAAGGCCGACTTCGCGAAGACCAAGGCCAGATATGAGGCCATGCTGAAGCCCGAGGCCGTCCGCAAGGGCGACATCGCGGCCGGACGCCAGCTCTTCGCGTCGAGCTGCGGCATCTGCCATACGTTCGGCTACACGGGCAACCAGGTCGGCCCCGGTCTCGCCGGCTCCAATATCGGCAAGCTCGATTACTTCCTGGAGAACGTCCTCAACCCCAACGGGGTCATCGGGAAGGACTATCAGCTTAATGTCTTTAAGCTCAGAAGTGGCGCCACCATGAGCGGTATCGTCCAGTTCGAGGACGCCCAGTCGTTCCGGCTCGTCATGCCCGGCGGCGCGAAGTTCACCGTCGCCAAGGCCGAGGTCGAGAAGCGCGAGATCCTCCCCATGTCGCTGATGCCCGAGGGCCTGCTCGACGCGCTCACCAAGGAGCAGGTGATCAATCTCGTCGCTTACCTGCAGTTCCCGGACGGCTTCCCCGTGACCGCCCCCGGCGTGTGGCGCCTCGAGGGTGCGATCGAAGGAGAGACCCTCAAGGTGCTCTCCGTGACCGGGGGCAAGACCAGCGGGCAGAAGATGACGGCGTTCAAAGCCAGCCGCTGGAGCGGGAACGACCATCTCTGGTGGACCGGCGGCAAGGTCGGCGATACGCTCACTCTCGCGCTCCCCGTCTCCGCCAAGGGAACGTATGAAGTGAAGTTCGTCGGCACCAAGGCCCATGACTACGGCAGCTTCGAACTCCGTCTCGACGGCAAGCTCCTCGGCGTCGAAGGCTATGATTTCTACAATCCCGCCGAAGTCGTCACCACCGGCGAACTCAACGGCGGCCGCCATGAACTCGACGCCGGCGAACATCGCCTCGAGGTGAAGATCCTCGCCCCGAATCCCGCCGCCACCCCGCGCAACATGTTCGGGTTGGATTACCTCAGGCTTGAGCGAAAGTGAGCTGAAGTAGGGCTAGGGCCAGAGCTAGGGCCAGGGCTAGGGCCAGGGCTGGGGATATTGATTCAGGGAGAAGACACCTTCGCATCAGTGTTGCGGAGGAGCTTCGCCGATAATGCGCTTAATCATGGAAGCACGCGGACTTGATAGCTTTATAGCATGGCAGAAATCTGTCGCGATGGCTGGTGATATTATCCGTTTTAGCCAGCGTTCCGGATTGTCCAGGCATCCGTGGTTCTGCGACCAACTTCGGCGAGCTGCGCTGTCTGTCCCGAGCAACATTGCGGAAGGTTATGAAAGGAGAGGGGAGAAGGATACTCCTCGCTTTTACCTGATCGCCATGGGGTCGTGCGCCGAGGCTAAGACGCAGTTACGTGTGGCGGTCCATGCCCAGCTTATAAGCGCAGGTGAGTCAGCTCCGCTCTGCAACTCTTGCGATGAGGTCATGCGATTGTTGAGCGGTGTCATCAGGGCGCGAAAGATCGCCTCTGGAACCCAGCCCTAGCCCCAGCCCTATCTCTGGCCCTCCGTGCGCGTCAGCGCGCGGTCAGAAGCCCGCGCCTTTGACCTTCGTCTTGACGCGCAGGAGACGGTCCTTGGACGTGATGTAGAGCGTGTGGCCGTCGTCGCCCCAGGTGAGATTGGCCGTGGGCTGGCCGCAGAGGATGGAGCCGAGGTGCTTGCCTTCGGGGGAGAGGATGAGCACGCCGCCGGGACCGGTGGTCCAGATGTTGCCCTGCGCGTCGAGCCGGAGGCCGTCGCAGGAGCCCGGGCGACCTTGGTTCTTCAGCGGAGCCGCGAGAAAGACGTCGCGGAGGCCGGACCCGTCCAGCCCGCAGGTGGCCACACGCGGGTTCTTGCCGTCCGAGACGGCGAGGTAGAGGGACTTCTGGTCGAGGCTCAGGGCGATGCCGTTCGGCCACTGGATTTCCTTGGTCACGAGGGTGACCTTGCCGTCAGTCGCGAGTTTGTAGACGCCGTGATACGGGGTCTCGGACTTCTCGCCCTTCGGCAGGCCGTAGGCGGGGTCGGTGAAGTAGACCGAGCCATCCTTGGCCACGCAGAGGTCGTTGGGGCTGTTGAAGCGGACGCCCTCGTGGTTCTTGGTCGCGAGCGGCACGAACTTGCCGTCGCCGCCCAGGCGGGCGACGCGTCGCGAGCCGTGCTGGCAGAGGAGGAGGCGGCCTTCGCCGTCGACCGCGAGTCCGTTCGAGCCTTGGTTCGGCGAAGCCTCGTCGGTGCCGCTGGGCTTGAGGAAGACGGAGGCGACCGCATCTCCTTCGATCCACTGGTAAGCGACGTTGTTGGGGACGTCCGAGAAGACGACGCGTCCTTTATACCAAGCCGGGCCTTCGGACCAGGTGTAGCCGCCGTTGGAGATGGTCTCGATCTTGGCGTCGCTCGCTATGAGGGCGTCGAGCGCCGGGGCGAGCTTCTCGATGGACTGCTTCGGGCCCTCGGCGGCGAAGGTGGTCAGGACGGAGAGGAAGAAGGCGGGGAGGAAGAAGGCGGGGAGGAACTTCATGCGGAAGGGGTAGGGCGAGGGCCGAGCGGAGGCAAATCAAACAAGGCAAGGTGTCAGCGGTTGGCGGACAGCGGATGGCTAAGTTGATCCGTTGACCAGTTGGCCAGTTGGCCAGGGAGACAATGGCTCAAGGGGAGACCGGAAATTTTGCTGCGGGTATAATAACCCCAGCCAATCATCCGGTCTCCGGTTTCCCTTTGAGTCATAAGATTTCGCTTCGGGTGGCCGGTGGCAGCCTCGGGTGGCCGGTGGCGGGGCCTTTTCCATTCAGCCCTCCATGCAGTCCTCAACGCAGTCCTCCATTCAGTACTCCGTCTAGTGTTCTGCCCTCCTTGTCTTGCCCCCCTCCCCAAAACCCTCCTTCCTCTCCCTCTGTGAAAGCCCTGCTCCTCACCGAATATAAGAAGATGTCCTACGTGGACGTGGCCGATCCGGTCTGCGGTCCGGAAGACGTCCTGATCCAGGTCCGCGCCTGCGGGATCTGCGGTTCCGACATACATGGCTACGACGGCTCCACGGGCCGCCGCATCCCCCCGCTCGTCATGGGCCACGAGGCCGCGGGCGTCATCACCGGCGTCGGCGCCCAGGTGAAGGGCTTCGCCCCGGGCGACCGCGTCACCTTCGATTCCACGGTCTTCTGCGGCGAGTGCGTCCACTGCAAGCGCGGCGACGTGAACCTCTGCGACAACCGCCAGGTCCTCGGCGTCTCCTGCGGCGATTACCGCCGTCACGGCGCCTTCGCCGAGTTCGTGACCGTCCCCGCCCGCATCCTGCATAAGCTGCCCGCCGAGCTCGGTTTCGCCGAAGCCGCCATGATCGAGGCCGTCTCCGTGGGCGTGCACGCCGTCCGCCTCACCCCCGTCGCCCCGGGCGACACCGCCATCGTCGTGGGCACCGGCATGATCGGCTTGCTCACGCTCCAAGCCGCCAAGATCGCGGGTTTCGCGCAGGTCATCGCCGTCGACACCGAGGACTCGCGCCTCGCCGTGGCCAAGGAGCTCGGCGCCACCCACAGCTTCAATCCTAAGACCGGCGGCGACCTCACCGAATACGTCAAGTCGCTGACCAAAGGGCAGGGCGCCGACGCCGCGTTCGAGTGCGTCGGCCTCAACGCCACCGTGCTCTCCGCGATCCACGCCGTCCGCAAAGGCGGCACCGTCACGCTCGTCGGAAACCTCTCTCCCAAGACCGAACTCCCGCTCCAGGTCGTCGTCACCCGTCAGCTTCGCCTGCAGGGGTCGTGCGCCTCGGCCGGCGAGATCCCGCGCTGCATCGAGCTCCTCGCCACCAAGCAGATCAAGGTCGACAAGATCATCTCCGCCGTCGCTCCGCTGGAGCAGGGCGCCGACTGGTTCGCCAAGCTCTACGCGGGCGCCCCGGGCGTCATGAAGGTCATCCTTGCCCCTCAGGTCTGACCAATAAAATCAATGGCTTTCTTCGATCTCACCGGCAAGGTCGCCTTCATCACCGGCACCAGCCGCGGCCTCGGCCAATACTTCGCCCGCGCCCTTGCGCAGGCCGGCGCCGACATCGCGATGTCGAGCCGCGACGCCTCCAAGCTCGCCCCGTTCCGCAAGGAGATCGAGGCCCTCGGCCGCCGCACCTGCGGCGTCGACCTCGACGTCCGCGACCACGCCAGCATCAAGGCCGCCGTGGCTGAGGTGGAGCAGCAGATGGGGCGTATCGACATCCTCGTGAACAACGCCGGCTGCAACGCGCGCAAGCCCGCCCTCGAGGTCACCTGGGACGACTGGAACATGGTCCTCGACACCAATCTCCGCGGCACGTTCTTCACCGCCCAGGCGGTCGCCCCGGGGATGATTTCGCGAGGATATGGACGTATCGTGAACATCGGCTCCGTCACCTGCGTCGCCGGTTACGCCGGCCTCGCCCCCTATGGCGCCAGCCGCGGCGGCGTGAAGCAGCTGACCATGAGCCTCGCCGACGATTGGGGCCGCCACGGCGTCACCGTCAACTGCCTCGCGCCCGGCTGGTTCAAGACCGCCCAGAACGCCGTCCTCTACGAGAACCGCGAGTGGGTCGAGTATCTCTGCGACCGGATCCCGCTCAAGCGCCCCGGCGCGCCGGACGACCTCGCCGGCCCGGTGGTCTTCCTCGCCTCGGAGGAGAGCCGCTACGTCACCGGCCAGACCTTGTTGGTTGACGGGGGCATCAGCACGGGTGCTACTCGTGCCACGGTCGCCCCGCCGAAACCCTGATACTCTTACGCCATGCTTTACGCCCTGCTCGCCATCGCCGTCCTGGTCCTGTTGGTGACCTGGCTGAAGCTCAACCCCTTCATCGCGCTGCTGATCAGCTCGCTGACGCTGGGGGCCATGGTCGTGGCCACGGCCGGGACGCTGACCATGACCGAGATCCTGGAGGCCTTCCAGACGGGCTTCGGCCGGACGTTGGCCGGCACCGGCTCGATCATCGTGCTCGGGGTCGTCTTCGGCAAGCTCCTCGCCGAATCGGGCGGGGCCGGCGTGCTCGCCAAGCAGTTCATCCGCACCCTCGGGCCTTCGCGCATCGGGCTCTGCATCATCCTGCTGGCCTTGTGCGTCGGCATGACGACCTGGTTCGCCGTCGGCCTGCTGCTCATCCTCCCGATCGTCATCACCCTCGCCAAGGAAACCGGTAAGCCGTTCCTGCTGCTCGTCCTGCCGCTGCTCTCGTTCTTGTCCGTCATGCATGGCCTGATGCCGCCGCATCCCGGCCCGGTCATCGCGATCAAGGAACTGCATGCCAGCATGGGCATGGTCATCATCTGGGCGCTGGTCCTGGGCATCCCGGTCGCCGCGATCGCCGGTCCGTTCTTCGCCCGGCTCGCCGTCAAGCGGGTTGACGTCGCCACGCCGGAATTCACGCCTTCGGTCTCCGCCGGCCAGACCCTGCCGACCTTCGGCCTGACGATCTTCACCGTCCTGCTGCCGGTCATCCTGCTCCTGAGCGGCACGGTCGTGGAGGTGCTGGCGAAGAGCCACGGGGCGCAGGAATATTTCAAGCAGAACGGTCTGACCCCGCCGGAGCTCAGTGTCTGGGGCAAGGTCTTCCTCTTCGTGGGCAACCCCGTCATCGCCCTACTTTTATCGGTGCTTTTCGCGATGTGGGCGTTCGGGAGACGTTGCGGACGCAGCGCCGGCGAACTCCTGAAATTTTCCGAGCAGAGCGTGTCCGGCATCGGCATGACGCTCATCCTCGTCGGCGCCGGCGGCGGCTTCGCGCTCGTCATGCGCACGGCCGGCGTGGACAAGCAACTCGCCGAACTCGCGGCGTCCGCAGGCTTGCCCTTGCTCGTCTACGGCTGGCTCGTCTCGGCCTTCATCCGCGTCGCCACCGGCTCCGCGACCGTCGCGATCACCGTCGCTTCGGGCTTCATCGCGCCTGTCCTGGCGGTCAATCCCGGCACGAGTCCTGAGCTCATGGTCATCTCCATCGGTTGTGGCTCGCTCTTCCTCTCGCACCTCAACGACAGCGGCTTCTGGATGGTCAAAGAATGCCTCGGTTTGTCCGTCGGACAGACTTTGCGCACCTGGACCATCACCGAGACTTTGATCGGTTTTTCTGGCCTCGGCATGGCGTTGTTGGCCGAGCAGGTGCTGAAGTTTTTCGTTTAGGGGCAGGGCGAAAGTCGAGAGTATCGAGTATCGGGGGAGTGCCTGCCTTGAGGTAGGGTCAGCACTGCGTGCTGACCTAGTTTGCTTCAGGTAGGGTCGGGACCGCGTCACGACATAGCTGTGCGGCTGAATGGATGACTGAGTCGATTACGGAGGGCTGAATGGAGGACTGCGTTGAGGACTGAATGGAGGGCTGAATGGAGTTTTAGCGCCCGCTACCTGCCGCCTGGGGCTGCCACCGGCCACCTCAGGTGGAGATGACTGAGTCGATGGCTGAATGGGTGACTGAATCGATGACAGAGGGCAGAGGGCTGCATTGATTACGGAGGACTGAATGGAGGGCTGAATGGAGTTTTAGCGCCCGCTACCTGCCGCCTGGGGCTGCCACCGGCCACCCGAGGTGGAGATGACTGAGTCGATGGCTGAATGGATGACTGAATCGATGACAGAGGACAGATTTCCTGAACCTGATGACCCGTTCCTGGCTCCTGATGGCCGAGACCTGAGATCTGAAAATGGGCACCCCAGCCACTCATCCGGTCTCCGGTTTCCCTTTGTTTTATTTTATCACAAAACTCTAATCTTCAATGACTTAATGCTAATTACTGCCTTGAGTAGCGTCAGCGCTGCGTGCTGACCTAGCTTGTTCGGGTAAGGGCGGCCGAGGGTAGGGGGCGTGGCTTCGCGCGCCCTCCGATGCCGAGCGCAGGATAAATCGTGCCCCTACCCAGGTTCGCCCTGGGGCGAACGGCGGTCCCTACCCGGACCCCTTCCCCCGGAGGCGATCAGCTCGACCTGGGGGCAGGGAAGGGGGCCGGAGTCGCTACCCCTACCCCTCAAGGTTTTTTTGCTCACTTTCAGTCTAATTGATTAAATGGGGTGTGAATAACTTTTAAACGACACAAAGACTCAATTAAATCATTTAATCAGTCATTTAAACGATTTAACGACCGAAATTTACCCATTTTTGACAAATAAATAATTACCCCGATCAGCTTACGGGATTTTCACCTAATCGAGGGGAAAAAGGGACAAATTCGGTTGTACCGATGGGGGGTTCACCCCAAGATTTTCCAATCCCCCAACAGATGTCACCACCCGGTGGCCTCCCCAAATCTATTCTAATGAAAAGTTCGAAGTCTCGTCCCCTGTTCTCGCGCGCCTCGCTGATGGTCGCCGCGGCGCTTCTCGCCGTCGCCGCCCCTAAGCCCGCCAAGGCCGCGAACCTGACCTGGAATCAGGCCAACACGAACACGTATTCGTGGATCAGCGCCGCGAACTGGTCCGGCGGCACCGGCTTCCCCGACGACCTCGGCGACATCGCCAACCTGAACGTCAACATCCTGGGATCGAACACCATCAATCTCGACGCCAATGTCACGCTGGGGGCGTTGAACATCGGTGATGCGACGGGCGGTGATTCGTTCATCATCCAGTCGGGTGTCGTCGCGCAGCCGGGCATCCTGCCGTTGGCGGGACAAAGCGTCAACGTGGGCGCGGGTTCGATCGTCATGGACGCGCTGGGCGTCGCCCCGGTTTCGATCACCAAGACGGGCACCGGCATCACGGACGACATCGCCGCGCTGGTCTACTTCAACGACGCGCTGACGATCACCGCCTCTGCGGGCAAGATCCGTCTGTCCGGCGGTCTCCGTTCCGGCCAGTCCCAGATCGACATCACCGGCGCCGGTGAAGTCGAGATCTCCGCCGGCGGTTTCATCACCGGCGGCAACGTCGTGAAGTCCGGCACCGGCATCCTGCGTCTCGGCACGGGTTCGAACTACAGCGGTGCGACGATCCTCAACGACGGTTCGCTCATCGCCAACGCCGCGAACGTGCTGCCCAGTCGCACTGCCGTGACGGTCGGTGCTTCCGCCACGCTCAACCTCAACAATTTCGGCCAGACCATCGGCGCGCTCACCGGCTCGGGCCTCGTGACCAACACCGGCGGCTCCGCGCAGACCCTCACCATCGGCCGCGATGACCTGAGCTCGACCTTCACCGGTCGCTTCACCGCCACCACCCCGGCCAATCTCGTCCTCACCAAGCTGGGTGCCGGCGTGTTCACCTTCGCTCCGTCGGCCCAGAGCACCTACACGGGCGCCACGAACGTCCAGGGCGGCGAATTCCGTCTCGATTTCGTCAGCAGCGGCACCAACGCGTCGCTGCTGGCGGCCGCTACCCCGCTGACGCTCCAGTCCGGCGGTCGTTTCACCATGGTCGGCCGCGCCGGTTTCGCCGCCTCCCAGACTTTGGGCGCCTTCACCGCCGGTACGGGCGGCGGCGTGCTCTCCGTCGTGGCCGGGGATACGAACCTCTCCACGCTCACCCTTGGCGCGCTGGCCTTTGGCGCCTCCACCAACGCGAGCACCTTGCTCGTGTCGGCGCCCGCCAACACCCGCATCACCACCACCACCGCCCGCCCGGCTGAGAACATCTACGGCAACGGTCGCGCGGTCTTCACCGACGGCACGAACTTCGACTGGCTCAGCACCGCTTCGTCTGCCACGCCGTTCGTCCTGGGCGGTATGGGCACGGCCGCGGGCGCGGCTTACACGGGCTCCTTCCCGGCCATCGGTGGCACCGTCGCCACGGGTAACTATACCCTGAGCGGCGGCCAGACCCAGACCACGGCCGCCACCAACGTCTTCACCCTCAAAATCACCAGCACCGGGGCTTCGCAGACTCTCGCCCTCGGCGCCTTCGACCTCGGCTTCGGTTCCAACGGCGGCGGCCTGCTCGTGACGGGTACCAACGCCTACACCATCAGCGGCACCGGAGGCCTGCGCGTCGGCACCAACTCTTCGGGCGACGTCGTCATCCACCAGTACAACACCGGCGGCCTCACCATCAGCGCCCCGATCAAGGACCAGACCGCTTCGACCGGCGTCACGCACCTCGTCAAGGCCGGCACGGGCGAGCTGATCCTCACCGGTGACAACACCTTCACGGGTACCATCACCGTCGCCGCGGGCACCCTGACCTTCAGCAATACCGGCATCTCGGGCGCGGGCACCCTCGGCCGAGGCATCGCCACCGCCGTCCGCCTCGCCGACGGCGCGACCCTCCGTTATGCCGGCGCCTCCGGCGCCACCTTGGCCAACGCCACGACGGCCAACAGCCACGGCATCTCCCTGCTCGGCGGCGTCGCCTTCGTCAATATCCCGGCCACCGCCAACAACGTCACCTTCGCCAGCGTCTTCAGCGGCTCGGGCGGTCTGACCAAGAACGGCGCGGGCACGCTCACGATCTCCGGCGCCAATACCTTCACCGGTCCGTTGACGGTCGCGGCCGGTCGCCTCATCTCCAGCGGCGCCGACAAGGTGGCGGACACGGTTCCGGTCATCGTCCAGTCCGGCGCCTTCTGGGAACTCGCCAGCGGCGGTGACGCCATCGGTTCGCTGGCCGGCTCCGGCACCGTCGTGTGGAATGATGCCAGCACGCAGCGAGGCCTCAACGTCGGCGGTGATAATACCAACACCACTTTCTCCGGTACGATCACCAACATCGGTGCGCGCGCGGACCATAACTTCTCGAAGCGCGGCTCGGGCGTCCTGACCGTCAACATGCCCGCCACCGTCGCCCTCACCGGCGGCAATACCTACATTGATGCGGGCGTGATCCGCGTGGCCACCGGGGCCGGTCAGCAGTTCCCCACGGGAGCCACTTACACCATTAATAACGCGGCCCAGTCCGCGATCTTCGACCTCAACGGCAGCTCGCAGCGCACCGGCACGCTCAATTTCTACAACACCGCCTCCACCATCGCCTCCCAGGGTCTCATCCTGCTGGGCAACGGCGGCACGCTCACGATCGGCGGTGACATCAACGTCAATTCCTTCAACGGTAACCCGCAGGCCGCCGGTATCATCGGCGGAGCGGGCTCGACCCTTTCGCTCGGTAACGCGTTGCGCACCATCAACGTACGCAAGAGCCTGAGCCTAGCTCCGGACGAGGCTGATTTCGTCATCGACGCCGCCATCGACGGCGGCGGCACCGCCGGCGCCTGGCTCAAGACCGGCGGCGGTACCCTCCGTATCCAAGGCCAGAGCCTGCTCAACGGTACCCTCGCCACCCGTTTCGACGCGGGTCTCACCTTGCTGGATTACGCCACCGCCAGCAGCACCCTCGTCGCCAATCGTCTCAATCCTGCCGGCGGCATCGACCTGCGCGGCGGCAGCGTGCGTCTTCTGGGTAATCCGAATTTCGACGTCAGCCAGACCGTCGCCGGCCTGGTGCTCCCGGCCGTCGCCGCCGGCAACACAGGCGGTTATTCCTCCATCGATCTGTTCCCGGCCGGTGGACGTAAGCTCGTGCTGAACCTCGGCACGATCTCCCAGCGCGTCGCCGGCACCGTCCGTTTCACCCTGCCGGCCGGCGTGCAGGACGCCACCAACGGCATCACGACCACCACCTCGAACGACCTCTTCACCGGTTTGCTCGGCACCCTCGGCGCCGCCGCCACCGTGACCGACGGCACGGGTGCGACCAGCTTCGCCACCCGCGTCGGCAGCAACATCGTGCCGGTCACCATGGCTTCGCGCGACGCCCTCGCGGGCGTGACCAACGGTGAGAACATCACTGACGTCACCGGTTACGCCGGTTCGCTTCTCAACGTCGTCTCGCCGATCAGCGTCCGCTTCAACGCCACCGGCTCTTCCCTCCTCAGCATCCCGGACGGCGGCGTGCTCAAGGTCATCTCGGGCGGCATCCTCCAGACTGCCGCCGCCGGCAGCGCGACCCTCGCGGTCACCGGCGCCAACGCGGCGGCCGGTTCGCTTTCCGTCACCGTCGCCAGCACCGCCGGCCTCATCCCGGGTATGCCGGTCTCCGTCACCGGCCAGCCGGCCGGCACCAGCCTCCCCGCCGGCGCCCGGATCACGCAGATCGTCGATGCGACCACCTTCCTGATCGACCGTCCCGTCGTCGCCGCCCTTTCCGGCGCCGCGCTGACCGCCGGTTCCGTCACCGTGATCCAGGGCGGTACCCTCCGTTCGCCTACCCGCGAACTGATCATCGGCAACGACACGACGGGCTGGAACCCGAGCGTCTTCGGCGATCCCGACGCGCTCTACCCGACCAAGCGCCTCGTCATCACTTCTTCCATCGACGGGCAGCAGGGCATCACCAAGACCGGCGACGGCACGTTGGTGCTCCGCGCGGGCGCCCAGGCCAACGATTTCAGCGGCCTCGTCCAGATCCAGGCCGGCGTCCTCGAGCTCGCCCGCTCCGGTCGCGGTTCCTTCGCCATCGGCGACTCCGCGCCGATCGCATTCTCCAATCAGGATTCCTCGAACCTCCGCATGGTCATGGACGGCGTGAGCCTGTCCGGCGTCGCAGGCGCCACCGCCATCGGTTCCACGGTCGTCAAGCTCGACAGCACGCAGGGGCTCAGCGTCGGCCAGGTGATCTCGGGCAACGGCATCAACCCGGGCACCCGGGTGACCAGCCTCAACTTCACCGCCAGCTACGTCGCGATCCCCTCCGCCAGCATCGCCAACGCCGCGACGACCAACGCCAGCACCACCGTCACCTTGGCCAGCACCGCCGGCCTGGTCGTCGGCCAGCCGATCACGGGCCCGGGCATCCCGGCCGGCGCCTACATCGCCGCCATCATCCCCAACACGAGCATCACGCTCAGCGCCGCCGCCAACGCGACCGCTCCGTCGGTCTCCCTGACCGCTGCCGCCGTCACCGAGGTCACCACCGCGGGCCGCCATGGCGTGGTCAACAGCGAAAGCCTGACGATCTCGGGCGCGCCTGACGCCGGTTTCAACGGGGTCTTCAGCGCCATCATCGACCCGCTCGTCGACAATCGCTTCGTCCTCACCGGCACGCCCAACGTCCCGTCCGCCGCGCCGCAGACCTTCATCATCGACGCCGGCCGTCGTTTCGTCATGTCCAGCGCGGCCTTCTCGACCGCGACGGGCCCGACCGTCGTCCAGGCCGCCTCGCAGTACGGCGAGACCATCGGCGCCATCTCCGGCGGCAACCGCGCCACCAATTCCCAGTACAGCTTCATCGACCTGGGACTGGGCACCACGCTCACCGTCAACCAGACGCAGGACAGCAACTTCGCCGGTGAACTCATGGGCCTCGGCGCCCTGCGGGTGATCGGCAACGGGACCCTCACGCTGGGCAATCTCAGCCGTAACCACGGCAGCCTGATCGTCGATGCCGGCACGGTCCTCCTCAGCACCACCAACGGCGGCGGTGGCCGTATCTACAACTCCTTGGCGGCCGGCAACTTCCCAGACATCACCATCAATCGTTACGGATCCTTCTACATGATCCGGAATGTCTCCGATGGCACCAGCTCGATCGGCAACAACGTCGACATCCACCTGAATTCCGCCGCCGGCACCCGCGCCAACCTCGTCACCGGTTCCAACTACGCCGATACGCTCCCCTTGGGCTTCTCCATGTGGAACACCGGTTCCAACCACACGGAGGACGTCAATAACCTCTACTTCGATTCCGGCACCAGTTACCTCACGGGTCATACCTCCGGCAACCGCCGCATCACCCTTGGCGCCACGGGCCTCCTGCGCGCCAACCAAGCCACCGTCTTGGTCCGCGGCCGCCCGCTTGGCGCGACCACCGCCAGCGACTCCACCAATTCCGTCAATTACTTCATCCGTAACACCGGCGCCCAGACCGACTTCATCAACGCCATGATCGGCGGCGTCGGGGCCGATGTCGCCTTGGCGGCGGGTGTCACGACGGGCGGCAGCTCCACCGTGACCGTGACTTCGACGGCCGGCTTGGTGCCCAACATGCGCGTGACCGGCACCGGCATCCCGGCCGGCGCCTACGTGCTCAGCGTCACCAACGCCACCACCTTCGAACTCAGCGCGCCGGCCACGGCCAGCGCTTCCGGACTGAGCCTCAACGCCATCGCCCTGAACAAGAGCATCGTGCCTTGGATGGTCGCCCACAACATCGCCTCCATCAACGGTCCGGTCTCGGAGGATGACATGGGGAACACCCTGGTCACTTACGTCTCCGGCATCGGCCTCCGTGACCTGAAGCTCGGCACCGACTACTCGACCTTCGCGAGCGCCCTGAGCACGACCGACAACGTCCGCGAAGTCCTCGCCGGCGACCTAAGCCTCGGCGCGACTTCGCCGACCGTCAACAGCCTCGTCCTGCATCATAACACCGCGACCAGCGGCAACTTCACGCTCTCCGGTACCGGTTCCCTCGCCAACGCCAGCGGGGCTTACCTCTTCACGCTGAATCCTGCGGCGACCGTCTCTACGGACAACACCGTCACCCTCGCTCTGACCGGCGGCCTGTCGCTCGCCGTCCCGGGTAACGAGTATCTCTTCCACGTCATCAACCCGGGTTCGTCCGCCATCTCGCCGCGCCTGACGGCGGTCATCAACTCGAATCTCACCTCAGCGGGTAATCTCACCAAGTCCGGCCGTGGCACCCTCGTGCTCTCCGGTACGAACACCGCCGGCGGCGGCGTCCGCACCGCTTCGCCGCTCGCCCTCTGGAGCACCACCGTCAACGAAGGCGTGCTCGCCATCAGCGACCTGGACAACATCGGCGGCGCCACCGGCAACGTCGTCCTCGCGGGCGGCACCTTGCGCCTGCAGCCCGGCTTCGCCGACGATCTTTCGCAGCGCCCCGTCACCTTCCTTTCGGCGGGCGGCACCATCGATGTCACGACCAACGACCTCGTCTTCGCCAACGCGATCGGCGGGGCGGCCGGCGCCAGCGCCGGCGGCCTGACCAAAGCCGGCACGGGTTCCCTGACCCTCGCCGCGTCCACCACCTTCGCCGGTTCCACCACGGTGGCCAACGGCCGTCTCGTGCTCGGCGGCGGGGCGAGCAATCGCCTGCCTTCCGCGGCGGAACTCTTCGTCGGCTCGGGCTCCGGCTCCGCCGCCGGCATCCTGCAGCTCGGTGACGCCAACGGCGCCGCCCACCAGACGGTCTCCTCGCTCTCCGGCGTCACCGGCGTGCAGGCCGCCGACATCGTCATCCTGAATCCCGGACAGGGCTTCACTTCCTCGCCCATCGTCAGCTTCAGCGGCATCGGCGGGCTCATGGGCGCGCAGGGCGCCCAGGTCGTCGCCAACGTCTCCGGCGGCATCATCACCGGCCTGACCATCACCGACCCCGGACTCTATCGTCCGGGCTTCGCTCCGGTCGTGACCGTCTCGGGCGGCGGCGGCAACTCCGCTTCCATCCTCATCAATCCGCTGGGTTCGGTCAGCAACAACGCCATCGTCGGCGGCTCCTCCGCGATCTCCAACCTCACCGTCGATCAGGACGTCTTCACCAATTACAACGGCGCGATCGGCGGTGTCGGCGCCGATCAGGACAACGTCGGCCTCATCAAGAACGGCGTCGGCACGCTGACCCTCTCCGGCGCGACGCTTTCCTACGTCGGTCAGACGACCGTCCTCGGCGGTCGCCTCAACATCACCGGCGGCCGGACCGCCGCCCTGCGCACTTCCTCCGTCAAGGTGGGCGCCGGCGCGATCCTCAATCTCAACAACACCGTCGGTCAGACCGTCGCCCTGGGCGCCGGCGTGCTCGACCTCGGCGCCGGCTCCGCCGGTTCCGCCTCGCTCGGCCTCGACGTCGGCTCCCTCGCCGCCTACGACCGCATCACCTCTTCCGCCGCGGCCGTCACCGCGAACCGCGTCATCCTCAACCTGACCGGTCTCGCCGGCCTCACGGCCGGCAGCTACGATCTGCTGACCGCGGCGAGCGGACTGAGCAGCGCGACCTACTCGCTCGGGGAGCTCCGGACTTTCGGCGGACACACCTTCGCCCTCACCAGCACCGACACGGCCGTCACCCTCACCACCACGGCCCTGCCGACGAACCTCTACTGGCGCGTGGGCACGGACGTCAGCTGGTCCTCGCTCGATTACGCGAACTTCGACACCAACTTCACCACCGACGCCGCCGGCACGACCAACGCCAAGGGCTTCCCGGGCATCGCCAACAACCTCATCTTCAGCGCCACCCCGGGCGCGGCGACCTCCGCCTACGTGACCACGCTGGACGGCGACTTCACGGTCGGCACCCTCCGCTTCACGTCGACCCCGACGGGCATCACCAGCGTCACCATCGCCCAAGGCGGTCCGGAGACGACCAGCGCCCTCACCATCGCTCCGGCGAGTTCCGCCCAAGGTATCACCATCGAAGACAACGCGGGCTCTATCCTCATCAGCGCCCCGCTTGTCCTCGGCGCTCCGCAGACCTGGACCATCGCCGGCACCGGCGTGAACGGTTCTTCCCTGGCCGTCTCCGGCGCCATCTCCGGCGCCGCCGGCAACAACCTGACCGTCGCGGGCCTGGCCGGCTCCTCCCTCGTCCTGTCCGGCCTCAACACCTACGCGGGTAGCACCAGCTTCCCCGGCCTGACCCTGGTCGCCGGCGCCGCGAACGCCTTCAGCCCCAACTCCACCCACATCCTTTCCGCGCAGGGGGCCACTTCCGCGGTGCTCCGCCTGAATGGTTTCAACAATACCATCGGCGGCCTCGCGGGCACCGGCATCGTCGAGAACGCCGATCCTCTCACCGCAGTCACGTTGACCGTCGGGCGCAACAACCAGACCACCACGTTCGCGGGCGAGATCCGCGACGGCGGCCTCACCGCGCTCGGCCTCACGAAGGTGGGCAACGGTTCCCTGACCCTGTCGGGCGCCAACTCCTACACCGGCAACACGACCGTCAACGGCGGCACGCTGAACATCACCGGCTCCTACGTGGGCGCGGTCGCCACCTCCTACCTGCTTTACGGTAACAGCCCCTATCAGAGCATCGTCAACGTCAGCGGGGACATCGATCTTTTCGCGATGCAGGGCGCCAACACCGTCGGCGCCGTCTCCGTCTACAACCAGACGGCCGGCACGGTGCGTCTCTTCACCACGGGCGGCAACGGCAACCATCGCGTGGCCCTCGTCGGCTACGGTTACTTCAACGTCACGGGCGGCGTCTTCCAGATGTCCACCGGCACGGGTGTCAACCGATTCAACCTCAACGAGAACAACGCCGCCGCCGTCGGCGTCGGTTACATCGGCGGCACCGGTGTCCTCAATAATTCCAACTTCGCGGGCGACTGGTTCATCATCGGTTACAACGGCCTCGCCCAGCTCACCGTGGGACCGGGCGGCCTCGTCAACCGTCAGAACACCTCGAGCGAAATCGGCCTCGTCCTCAACGGTACCGGCACGCACGGCGCGTTGAACGTCGCCGGCGGCGTCTTCGACGGCGGCAACAGCCGACTGCGCTGGGGTAACGGCGCGATCGCCGGTTCCTCCGCTTTCTACAGCCAGCTGGCGGGCACGATGGTGCTGGGCAACAACACCTCGGTCAACATGACCTCGGGCCGAGGCAATCTCGGTTACAGCAGCTTCGCGGGCGGCACGCTGCGTGCCAACGCCGCGATGACCACCGGCGTCCTGGCCTCGCTCCAGAGCGTCGGCGGATCCTTTATCACCGCCGACAACCGCGTCGCCACTCCTTACGGTCTCTGGACCAACACCCTTTACGGGGCGGTCGATAATTCGGCCGTCGCGGGCGCCGCTTCGGGTTCGGGCATCACCACCATCGACACGAACGGCTTCGCCGTCTCCTTGGCCGGCCTCACCGCCGCCACGGGCGCGGGCCTCACGCAGGCCGACATGGCCGTCACGGGCGGATCCGGCTACGTCGGCGCCCCGGCCGTCGTCTTCAGCACCGCCGGCCTCATGCCGGGCGGCGCTCCGGCCACCGGTTACGCGGTCATCGCCAACGGCCAGGTCACCGGCATCGTCATCACCAGCCCGGGTACTTACCAGCCGGGTACCGTCCCGACCGTCACGCTCACGGGCGGCGGCGGCATCGGCGCGGCCGTCACCGTCGCGGCCCTCACTACGCCCAACGCCGCCGGCCGACTGGTCAAGGCAGGGCAGGGCACGCTGACGTTCACCGGCGTCAACACCTTCGACACCGCGATCTCGATCAACGCGGGCACCGTGGCCGTGGGCGCCGGCGGCGCCCTCAACGCGACGACCCTCGACGGCTACCAGGCCGGCCGCTTCCTCGTGGTCGCCCAGGGCGGCGCGATCGTGGCGAACGCCGCGGATTCCCTCGCGAAGATCAACCGCTTCACCAACGCCTCGAGCACCGGCGCGGTCGCCGTGACGGCGGCCAACGCCTCGGCGGCGGTCGACCTCAGCAAGAGCGGCTTCAACCTCACCGGCATGGCGCTCGGCGCCGGCATGGGTGACGTCACCTACACCGGCGTCTACAAGCCGGGCGTGGCCGGCTTCCTCCGCCTCGGCGGCGGCGGCAGCGTCCTCAACTACGCCTCCAACATCACCGGCGGCTACGACACCCGCGTCGACATCGTCGGCACCGCGGTGGCCTTCTCCGGTACGAACACTTTCAAGGGCGGACTCACCCTGAACGCCGGCGGCACCCTCCAGGTCCTCCCGACCAGCGTCTCGGCCGGCTACGGCGCCAACGCCGACGGTCTCATCGTCCAGGGCGGCACCATCCGCTGGGCGGCCGGTTCGACCACCGACATCACCGCCGGACCGGGCGCGATCCCGGGCGGTCTCGCCCTCGTCGGGTCCGTCCTGCTGGACACCAACGGCAACAACGTCGAGCTCGCCGGTTCGCTCGGCAACCGCGCCGTCACGGGCGGTTCGCGCGAAGGCCTTTCCGGCGGCCTGACCAAGATCGGAACGGGCGTGCTGACGCTGTCCGCCGCCAACACCTTCACGGGCAACACGACGGTCGTCGACGGGTCGATCCTCCTCAAGCACTCGGACGCCCTGGCCTACAGCGGTCTCAACGTCACCAACGTGATGAACGCCGCCAGCGTCGTCTTCGACTCGAGCGTCGCCTCGCGCACCTTCACCATCGGCGGCCTCTTCGGCACCCCGATCAACATGGCGTTGGTCGACAACGCCAACAACCCGATCACCCTGCGCGTCGGCAACGGCGGACAGAACACCACCTACGGAGCCGTCTTCTCCGGCGCCGGCGCCCTGACCAAGATCGGTTCGGGCACGATGAACATCACCGCGGCGCAGACCTACACCGGCGCCACGACCATCATCGCGGGCGCTCCGGGCGTGACCTCGGGTTCGCCCAGCAAGGTCAGCACCCTCCAGCTGACCTTCAACACGAGCGCCACGACCAACCTGCTCTCGGCCTCTTCCGCCCTGATCCTCGGCGGCGCCTCCGCTCCGCAGGTCGGCACCCAGCTCACCCCGGTCCAGCTCGCCAACGTCGGCAACGGCAGCGGACGACTCCTGATCACCGCGGCCGCCGCCACGACGGGGCAGACCTTCGCCTCGACGACGCTCGGCACCGGCGCCTCGGACATCGTCGTGACCAGCAGCGGCACCCAGGCCGTCACGCTCACCCTCGGCGCGATCACCCGCGGCCGCGGCGCGACGCTCTTCGTCGGCAATCCCAACAATACGCTGTCGGCGACCAACAGCGTCCAGACTTCTTCCGGCACCGCCAGCTCGTTGCTCGCCGACGCCAACGGTACCGCTTACGCCGTCCTCGCCACCAACAGTTCGACCACGGTCACGGATTGGGCCATGAAGAACGCCGGCAACGTCTGGCTCACCGCCGCGACCTACACCGACACCGTCGCCGCCACCACCACTTACGCCGCCGGCAACAACCTGAACGTCGTCAATACGAACACGGGCAATTGGGCCACGCAGACGATCAACTCGCTGCGCTTCAACAACACCAACGCCCTGACGGCGACCATCGGCGCGGGCAACACCCTCACCATCGCGACGGGCGGCATCCTCTTCGGTTCCTCCGCGGGCGCTTCGACCCTGGCCGGCGGCACCGTCGTGCCCGGCGCCGGACGCGAACTCGTCGTCTTCGCCAACGGCAACACCTTCACCATCAACTCGGTGCTCGGCGAGAGCGCCACGGCGGGCGGCACGGACGTCACCTTCCGCGGACTCGTCAGCGTGGGCGACGGTCGTAACGACGTCGTGCTCGGCGCGAACAACACCTACACGGGCAACACCTACATCAGCGGCGTCCGCGTCCGCACGACTAGCGCCACGGTGACGAGCCCGTTCGGCACGGGCGTCAACGGCAACGTCTACATCTACGGCAACAACGGCGGCCAGTTCATGCTGCCGGACAACGCCACCCCTTACACCGTCACCCGCAACTGGTACGTCATCGGCAGCGGCTGGAAGGAAGCGGAGACCGCCACCTCCGGCGGCTGGCACGGCGCCATCCGCCTCGGCAACAACGCCATCCTCGGCGGCACCTTGAACCTGATGGGCGACGCTTCCGTCCGTTCGACGGGCGCCCAGGCGACCATCAGCGCCAAGCTGTTCGGCGACTTCAACCTCACCGCCCGCTCCGGCTGGGGCGATGGCACCATCCTCTTCAGCGCCGACAACACCGGTTGGGCCGGCTCTTACACGATCGGCTCCGGCGGCTACCGTTTCGACAGCCTCCAGAACCTCGGCTCGCCGACTTCCATCCAGCTCGGCACCTACGGTACGATCATCCCGAACTTCGCGGGCGTCCAGGCCGCCGTCCTGGATAAGATCGCCTTCGGTTCCGGCGGTACCGTCGCCCTGCGCGTCGCCACCGCCGCCGAGCCCCTCGATTTCCGTGGGGCCAACCTCGCCGGCGTCAGCCTCGGCGCGAACGAGAACCTCACCTACACGGGGGCCTTCCAGCCTAACGTCGTGAACGGCCAGCCGACCCTCCGCCTCGGCGGCGGCGGCGCCAACCTGACCTACGCCAACAGCATCACCGGCAACACCGCCCTGGTGCTCACCGGCGGTTCGGCCAATAACAGCTACGGCACGGTCTTCATCAATCCGACCGTCGCCGGTTCGAACGATTACCGCGGCGGCACCATCGTCGGCCAGAACGGTCCGTTCGGCGCCTTCGAAGTCGCGGCCATCGCCAACCCCTGGTCCGTCTTCGGCAACGGCCCGATCACCTTCGTGAGCGCCAACCCGTCGTTCCGCCTGGCCAGCGCCATGCCCAACGCGGACGGCGACCTTTCCTCCGCCGCGAACCTGACCGCCGTCATCATCAACGGCGGCTTCAAGTTCAACACCAACCGCGTAGCCAACACCGACACGGTCGTCTTCGCGCGCGGCATCGGCGCCTACGGTCCCACCGGTTCCTTCGTCAAGGAAGGGCGCGGCACGCTGCGCCTCGACGGCATCCAGACGCACCTCGGCAACACCGACAACAACGGACCCGGCGCGGGCATCGTGAGCACGCTGCTGCTCAACCACGCCAACCCCTTCAACGTCGGCTACGCCGTCAACGGCGCCGCCTCCGGCCGCCTGTTGCACTTCAACAACGCCGAAGGCAACGTCGTCCAGCTGGCGCGCAACGTCACCGTCGGTACGATCAACGCCCCCGTGGTCAACGGCGTCGAGCCCAACACCAACGGTAGCATCCTCAACCTCGCCGGCTTCGACCTGACCATCGCCGGCACCGCCTCCTCCGTCTTCGCCGGCCGTATCTGGGGCGGCGTCGGCGCCGTCGGTACCCTCGGCCAAGGCGGCCTGATCAAGGTCGGCGGCGGCACCCTCTCGCTCGTCTCCAACAACAACGGTCAGTACACCGGCAAGACCACCGTCCGCGGCGGCACGCTCTACCTCGACTACAGCTGGCTCACCACCGCCCCGACCACCATCATCAACTCCGTCAGCACGCTCGAACTGGGCGGCGGCACGTTCCTGATGAAGGCCAAGGGCGCCGGTCAGACCAACACCCAGGCCTTCAACGGCCTCACCCTCCTGCCCGGTAGCTCGCGCACCACGCGCGACCTCAACGGCGCCACCGCCCTCAACCTCAACCTGGGCGCCATCACCCGCGCCGTCGCCGGTTCCGGCGTCGACTTCCAGGCCAGCGGCATGGGCACCGGCGGCATCGCCACCACCAACGCCAACGACGCCTCCGGCATCCTCGGCGGCTGGGCCACGGTCGACGCCGGCGTCGGCTTCGCCGCGGTCACCGCGGGCAAGCTCGCGCCGTACGCCGGCTACTCCGCCACCTACGCGGCGGGCGCCAACGTCGACAGCGGCGTGCTCACGACCATCGGGGCTTCGCCGATCTCGGTCAACTCCCTGCGCTTCAACTCGGCCGCCACCGTCACGCTCGACGCGACCGCCGGCCTGACCGTCGCCAGCGGCGGCATCCTCGTCACCCCGACCGTCGGCGCCAACTCGGTGACCATCGCGGGCGGCTCGATCACGTCCGGCAACGGCCAGGACCTCATCTTCCACCAGTGGGGCCCGGCGACCACCGTCTTCGCGGTCGACTCCAAGATCACCGGCAACATCGGCCTCACCAAGGTCGGCACCGGCCTGATGATCGTCCGCAACCCGGCGAACGACTTCACCGGCGAGATCAACGTCAGCGGCGGCACGAACAGCACCTTCCGCGTCGAAGCCAGCGGCGCCCTGGGCGCCGCGACCAACGTCGTCAACCTCATCAGCAACGGCCAGTTCCAGATCGAGCAGGGCGTCAGCCTGGCCAACCCGATCAACGTCCGGTTCGCCAGCGGCCGCAGCGGCGAGGCCTCCATCTTCCTCTCGGCTTCGAGCGGCGTCGGCACCTTGTCGGGCCCGATCTTCATCGAGCACACGTCCATCGCCGGCGGCCTCTTCGGCTCCAACGGCGGCACGCTCGTCATCAGCGGCCCCGTCACCGCGGCGCCCGGCCAGATGGTCACCGCCCGCGTGGGCAACATCCGCTTCGCGAACAGCACCGGCACGCCCTCCGACTACGACTACTTCTACAACCAGCAGGCCGTCGTCTCGCTCGGCTCGAACGACGCGCTCGCGACCCGGGCCATCGTCGACATCGGCTCCGTGCTCTCGGCCACGCTCGACCTCAACGGCTACAACCAGACGATCGGCGCCCTCACGCGCGTGGCGGCCGGCGACGGACGCATCGTGACCAACACCTCGGCGGCCCTCTCCGTCCTGACGATCAACACGATCGCCAACGACGGCGGCCTCTTCACGGGTGACTGGACCTACGCCGGCCAGCTCCTCGGCAACCTCGCCGTCGTCAAGGCAGGCCTCGGCATCCAGACCCTGTCCGGCGCCAACTTCCACACCGGCGGCACGACCGTCAACGCGGGCACCCTCCGCCTCGGCAGCGCGACCGCCCTCGGCGGCGACACCGGTTTCAACGGCGCGCTCACCGTCAACGGCGGCGTGCTCGACATCTTCGGCCTGGGCAACGCCGCCGTCGGCGTCCTCGCCGGCTCCGGCGGCGTGATCACGGACACCGGGCTCCAGTCCGGCGCGTCGGTGATCTCGACCTTCTCCGCGGCCGACTCCGCCTTCGCCGGCGCGATCAACGACGGCCTCTTCCGCGCGCTTTCCGTCTACAAGGACGGTTCCGGCGTCCTCACCCTGACCGGTAATTCGAACTACACCGGCGTGACCAACGTCTTCGCCGGCGCGATCAACCTCGGCAGCTCGGCCGGTCTCGGCAGCGCCGTCGGCCAGACCGTGGTCTCCGCCGGCGCGGCGCTCCGTGTCTTCGGCGACATCACCAGCAACGAACCCCTCGTGGTGGCCGGCAGCGGCCTCGGCGCGGGCGTCCTCCGCAACCTTTCCGGCACGAACACCCTCGGCGGCGCGATCGTCCTCACCGGCGCCTCCCGCTTCGGCAGCGACGCCGGCACGCTCACGCTGGGCGGGTCGCTGTCCTCGGCTAACCATGCCCTGACGCTGGGCGGCGCGGGCGACCTCGTGCTCGCCGGCGCGGTCTCCCTCGGCTCGGCCGGCCTCACCAAGGAAGGTCTCGGCGTCGCGACCCTTTCCGCCGCCAACACCTTCACCGGCGCGACCGTCGTCTCGGCGGGCGCCCTGCGCCTCGCCCATGCCGGCGCCCTCGGCTCGACTTCCTCGCTGACCGCCGCCACCGGCGCCGGCCTCCAGCTCGCGGGCGGCATCGCCTACGCGGGCGTCGACGCCACCACGCCGCTCCTGCAGAACATCAGCGGCAACAACGCCTGGTCCGTCGGCCTTCGTCCGACCAACGGCGGCGCCCTCACCTTGCGTTCCGACGCGGGCGTCCTCACCCTCGACGGCGTCTCGGGCAGCCTGAACGCCCGCAGCGCCGACGGCATCGACCGCGCGCTCGTCCTCACCGGCGCCGGCGACGGCTCGCTGGCCACTGATTTCATCAACGCGGCCTCCTTCACCAAGGCCGGGGCAGGGGCATGGACCTTCGCCACGGCCCAGACCTACGCGATCGAGACCGCCGTCAACGGCGGCGTCCTGCGCGCCGGCGCGGCCGGCGTCTTCTCTCCGAATTCCACCGTCCGCCTCGCGGACGTCGCGGGCGCGACCCTCGACCTCAACGGCACCGTCCAGTCGGTCCGTACGCTGGAAGGCGCGGGCTCCACGGGCGGCGCGGTCCTCCTCGGGCTCAACGGCGAGCTCACCGTCGGCGCCAACGTCGCCTTCGGCGGCGCGGTCTCCGGTTCCGGCACCAGCAAGCTCATCAAGACGGGCACGGGCGCCTTCACGATGGGCCCGACCAGCGCCGTGACCGGCAACGTCGAGGTCAACGTCAACGGCGGCGTCCTCTCCTTCGGCGGCAACGCCGGCGCCAACGTCGCGGTGAACGTCGCCTCCGCCGCCGTCCTGCGCGGCACGGGTTCCGTGCTCGGCACTGTCAACGTCGCCAACGGCGGCGTGGTCGAGGCCGGCGACGGCGTCACCGGCAGCCTCACGGTCGCCAACCTGGTCCTCGGCACGGGCACCCTCCGCTTCCGCAACATCGACCTGGGCGCCTCCGCTTCGCTCCTCAACATCGGCACGCTCACCGCCAACGGCGGCGCGGCCTCCGTCACCGTCACCGCCCTCAACGGCGGCGCCCTGGCCAACGGCACCTACGACCTGGCCAACTTCACCACCGCGGTCACCGACTTCTCGGTCTTCACCGTCGGGGCGATCTCCGGCCTCGGCGGCCGCCAGTCGGGCACCCTCGTCACCGCCAATCCCAACAAGCTTTCCGTCACCATCGCCGGCGATTCCGTGCGCTGGCACGGCGACGTCGCGGGCTCCGCGGACACCGTCTGGCACCTGCCGGACGTCACCCCCGGCAACGGTCCGCTCAACCTCCGCACCGTCCCGGGTGGCGCAGCCACCGACTACCGCGCGGCCGACGCGATCGTCTTCAATGACCTAGCGGCGAGCGGCACGGTCCAGATCTCCGAAGGCGCCGTCTCGCCGTCGAGCGTCACGATCGATAACGCGGCCTTGACCTACGCTTTCAGCGGCGGTTTCGGCATCACCGGCACGACCAGCCTCGTCAAGAACGGCGTCGGCGCGGCCACGTTCAGCAACCTCGGCAACGCCTTCACCGGCGGCGTCACCGTCAACGCCGGTACGCTCACCCTCGCTTCCGCCCAGTCCATCCAAGGCGGCCTGACCGTCAACGGCGGCGCCCTCGTGCTCGGCGCGGCCAACACCCTCTCCGGCAACGTCGCCCTCAACGGGGCCGGCGTGCTCACGCTCGGCAATTCCGGCGCCCTCGGCTCCGGTAACGCCGTGGCCTTCGGCTCCGGCGCGACCGGTCGCCTCGAACTGGCGGGTAACAACGTCACCCTCGCCGGTCTGACCACCCATGCGACCGTCGGTACCCCGACCGTCGTCAACGGCGCCGCCGCCACCGCGGCGACCCTGACCGTCGGCGTCGCTTCCGGCACGCAGGCCTTCGCCGGCGTCCTCGCCGACGGCGTCGCGGGCACCCTCGCCCTCGCCAAGAGCGGCGCAGGCACCCTCGTGCTCACCGGCGCGAATACCCTCACCGGCGGAACGACCGTTTCCGCGGGCACGCTCCGGGTGGGGCAGGGCGGTTCCCTCGGTTCCGTGTCCGTCGCGGGCGGCGCCACGCTCGCCTTCGATCGTGCCGACAACTTCACCTTCGCCGGCGCTACTTCCGGCCTCGGCGCCGTGTCCGTGCTGGGCGGAGGCGTGATGACCGTCTCCGGCGCCCTCGGTCATGATGGCGGCACCTTCGTCGCCGCGGGTCAGACCCTGACGATGGGCACTGGCAGCTCCGTGACGGGCGCCGGCTCCCTCACCGTCGACGGCTCCCTCCGCGTCAACACCACGGGCAGCGCCGCCATCGGTTCCGCGATCGGCGGCCTGGGTGGTCTCTCCGTCGACGCGGGCACGCTCGTGCTCACGGGCGCCAATGCCTATCAGGGGACGACCACGGTCGTTGCCGGAGCCACCCTGCAGGTCGGTAACGGCGGCCTCACGGGCTCCTTGCCTCCTTCCGCCGTCGTCACGAACGCCGGCACCCTCGTGGTCGCCCGTTCGGGCAGCCTGACCTTCGGCAACACCGTCAACGGTACCGGCGATTTCGTCAGCCGCATGGCCGCCGGCGGCGTGCTGACCCTCTCGGGCGCGAACGGCTACTCCGGCGTCACCCGCGTCGAGAACGGCACCTTGGTCGTCGGCTCCGCCGCGGCCTGGGCGAATTCCACCAGCGTCGTCCTCGGCAGCGTCGGCAACGCCGCCACGCTTGAGCTCAACGGCCAGAGCAAGACCCTCTCGAGCCTGACCACCGCCGGCGTCGCCGGCGACCAGGTGGTCCGGAACAGCACGCCCGGCACCTCCGTCCTGACCTTCAACGGCGCGGGTACCGTCACCTTCGGCGGCGCGTTCGTCGAGACCACGGCCAACAGCCGCATCGCGATCGGCTACGCCGGCGGCGGCGTCCTCGCCTTCGGCAGCACCAACGCCTACACCGGCGGCACCATCATCTCCAACGGTACCGGCCGCCTCGGCGCGGACAACGCCTTCTCCGTCGGCGCGCTCACCCTCGGCGCCGTCGGCACCGCCGGCGTGCTCGACCTCGGCGGCTACGCCCAGACGCTGACCTCCCTGACCCTCGGCGCGGGCGCCGTCGCCGCCGACCAGCGCATCGGCAACAGCAGCACCGTCAGCGACTCCGTCCTGACCTACGTCGGCGGCACGGCCACCTTCGACCTCGTCCTCCAGGACGTGCTCGGCGCCGGCTCCCGCCGGACCGGCCTCGCCCTCACAGGTTCGGGCACGGTGACGCTCCTCGGCGCCAATAACTACTCTGGCCCGACGACCATCGCCTCCACGGCGACCCTCCAGGTCGGCGCGTTCGCCACCGCCGGCAACGTCGGCCGCGGCACGATCGCCAACGAAGGCTCCCTCGTCTTCGCCCGCACCGACGCCTACGTCATGCCCGTCGGCAACGTCGTGACCGGCAACGGTTCCGTGGTGCTCGGCAGCACCGGCGCCGTCACCGTCTCCGCCCCGGGCCAGTTCAACACCAACGGCGCGCTCATCTTCGGCAACGTCACCAGCTCGACCGTCGTCTCCGCCCTCGACCTCACGGCCGGCGGCGCGACCTTCGGCAGCCTGCTCCTGCGTAACCGCAACGCGGTCGCCGACAACCTCGTCACCATCGGCGCGGGCCATACGCTCCGCATCAACGGCGCCGTCACCGTCGGCTTCAACTCCGGCGCCACCACCGAGACCCGCCTGCGCATGACGGGCGGCGGCAACCTGCTCATCGGCAGCGTCGGCAACTCGGCCCTCATCAACGTCCAGCTCGGCGGCAACACGACCACCAACGTCACCAACCGCGCCGTCGTCGACCTCTCCGGCCTCTCGTCCTTCTACGCCGGTCTCGCCGGCGGCACGCTCCGCATCGGCGACACCACGAACGCCAACGGCGGCAACGGCGGCGGCGCGGGTTCGTCCCTGACGCTGGCTCCGACCTCCACGATCGTCGCGGCCAACCTGGTGGTCGACGCCGAGACCGACAACACCACGCAGACGCTGCGCCTCGGCACCGGCGTCAACACGCTCAACGTCAACACCATCACCGTCGCGACCAACCGCGCCGACGGCCTGATCAACTTCCTGGACGCCTCCCTCGGTTCCCTGGTCATCCGTAACCGCGCCGGCACCGGCCGCGCGGCGATCAACGTCGGCGTCGTCTCCTCGACCACGGGCGCGGTGACCTTCGCGGACATGGACCTGACGGGTCACACCGTCGACATCCTGGCCAGCGCCCTGAACGTCGGCGGACGCACCGGCAACGACGGCAACTCGACCACGGCCACCTTCAGCATGAGCGCGGGCACGCTCGACGTCACCGCCGTCACCCTCGGCGACCGTCGCAACACCGTCGGCGCCTCGACCGGCACCACGACCGGCGTCCTCAACGTCTCCGGCGGCACGGTCCTGATCGGCGCGACCGGCCTGAACATCGCCCCGAACACCTCGACCCACGCCTCCTCGCAGGTCTCGGACGGCGCGGTCAACATCTCCGGCGGCACGGTAACGATCCTCGGACCGGTCACCCTCGGCAGCTCGGCCAACTCGAACGGCTCGGCCGTCGCCGCGCTCAATATCACCGGCGGCACGGTCGACGTGCGCAACTCCATCGCCAAGGGCGTGGGCAACGGCTTCGCCTCCGTCACCTCGACGCTGCGCCTCAACAACGCCACGCTCGACCTGAACGGCTTCACCATCGGCACGCTCACGCGTCCGATCAACAACGTCCAGCTCGAGTCGGGCACGCTGCGCAACGTCACCGAGATCAACGGCGGCGGCGCCCTGTCCAAGACCACCGCCGGCGTCCTCGTCCTCGAAGGCGTCAACGCCTTCAGCGGCACGCTCACCGTCGCGGGCGGCACCTTGCAGGTCGGCACGGGTTCGACGACCGGCACCCTGGGTTCCGGCGCGGTCGTCAACAACGCCGCCCTCGTCATCAACCGTGCGGGTACCTACGCGGTCGCCAACGCCATCTCCGGCACCGGCACGCTCGACCTGAACGGCTCCGGCCGGATCGTCTTCAGCGGCAACAATGCCTACGCGGGCGCGACGAACGTCGCCTCGGGCACTCTTTCCGTCGCCCATGCGAACGCCCTCGGCGGCGTCGGCGCGGGCACCACCGTGGCGTCGGGCGCCGCCCTTGAGTTCCAAGGCGGCGTCTCCGTAGGCGCCGAACCTCTCGCCATCGCGGGCACCGGCATCGGCGCCACGGGCGCGGTCGTCAACCTCAGCGGCGCCAATTCCTTCGGCGGCGCGATCACGTTGGGAGGTCAGACCCTCTTCCGCTCGGCCATGGGCACCCTGACCATGTCCGGCGCCATGTCCACCGGCGGCTTCAACGTCGACTTCGACGGCAACGGCAGCATCCGCGTCCTCGGCGCCATCACCGGCGCGACCTCGGCCATCTCCAAGAGCGGGGTCGGCAAGCTCGACCTCCGCGGAGCCAACGCCTTCGACGGCGCCGTGACCGTCTCCGGCGGCACCGTGATGGTGGGCAACGCCCTGGCCCTCGGTTCCAACGTCGGCGCGACGTCCGTCGCGAACGGCGCTTCCCTTGAATTCGTCGGCGGCGTCACCGTCGCGGACGAGGCCGTCAGCGCCGTCGGCGAAGGCTTCGCGGGCGCGGCCACCGGCTTCGTCGGCTATGGCGCGGTGCGCAACCTCAGCGGCGCGAACGCCTTCAACGGCACGCTCACCCTGGGCGGCAACACCCTGATCCAGTCCGACGCCGGCACCCTCACCCTGGGCGGCGCCAACGCCATCGTGGCCGGTTCCTCGGTCCTGACCGTCGGCGGCGCGGGCGACGTCGTCGTCGCGGGCGCCATCACCGGTCCGGCCGCCAGCCTCTCCAAGGTCGGCGCCGGTCGCCTGACCCTCTCGGGAGCCAATGGCTTCGTCGGCGGAGCCACCGTCAACGCGGGCGTCCTCGGCCTCGGCGCCGCCGACGTGCTCGCCGATCTCCTGCCGGTCACCGTCGCGGGCGGCACGCTCGACGTCGCCGGCTTCAACGACACCGTCGCCTCCGTCGTCCTGTCTTCGGGCGCCATCACCGGCACCACCGGGGTGCTGACCTCAGTCGCCGACTTCGACCTGCGCGCGGGTGCCGTCTCCGCCGTCCTCGGCGGCTCCGCCAACGTCGTGAAGTCCACCGCGGGCGTCGTCGTCCTCTCGGGCGCCAACACCTTCACCGGTCAGCTCCGCGTCAACCAGGGCACCGTTTCGTTCACGCAGGGCGCCCACCTCGGCGCCGGCTCCGTCCGCGTCGACGGCGGCGTGCTCGCCTACGCGGGCGCCGGCACCCTCGCCGCGCCCGTCTCGGCCGCGGCCTCCCAGAACCTCGCCGTCGGTTCCGCCGGCGCGACCCTGAACGTCGCGAACCGCTTCGCCACGCTCTCCCTGACCGGCTCCGTCGCCACCGTCGGCGGTCCTGTCAACCTGACGAAGACCGGTCTCGGTCGCGTCAACGTCGCCGGCTCCGTCGATCTCGGCGGCGGCGTCGTCACCGTCTCGCAGGGCGCCCTCGGCGCCGGCTTCATCGCCGGCGGCGCTTCCGCCCTCAACGTCGCGAACGGCGCGACCCTGAACCTCTTCGACAGCGCGGCCGTCGCGCTCGGCTCGGCGGTCGTCACGCTCGCCGACGGCTCCGCTCTCGGCTTCGAGCTCGGCGCGCCCACCGTGAGCGACTCGATCACGCTGGCGGCGGGCTCGTCGCTCGGCGGCACGGTCACGATCAACCTCGGCAACGTCGGCGGACTCGCCGCCGGTTCCTACACGCTCCTTTCCAGCATCGTCGGCCCTGACCTGCGCGCCACGAACTGGATCCTCGGCTCCGCCCCGGTCGGCCTGAACTACAAGTTCGAGACCGGCCTTTCGGGCGGCCAGCAGCTCGTCCTGAACGCGAGCCCGATCATCAACCGCTACTTCAACGCTCCGGCCGGCGGCTCGTGGAACGTCGCGGCGAACTGGTCCGAAGACCTCGCCGGCCTGACGCCGGCCACCGCGGTCCCCGCGATCACGGACACCCTCATCTTCAGCACGGCCAACGTCACCGGACCGGCCGTCGCCACCACCCTCGACGCGGCGCTCACCGTCGACAGCCTCGTCTTCACGTCGGCCCCGACGGGCGTCACTTCCGTCACCGTCGCTCCGGGCACGGGCGGCACCCTCGCCGTCTACCCGGGCAGCTCCAACAACGGCATCGAAGTGCAGGCCAACGCCGGCGCGATCCTGATCTCCGCCCCCCTCAGCACCCAGGGCGTCCAGACCTGGACCGTCGCCGGCACCGGCGCCAACGGTTCCGCGCTCACTCTCTCGGGCGGCGTGGCCTTCAACACCCCGGTCACCAAGGCCGGCGCGGGCACCCTCACGCTCACCGGCGCCGGCACGGGCGCGGGCGGCCTCAACATCTCCCTGGGTTCGGTCAACATCGGCAACGCCTCCGCCTTCGGCACCGGTCTCGTCCGCCTGGGTTCCGGCGTCACCCTCGACAACGTCTCCGGCGCGGCCCTCGTCAACGCGGGCGCCAACGCCTTGGAATGGAACGCGGGCTTCACCTTCGCCGGCACCCAGTCCTATGACTTCGGCGCGGGCGCGGTGCTCATGCGCGAGAACGCCGCCGTCACGGTCTCCGGCGGCGTGCTGACCTTCGGCGGCGCGATCGGCGACGCCTCCTCCGGCTTCGCCCTCACCAAGCTCGGCGCGGGCGCGCTCGTGCTCAACGGCGTCAACAGCTTCGGCGGCGTCGGCCAGACGGTGAACATCCAGGGCGGTCTCCTGACCATCAACGGCGACGCGGCCCTCGGCAACGCGGCCAACTCGGTCACCCTCGCCGCGAACGGCGCCACCGCCGCCACCGGCCTGAACGTCACCGGCACCTTCGCCACGGCGCGTCAGTTCAACCTCAACGCCGCGGCGAACTCGCTCGGCGTCCAGCTCGGCCAGACCCTCACGGTCTCCAACGCCTTCGTCCTCTCCGCGGCCGGCAACAGCCTCGTCAAGCAGGGCGCGGGCGTCCTCGTCCTGCCCTCGGCCAACGCCGGCTGGACCGGCGGCCTGACCATCAACGGCGGCGTCGTCCGCCTGGGCAACGCCCTCTCGGCCGGCACGGGCGCGATCTCCATCGCGCCGACCTCGGCGGCCCGCGGCACGGCCCTCCAGCTCGTGGGCGGCTTCGAGCTCACGAACCCGATCACCTTGCAGGGCACGGCGGCGCAGCTCCAGGGCGGCGTCGACTTCGGCGGCCAGCTCCAGAGCGTCAGCGGCGTCAACACCGTCTCCGGCCTGATCACCCTGCCGTACGGCGGCGTGATCGGCGCCGACGCCGGTTCGACCCTGCGCATCTACGGCGGCATCCAGAACACCGTCGGCAACAACACCCTGATGCTCGCCGCCAACGGCGACATCGTCCTCGGCAACACCGAGATGAGCTTCGGCGGCGCGACCCGCTTCAACTCGGTCGAGAAGCTCGGCGCGGGCACCCTGCGCATCGAGTCCTCCAACGTCACCGAAGTCATCGACCAGAACACCAACGGCCTGCTGATCCGGCAGGGCACCGTGCTCGTCGACGCCAACGGTTCCTGGCGTTCCCGCGTCTTCCTGGACGTCGGTTCGACCCTCCGCCTCGACAACACCGCGGTCAACTTCGCCACGGGCCGCATGAGCACGACGGCGGGTTCCGTCTTCAAGAACATCACCTTCCGCGGCGGCTGGCTCGACATCCTCGGCGGCACCATGTCCGCGAACGCCACCGTCGAAGGCTTCCAGGACACCACGTTCGGCAAGGGCCTGAGCACCATCAGCCTCAAGCAGCAGAGCCTCGCCCTGCAGCCCACCAACCTCGTCTTCCGCGGCGCCGCCTGGGGTAACAACGCCCCGACGCAGGGCACCTCCGCCCCGGGCGTCTCGATGGTGTTCCGCGGCGTCGGCCAGACCCCGGGTTCCGGCCGCGCTTCCGTCCAGTTCATCGCGGCCCCGGCGCTCTCCGGCGAGACCGGCGCGGCCGGCGTGCGCAACCGCGGTATCCTGCCGTGGGCCATCGTCGACATCAACTATTCGGGTGCGTTCGGCACGAACGTCTCGTTCGCGACCCTCGGCTCGGTGAACAACAACATCCGCTGGCTCGACGCCGCGGAGTATGAGATCGACCCGACCGTCTTCGGCGGCGTCGCCCAGGGCGTCGTCACGAACTCCAACCTGCTGCTGACCGCGGCCAGCGCGGCCAACACGGCCGTCGCCGCCAACACGCAGCGCAACTCGCTGACCATCGAAGGCGGCGCCGGCCTGGCGCTCGCCGACGGCGTCCAGTTCAGCCTCCGTTCCGGCGGCATCCTCGTCCGCCCCGGCAGCGTGTCCACCATCAGCGGCGGCGTCATCAACCAGGTCGCCGCCTCCACGGCCGGCCTCAACGTCTGGACCCTCGGCGACCTGACCATCTCGTCGGCCCTCGCCGGCGGCAACGGCGTCGGCAACGGCAGCCCCTCGCTCATCAAGGCAGGGGAGGGCACGCTCACGATCGCTCCGCCCCTCTCGGCCGTCAACGGCCTCGGCGCGCTCGGCACGAACACCATGAGCGGCCTCTTCATGCTGAACCAGGGCACCGTCAGGCTCGGCAGCCTGAACGCCATCCTGGCCAACAACTACTTCTCGGCCATCGGCGGCACGCTGGACCTGAACGGCAAGTCGCAGCTCTTCTTCGGCACCTTCACGGAGTCGACGATCACCAACCAGGGCACGAACATCACCAGCAGCAACGGACTCGGCCACCTGCTCGTCAACGCCGACAACAGCGGCCGCCAGTTCGCCGCCCGCGTCACCGGCAACGTCAGCTTCACCCGTTCGGGCCTGAACACCCTCAACCTGTGGGGCGTCAACAGCCACACCGGCGTCACCACGATCAACGGCGGCAACACCGTGATGTACGGCGACGCGGCGTTCACGGCCACCAGCGCCCTGGACATCAGCTACGGCAACCTCTACCTCGACAACGACAACAGCCTCCGCGCCAGCGCCGACCGCATCAACGACGCGGCGGTCGTCAATCTCCGCCAGGGCTACCTCGAGCTCCGCGGCCGCGACCAGACGGCCGTCAGCGAGGCCGTCGGCACCGTCAACCTGCTCGAAGGCAACTCCTTCCTCTACAACCTCGCCAACGCCAACGGCGGCACGGTCACCCTCACCTTGGGTAACCTCGTCCGCAACGTCCGCGGCGGCACGGTGAACTTCTCCTCCGGCGGCAGCCCGAACCGGATCATGCTGACGCAGCTCAACGGCAGCCCGGCCACCGCCGCCTCGGTCCTCGTCAACGGGATGCTCGGCGCCTGGGCGGTCAACGGCCTGAACGCCAACGGCAACTCCCACTTCGCGTCCTACTCCGACACGCTCGGCGTCGGCTCGCTCGGCGCCGCCGGCTTCCCGGCCTACGCCAACGTCACCTCCGACGCGACCACCCTCGTCGCCCCGGCGGCCACGGCCAACATCAACCTCAACACCGCGGGCGCCAACGTCCCGGTCGCGAACGACGTCACCATCAACTCGCTGCGCTTCGGCGACCAGACGACGATGCAGGTCAACATCGCGGCGGGCAAGACCCTCACGGTCGCTTCGGGCGGCATCCTCTTCGCCGGTTCCGGGACCAACTCCCATTACCTCCAGGGCGGCACCGTCACCACGACCGCTCCGGAGCTCGTCTTCCACTCGGTGGGCGGCGGCTGGCAGGTCGTCCGCTCGGTGCTCGCCGGTTCCGGCGTGACGCTCGTCAAGTCGGGCAACGGACCGATCTTCGTCGAGAACGTCATCAACACCTATGACGGAGGCACGGTGGTCAACCAGGGCTGGATCGGCATCAACGGCAATTCGAACATCCCGCTCGCGGCCGACGTCACCAAGGGCCTCGTCATCAACGGCGCCCAGGTCGAGACCTACGGCGCGGGCGTCATCGCCGCGGGCAACGAAGTGACCCTGAGCGGTCCGGCCCAGCTCCGTTACTTCGGCGACAACACCGTCGCCAAGCTGACCATCAACAACGTCGGCTCCAACGGCGCGGGCCTGGTCCGCACCTTCGCCGCCAACCAGCAGAACGGCGCGGGCTCCCGCGGCGTCCTGACCATCGGCGCCGGCGGCCTCTGGGCCACCTCGGCGAACGTCACCACCCTGCCGTTCATCGAAGGTCGCGTCGACTTCGGCGCCACCGCCAACTTCGTCAACGTCGCCTCGATCTCCGTGGGCGGCTTCACCGACGTCGATCCGCTCCGTCCGACGCTCGCCCTCCAGGCGATCGTCGGCTCGGCCGGCGGCATCACCAAGAACGGCAACGGCGTGCTTGATTTCCGCGCCCAGTCGTTCTTCGGCTCCGACTTCACCGTCGCGGCGGGCGGCATCCGTACCGGCGTCACCAACGCCGGCTCGCGCCTCTCGACCCTCGTCCTGAACGCCGGCACCCGCTTCGACCTCAACAACCTGAACACCACCTGGGGCGGCCTGTCCGGCTCCGGCGACGTCTTCAGCGCGCTCGGCACCCCGACCCTCAGCGTCGGCTTCAACAACGCGAACACGACCTTCTCCGGCCGGTTCATGCGCTTCAACGACGCGGCCTTCCCGCAGATCAACAAGATCGGCGCGGGCACGCTGACCCTCACCGGCGCCCAGCCCTCGACGGGCTCGTACGGCTCGATCTCGGTGAGCGGCGGCACGCTGGCCTACTCGGGCGCGAACGGTTCGGCCTTCGTCTCGACGAACGCCGCCAACAGCGTCTTCAACGTCAACGCGGGCGGCACCCTGCTGCTCGACAACGCCGTCGACAACCGGAACAACCGCCTCGGCGCCGCCCTCGGCGGCACCGTCAACATCCAGGGCGGCGTCCTCTCGGTCCTGGGTTCGGCCACCGCTTCCACGACGGAGAACTTCGCCTTCCTGTCCGTGCTCAACGGCGGCGGCCGCCTGGAACTCCGCCCCGACGCCTCGCAGTCCCTCACCCTCGCCGCGGGCGTGCTCTCCGCCGCCTCTCCGACGGGCTCCCTCGTCGTGGCCGGCGTGAGCCGCTTCCCGGGCGCGGGCCTCGCCAACGTCTCCGTGACCAGCCCGAACTTCTCGGGCACGCAGGGCGGCGGCGCGAACGGCACTCCGACCATGTCGGTCCGCGGCGACATCCTCGTCGCCGAGACCGCCACCGGCGCCGGCGCTGGCTTCCTGACCATGGATTCGTCCACGGGCCTGGTGCGCGCCCTGGACGCCGTCAACGAGACCTTCCTCCTCGAGAACACGATGGGGGCCAACTTCAACGCCCGCCTGGCCGGCGCCCGGACGCTCACTGCTCCGACCACGGTGAACACCCTGACCAGCTCGGGCACGGCCTCGGTCGCCTCCGGCCTGGCCGCGGACGTCTTCGGCAAGTACGGCCCTTCCGGCGACCTGCTGTCGCTCTCGCTCACCAACGCCGCGGGCATGCTCGTCCTTGACGGCACCACGAGCTTCGACATGGGCACGCTCGTCGGCCCCGCCGCCGGCGCCGCCTACTTCCACGTCCTCCCGGGCGCCACGCTCAACGTGAACGCTTCGCTGGTCCCGGCCGCCACGGGCGGCTTCGTCCTCGACAACGGCGGCACGATGGTGCTCGGCGCGACCACCGGCGCCTTCACCGGCACCGTCGCGATCAATAACGGTACCCTGCGCCTGGCTTCGGGCCTGGACAACACGCTCGCCATCTCGGCGTCCACCGGCGCGATCAGCCTGCCGTTCGTCGCCCTCAACGGTCCGAACGCGGTGCTCGACATCGGCGCCCGCAACCAGGCCGTCCGCGGCCTCTCGAGCTCCAACCCGCTGCCCGGCATGGGCGGTACGGTCACCGGCCTCGCCGGCTCGGTCTTCTCGACCCAGGACAACAGCACCTTCGGCGGTCGTCTGACCGGCGGTCTGAGCTTCGTCCGCGGCGGCAACACCACGACGACCCTCACCTCGGCCAGCGACTACGCCGGCACGACCGTCGTCCGCGGCGGCACGCTCGAACTCCGTGACGGCGGCGTCATCGCCAGCACGGCGGGCCTGCGTCTCGCCCAAGGCACCCTGACCTGGAACAACTTCGGCCTCAACGCGGTCGCGAGCCCGGTCCGCCTGGCCTCCGCCAACGCGGTCACGCTGGCCGGCGGTACGTTCACCGTCATCGGCGGCGGTTCCGCGGACAACGTGGTCAACCTCGACAGCATGACGGCCCAGCTCGGCGCCAACCAGCTGAATTCCAACCCGTACATCAGCATGGGCGCGACGAACCAGATCACCATCGGGGACTTCGTCCTCGGCGGCGGCGGCGCCCGTCCGACGGTCAACTTCAACGGTTGGACCACGCTCAACAGCGGCGGCACCAACACCCTCGGCAGCCCCGGCCTGACGGCTTCGTCGGTCCTCAAGCTGACCAAGCTCAACGGCGTCACGTTCAACGCCGCCAGCATGACCCTGACCAACGGCATCATCGGCGGCTGGGCCATCGCGGACGGCGCGACCTTCGCCACCTACTCCGACGTCTTCGGCGTCTCGCAGATGGGCGCCACCTACAACGGCTACACCGCGCCGGCCTTCACGGGCGGCGACATCTCCGTCGCCACCGTCGCCAGCGGCAACTACTCCGACGGCACGGCGGCCCGCACGATCGCCGGCGCGCGCGCGGCGAACAGCTGGCGCTTCCAGGCCAACACCGGCGTTACCAACCAGGACATCACGCTCACCAACGCCCCGATCACCCTCGGCGTCGGCATCGTGACGAACAACGGCAACACCATCACCCTGCAGGGCGACGGCGCCGGCAGCTCGCTCACCTCCGCGACGGGCGACCTCTACGTCTTCACGAACCAGGGCACGATGAACATCAACGCCCGCCTCACCGGCGCGATGAACTTCATCAAGTCCGGCGGCGGCACGCTCCGCCTGTCGACCCCGACCGCCCCGGTCTCGAACGACTTCGTCGGCACGACCTTCGTCAACCACGGCACGCTGAACCTCGGCGCCGCCGCCGGTTACGTCCTCGTCCCCGGAGACCTGGTGGTCACCGGCATGGCGTCGGGCACCAACACCTCGGTCGTCATGCAGACGAACGAAGGCCAGATCGCCTCGACGGCCAACGTCAGCCTCCTCGGCGGCGGCAACCTCACGCTGGTCGGCACGAACACGTTGCGCGCCGTGACCTTCGACAACGAAGGCGCGATGTCCAACCCGACGCTCGCCGTCGGCACGTCCCTGATCCTCTCGCAGGCCAACGCCGTCACCGCCTCCAACCAGTCCACGGTCTCCGTGCCGGTCATCAGCGGCACCGCCCTGCAGTTCAGCAGCGCCAATCCGGTCCTCACCGTCAACGCCGGCCTGGCCGCGACGGGCCTGACCATCAGCGCCCCGATCACCCAGAACGCGGCGATGCTCTCGCTCACCAAGTCCGGCGCCGGTCTCCTCGCCCTCAGCGGCCAGAGCACCTTCGCCTCCGACTTCACCCTGGCGGCGGGCGCCCTCATGCTCGGCGCCAGTTCCACCCCGCTCAGCGGCGCCGTCACCAGCGGTCCGGTCGGCCTCGGCGTGCTCCAGATCGGCGCAGGCACCTCGCTCCTCAGCGACGGCACCGTCCGCACCATCGCCAACCTCGTGAACGTCAACGGCGACTTCGCCTTCGGCGGTCGCGGCGCCGGCGCCGGCGTCACGCTGGCCGGCAAGGTCAGCCTCGGCGCGGCCGCGCGCACGATCTCGGTGACCAACTACGGCGTCACCGCCACCCTCAACGGCGGCATGGCCACCGACCTGACGGACCGGAGCATCGCCCTGACGAAGACCGGCAACGGCGTCCTCGTCCTCGGCACGCCTTCGACCTCGGCCGACCTGAAGGGCGCTTCCGTCCGGGTCTCGGGCGGCGTCATCCGCTGGGCCGGCAACGACAGCCTCCCGGCCGACAGCTTCCTGATCGCCGGCACGGCCTCGGGCTTCGACCTCGCGGGCTTCAACCAGACGACGCACCAGATCTCGGGCACGGGCTTCTTCACCAACTCCTCGCTGACCACGCCGAGCACGCTCACGGTCGGCGGCGACAACAGCTCGTTCACCTTCTCCGGCGCGCTCACCGACAACGCCGGCGGCGGCGGCGCGGCCCTCGGCCTCACCAAGGTCGGCACGGGCGTGCTGAGCTTCGGCGCGGTCAACAACTACACCGGCCTCACCGACATCCAGGCCGGTCGCCTCGACATCACCAACATCGGCTCCTTCGGCCTCGGCATGGTCAACATCGCCACGGGCGCGGAACTGCGCATGGACCGCACCGGCACGCTCAACTTCCCGAACGAGCTTTCCGGCACGGGCGATATCCGCTCGGTCGGCGCGGGCACGACGATCCTCACCGCAGGGAACTCCGGCTTCAACGGTCGCTTCCTCGTGGACAACGGCATCCTGCAGGTGGGTAACGGCACCGCCTTCGGCGACTTGGGCGACCTGGGCTCGGCCCAGCAGGTCATCGTGACCCTGCCCGGCCAGCTGCGCTTCAACTACTCCGTCGACTACAGCCTCTTCCGCGTCATCCGCGGCAACGGTACCGTCGTCCAGGAAAGCACCAAGGTGCTCAGCATGGGAGGCACCTACGGTGGCAATCCGTTCGCAGGCCGCGTCCAGGTCAACAACGGCACGATCGAGGTCAACGCGCTGGGCATCCTGGCGGCCTCGACCGGCATCATCGTCAACCGCGGCAACTACTTCGACTTGGTCGCGAACCAGGTGCAGCCCGGCTCCTTCTTCAAGGTCACCGGCAACGATGCGGTCGGAACGCCTTCCTACGGCGTCCCGATGACCCTGAACGGCGGCACCGCCGACGTCGGCACCTTCAGCGCCTACCTCGGCCTCGTGACGCTCAACGGCGGCGACCTCACCAGCGACACGGTCACCCAGCTCGATCCGATCCTCACGCCGACCCCGACTCCGTCCTGGGTGCTGCTGGGCAACGTCGTGGCGACCGACAACTCCACCATCTCGGCTGAGTTCGTCGACTTCGGCGCCGCCAGCGCTTCCCGCGACTTCAACGTGTCCGCCGGCAAGACGCTGACCTTCAGCGGCTCCTTCGGCGACCGCGGCGCGGCCGTGGCCAGTTACTCGAAGTCCGGCGCAGGTACGCTCGAGCTCACCGGCTCGGCCAAGACCAACTCCGGCACGGTCACCCTCAACGGCGGTTTCCTCAAGTTCGCCAGCGAGGCTCAGCTCGGCACGTCGTCCGCCGCCACGCATGGCAACCTGGTGTTCGCCGGCGGCTCCGTCGAGTACACCGGCGCGGGCTCCTTCAGCCGTAACTTCCTCGTGAAGGACGGTGGCGCGGGCTTCCATGCCACCAGCGGCTCCAATGCGCTGGTCATCAACGGTGCCGACCAGATCGACTTCGATGACGCGGCTCCGCTCAGCGCCCGTGCGCTGACCCTCTCGGGTACCAGCGTCTTGGCCAACACCTACAACGGTGACCTGCTCGACAATGCCGATGCGGCGCGCGCCTTCTCGGCGGTCGTCAAGAACGGCGTGGGGCAGTGGATCGTCGACGGCGCGGGCGCCACGCTCGCTCCGGACGCGGAAGTGAACGTCAACGGCGGCGTCCTCGGCTTCTACATGAACGCCCTGGGCACCACCGCCAGCACCGGCGGCATCAACCTCGCCAACAACACGACCCTGCGCTGGGAATCGACCAATAACCAAGACCTCGGCGCCCGCCTCAAGGTGGCCGACGGCGCCACGGCGACGATCCAGGTCGCGAACAACACGACCTTCAACGGCGGCCTCGACTTCGCGGCCGGCGCCAACACCGGCACGGGAGCCTTGGTCAAGACCGGCGCGGGCAACCTCACCCTCGCGGGTGCGGCGGGCACCTTCTCCGGCGGCCTCACGGTCGCTCAGGGCACCGTGACGGTGAACCACTCCGCGGCCCTCGGTTCGGGCACGGCGACGATCGGCAACGGCGCGACGATGGTCGTGAACAACACCGTGGCCAACAACATCGCCGTGAGCGGCAACGGCACGACGGGCGGCACCCTCGTGGCGCCGGTCGCCCTGGGCAACGTCACCGTGGGCGACCGCGGTACCGTCTCCCGTGGCGCCTCGATCGGCAGCTTCACCACGACCAGCATGACCCTCGCGGGCGGCGCGCGTCTCGAGTTCAAGCTCTGGGACATCAACACCCAGGTCGCCGGCGTCGGCTATGACCAGTATGCGTTCGGCAACCTCGACCTCAGCGGCGCCTCGGTGTCCAACAAGGTCGTGATCAAGCTGATCTCGATGTCCACCGCCTCGACCCTCGGCGCGGCGGGCAACCTGTCGCTCCTGCAGGGCGCCTCCGGTATCCAGACGTTCAGCTTCGGTTCGTTCAACACCGCCGGCCTGAACCTCGGCGCCAACAACAGCGCCAACATCAGCGACCTGTTCACGTTCGACACCAGCCAGTTCACCTACACCGGTGGCACGGCCTCGGCGGCGAGCCTCTGGGCGATCGACTTCAACACCAACAGCGGCGCGATCACGCTGACCGCGGTGCCTGAGCCCTCGACCTACGGTCTGGGACTCGGAGCCCTGGCCCTCGCGGCCGCCGCGATCCGCCGCCGCCGTCAGACGAAGAAGGCCTGAGGATAAGAGGGCTCGAGGATAGGGAAGGGCGGCTTCGGCCGCCCTTTTTTGTGCCCGGATGAGAGTATGGAGTATCGGGGCATGAGTTGACCGGTTGATTGGCTGGGGTGCCCATTTCGGGTCTCAGGTCTCGGCCGTCGGGTATCTGGTCCGGGTGGTCAGGTTCAGGTCCAGGTTCAGGAAATCTGCCCGCTGTCATCGTTTCAATCATCGCTCCACTTCGGGTGGCGGTTGGCAGCTCCGGGTGGCAGTTGGCGGGACTGATCCATGCAGTCCTCCCTTGTTGCCTCTGCCCTCAGGCCTCCCTCATCGATTCAGCCATCTACTCTACCCTTACCCAAGGCAGGCACTCCCCCATACTCGATACGCAATACTCTCAGTCTTGAGTCCCCCTCCCGCTGCCCCTATGAACTGCCCATGCGATTCACCCCCTCGCTTGCCCTGTCCCTGTTCCTGCTCGGCGTCGCCACCTGCGCGCACGCCGCCCGCGATCTGACCTTCTACCTGGTCTCCGACGTCCACGTCGGCATGGACTACCGCAAGACGACGCCGCCCTTCGGTCCGGACGCCTTCAACGCCCATGTCGCCCAGACCCTGGAAGTTCTCGGCAAAGTGCCCGGTACGGAATGGCCGGCGAGCGGCCCCGTCGCCGAGGCGATGAAAGGGAAGGGCCCCGTCCCGCGTCCTGCCGGCATGATCGTCGCCGGCGACCTCACCGAGGTCGGCAACGCGAAGCAGTGGCAGGACTTCGATCGCCTCCTGCCGTGGCAGGGTTCGACCCCGGGCAAGTATCCGACCTACGCTCTGGCCGGTAATCACGACGGCGGCAGCGCCGGCCCGGTGCGCCAGGGACTCCGCGAGCGTAACCGGGGCATGCTCGCCGCCGGCCTCGTGTCGACGCTCTCCGAGGACGCGCTCCACTCCGCCTGGACCTGGCAGGGCGTGCACTTCATCAACGTCAACCTCTACCCCGGCGACGGCGCGAAGGAAGGCGCCAAGGAGACCTCGATGTGGAATCCGGAGAGCAGCTTGTCGTTCCTCAAGGCCCGTCTGGCCAAGGTCGGCGCGACCGAGCCGGTCGTGATCGCGACGCACTTCGATTTCAGCGCCCGCAGCACATGGTGGGATCAGGCCAAGCGCAAGGCGTTCTACGAGGCCATCAAGGGCCATAACATCATCGCGCTCCTGCACGGTCACACGCACGACATCACCCGCCTGCGGTTCCCCGAGGACAAGGATTACGCCGACTTCGGCGGCACGGGTCCGCGCTTCGATTGCTTCTCCGCCGGCGCGTTCAAGCCCGACGCCAAGGACGGCCAGCCGTATCCCGGTCCGCGCTATCCCTGCGAGTGCTATGTGTTCCGCATCGTCGACGACGTCCTCGTCGCCGCGCACTATACCGCCGAACCCGGCGGCTGGAATACCAGCAAGCACGCCCCGCAGCTGACGTTCGTGAAGGATATCAAGGTGAAGTAGGATAGGGGTAGGGACAGGGACAGGGCTAGGGCTAGGTAATAATGGTAGGGTCAGCACTGCGTGCTGACCTATGGCCGCCGCAGGACGAACGGGATGCAGCTAGTTCGGCACGCAGTGCCGACCCTACCCAATTCAGGTCTCGGCGGTAAGCGGTTGGCGGTTGGGAACACAGTCGAGCAAGGGGAAACCGGAGACCGGATGATTGGCCGGGGTGCATATTTTCAGGTCTCGGGTGCAGGTTCAGGAAATCCGTCCTCTGTCATCGATTCAGCCATCTCACCACCCCTACCCCTACCCCTGCCCCTACCCCTATTTCACCTTCGCCCTCCGCCACACCTGCTTATCCGGGGTGACGAGGATGACTTCGAGGTCTTCGCGTTCGGCGATGAGCTTGGCGGCTTCGAAACCCACGGACATGAGCGCGGTCGACCAGGCGTCGGCCTGCACGCACTCGGGATGAAAGACTGCGGCGAGTTCGAGCGTCGTCACGATCGGCTCGCCGGTCTTGGGCGAGAGGATGTGCGAGACGGGCTTGCCGGCGGCCGCCTTGCGGGCGCGGTAAAGTCCGGAGACCCCGAGGGCGCGGTCGGTGAGCACGACGGTCTCCATCGTCAGCCGGGGTTGGAACGGGTCCTCGAGGCCGACGCGCCAGGTGCCGGCCGCGAGGACCTCGCCGCCGACTTCGATCAGGAATTCGCCGAGGCCTTCGCGTCGTAGCAACTGCGCGGCGCGGTCGGCCGCGTACCCTTGCAAGAGCGAGCCGAGGTCGAGGCTCAGCTTCTCATGCTGTTTCGCCAGCGTGAGGTTGGCCTTGTCCAAGGTCAGTTTCTGCCAGCCGACCTGCTTCAGCGCCGCCAGGATCTGCGCCGGCGTCGGCGTCGGGCGCTGGCCGTCGGGTCCGTAACCCCAGAGCGAAGTCAGCGGGGCGACGGTGAGGTCGAAGCCGCCGTCGGTGGCGCGGCTGAGGCGCAGGCCGAGTTCGGACAGTTCGGCGAGCTCGGGCGTGATGCCGAAGGGCTGGGTGGACTCGAGCTGGTTGAAGTCCGTGGTCGCCGAGGAAGCACGCCAGTGCGAGAGCGAGAACTCCACGCGGTTCATTTCCGCCTCGAGCTCACGCTTCAGCAACTCGGCGTCGACCTGATCGCCACGCACCTTGACCGTCCACGTCGTGCCGAAGGCGGCGCCATGGAGTTCGGTGACGGGCCGGCGCGCGGACTCGGCGGACGGTTCGGCGGCCGCGGCGTCACCTCTCGGGAAGAAGGCGACCGCGGCGCCGACGGCGAGCACCAGGGCCGCGAGGGTGTCGCGGCGGGCCCAGCGTTCGTCGGTGCTGCTCGTGCGCACATACTTCAGGAGGGCGCCGGTCGGGCAGCCATACTTGCAATAGGCCTGCGGGACGAAGACCGAGGCCACCAGGCCGGCGATGGCCAGGCCAAGGGGGATGGCCACGGCGGTGCCGAGAATCCACGCGTCGAAGGGCTCGGCTTCGCCTAAGGACCAGCGAGGCCAGGCCAAGGCCGCCAAAAAGGCCCCTGCGAGGGCCAAGGAGGGCAGTTTGCCCAGCCAGCCATGCCAGCGGGCGGGGACGGCCAGATGGAGGCGCTTGAAGCCGCCGAGGAGCTCCTGGGCGGCCCCGTGGGGGCAGACTTGGTGGCAGTAGGTCTGCCGGCGGGCACCCCAGGGGATGAGCAGGGCCACGGCCGCCAGCGACAGCAGGGCGGGGGCGGTGGCCCAAGGCAGGCCATGGCGGGCCCAGCCGGCAAATAGCGAGAGCGACAGTAGCTGGCCGAGCCACAGGCCGAGGCCGCCGACGAGGAGCACCTGCCAGGTCCGACGGATCCACGGGCGGGCGTGCAGGGACGTGAAGGTCATCAGCAACGCGCCGAGCACGAAGCAACCGAGGGCGACGGACTTCCAGAACTGCTGGGCCGCTTCACGTTCGCGACGGCCGCCATGCTGGTCGTCGGCGAAACGCGTCTGCAGTCCCTTCGCCAGCGCGTAGCTCGTGAGCGTCGCGCCCGCGACCGTGTCGAGCTCAGCCTTGCGGAAGTCGAACTCCGCCCACTCGCGGGTGTTCCACTGCGTCAGTTTCGAGAGGTAGGTGCGGCCTTGCGGATCAGGCTCTTCGTCCTGGATGCGGCTGACATAATCGGAGGTATCGTAAGTGGAACGCAGCACGACCTTGCGCAGGCGCAGGGCGTCGGGCTCGATCGCGATGAGCGTCTCGCTCGGCCCGGCGTAGCCGAGCACTTCGTCGGCCGAGGGCGAGGAGCGGACGACGTAGCCGAGGTGCGCGCGGTTGGCGCCGCGCACGAGGTTCCAGCCGAGGCGCGGGACGTTGGGTTCGAAGCCGGTCGCATCGGGGAAGCCGGCCGTCTGGACTTCCTTCAGCGTGAGCGGGAGCGGGAAGCGCAGGGAGACGTAGTTGCCGGAGAGCCGCTGCTGGATCGACTCGGTGATCGCGTAGGCCGTGAGGGTCGAGCCGGCGTAGCCGTCGAGTTTCGGGGCCGGCTGCGCGGCGGGACGCCAGGACTTGAAGGAGTCGTCGAACGCGGTCGAGCGTCGCAGCTGTTCGACATGTTCCGGCGTATCCTGGCTGGAGAGGATGCGGGTGCCGACGATCTGGTCGCGCAGGTCGAGCGCCACGAGCACGTTGCTCGGGCCGGCGTAGCCGAGAATCGCGTCGGCGTCCGGCGAAGTGGTGAGCAGGCGCCCGAGGCGGTTGCCGAACTGGTCCTCTACGAGGAGCGTCTGGCTCGGGCCGGACTTCAGGCGCCGCGCCTCCGGGAAGAAGGCCTTGGCGTCGGCCAGGCCCAGCCGCGACAGCGCCGACTCCGTGACCGGGGTCGTGCGTTGCAGCAGCAGGGCGGCGAGCAGCAACGCCCCGAGACGCCAGCCTCTGACCAGCCAGGCGCTGAGGCGGGGCGGAACCATCGCTTACTCGGCGAGGACGAGCTGGAAGGCGTCGGCGTGGACGTTGCCCTTGGCGCCGTCGGTCGACAGGACGAGGGTGTGGGTGCCGGCCGCGAAGGTGAACTTGCCGAGGACGTTGGCCGTCTCGATCGCGCCGACCTTCTGGTTGAGGCGGAGCGCGACGGGCTTCTCGCCGGCGCGGTTGATCGTCAGCAGGGAGTTGCCGGCGCGGTTCTCGTGGCCTTCCCAGTAGCCGCGCAGCTCATACTTGCCGGCGGCCTTCACTTCGAAGACGTAGGTCGCGCGGTTGCCGGCGCCGGACGCGAAGTGGTAGCCCGCGCCGAGGTGGCCGATGCCGTGGCCGGCGGTCCACTTGCCTTCGAGCTTCGCCTGCGAGTCGTCGACCACCAGACCGCCGAGCTTGGCGAGTTCCTGGAGTTCGTCGGCGCTGAGCTTGGACGGGGCGCTCTTGTGGAGGTCGGCGTTCATCCGGCCGACGGGCAGTTCCTTGAAGTCGGCGATCGACGTATCGAGGAAGAGGTCGGAACGGAGGTCGCTGCGGCGCATGCGGCCGGGCTGTTCCATGAGCTTGATCAGGTCGGGGAGATGCTTCTCGTAGACGCCGCGGGGGTCGGTGTTCTCGCGGACGGCGAGGTAGGCGGCCTTGCCGACGACTTCGCCCATCATGCCGATGGTGCGCATCACGCGCACGGTGCCCAGGGCTTCGTGCGTGACGGAGATGTGGCGGCCGGCGAAGAAGAGGTTGCTGATGTTCTTGGAGTAGAACAGGCGGTAGGGCAGGGGGTAGCCGTTGCGACGGTCGACGGCGGCGATGTGCTTGCCGCTGGCGTCCACGTAGCCGAAGGCCGCGCGGGAGATGAACGGGTTGTCCGGGAACTTCTTGGCATACTGCTCCTTGGCGTAGTGGAGGTCGATGTCCCAGGTCGTGGGCACGCAACCGTCCGGGAAGTCGGTGCGCTGGACGATGTTGTCCTTGTTCAGGATGATGTCGCCGTCGAAGAGGCGCGACTCGCGCGGACCGCCGACGTGCGAGGCCCACTTGAGCTCGGCGAAGGCGTACTTCTCCTTCTGGGCGCCGTTCTTGAGGGCGGAGAAGGCGCCGTACATGGCGCGGAAGTTCCAGTCACGGATGTATTCGAGGTCCTTGATCGGATCCTTGTCGAAGCCGGATTCCCAGAACCACTCGGCCTTCATGAAGGGCTTGTCGTCGAGCTTGGACTTGGACTTCTGGAGCAGCGGGAAGTCGCCCATCTCGAGGGGCAGGGCCCACGGGGTGGCCGGCCAGGTCGAGGCCTGCGCTTCGTCCTGGTAGAACCACATGTTCGACATGCCCATGCGCTTGTTCGGCTCGGTGCGGAAGGTCGCGCCGGCGTAGGCGCCCACCCAGCCGTGGCCGGTGGTGTCCGCCACGAACTTGGCGCGGAAGACCTTCTCGCGGCCGGTCTTGACGTCGATGGCCTTCACGGCGGCGATGCGGTTGCCGTCCATGGTCACGCCGGTGGCGAAGTGGCCGAGGAAGAGGCTGATGTTCTTCTCCTTGCGGACGACCTTTTCCTTGAGCTCGTCGCCGAAGCTGTCGACGCGGCCGGGGCTGTCGGGGGAGCGGTCGCCGATCTCCTCGATGATCTCGCCGAGGTGCGGGTATTTGCCGCGGGTGGTGCCGCCCATCGCCCACACGCCGATCTCGGAGCTGCCGTTGCCGCCGAGGACGAAACGGTCCTGGATGAAGGCCACCTTGAGGGACTGACGGGAAGCGGAGAGCGCGGCGCCGAGGCCGCCGTAGCCGCCGCCGACGACGACGAGGTCGAACTCACCCTGGTCTTCGGCTCCCTTGGGGCTGTTCCACTGCGAGCGGGCCGCGACGAGCGCTTCGCCCTCGGGAGGAACGAACGCGGCGTCCTTGCTGAAGAGGATGGCGTCGGCGCGGCCGGCGAAACCGGTGAGGTCGTGCAGGGCGATCTTCACGTCGCCGGCGGGCAGGGTGACCTTGCCGCCTTCCTGCCAGTGCCACTCGGCGCCCTTGGTGCCGAACTCGGCGGCGACGGGCTGGCCGTTGACGATCAGCTGGAAGCGGCCGGGGGTGCCGGGGGCGTTCCAATGGGCGACCCAATCCTTGGTGCGCACCCAGACGCGGTATTCGCCCGCGGCGGGGATGCGGACGGTGCCGGTGGCATCGGCGACCGGCTTGCCGAGGCCATGGGCCAGGAGGTAGGGCGAGCCGACGATGTTGGTGAAGGAAGTGTCGAGCTTCCAGCCGCCCTGGGAGGCGAGGGATTCGGCTTCGACGAAGACGGTATCAGCGGACTGGGCGCGGCCGGCGATGGCGGCGAGCAGGGACAGTCCAAGGAGGGGCAGGTCACGAGGGGACATGGGGGTATTAGATGTCGAGCGGACGGGAGAGTTCCAGAGGAAAAGGGTTAGGAAAAGGGATAGGGGTGGGGGTAGGGGTAGGAAGATGGCTGAATCGATGACAGATGACGGATGACTGATTTCCTGAATTTGCACCCGGACCTGAATACCTGAACCAGGCACCTGATGGCCGAGACCTGAGACTTGAGAGAAAGCCCCCCGCCAATCCTCCGGTTCTCCTCTGAGTGGCTGCCTTGGGTAGGGCGGGTTCTCCGAACCCGCCGAACAGCGGACGGTTCGGAGAGCCGTCCCTACCAAGCCGTCCCCTATGCTTGCCTCTGTGTCTACGTCGGCTTGGGATATTTTATGATCAGATTAATCATCGGCGGTAGTTTCCTCCTGATGACGGCCTTTGGCTTCGCCGCCGAAATCCCGACCACCGGCCTCATGGTCGATCTCGATGCGGCGAAGGGCGTCACGCTCGATGCGCAAGGTCGCGTGACCGCGTGGAAGAGCCAGGCCGGTCCGGCGGAGGCGCGTGATTTCGTCGGCCAGCCGAAGGGGCGCACGGAAGCGACCTCCGGTCTGCCTTCGGTCGTGAAGGAACCTCGGATGGCGCTTTCGTTCCGTCAGCAGGAACTGGTCTGTCACGATGAAGCGGCCTTCGACGGACTCATCCGCGGTTCGGGCTGCACATGGGTCGCGGTGATCAAGGTCTACCCCCAACGCGTCGGCCTGAAGGACGTGAACTCCTTCTTCGGCAATCTGCGCAACGGTCAGAAATACGAAGGCCTCTGGGGCTGCCTCGACGACGATAACACCGTCTGGTGGGGCGCCCGCAACGGCCTCACCTTCGGCCGCTTCGACGTCAATAATCCCAAGCTCGTCGGACCGAAACTAGAAGAAGGTCGTTTCCACTTCCTCGCCGGACGCATGGGAGCCGGACAGGCCGAAGCAAAACTCGAGTTCTTCGTCAACGACCTGAAGCCCTGCGCGGCGGCGTCCTTCCAGGTCAATCCCAAGGCCGACGCCTCCAAACTCGCGATCGGCCAGGAGCGCGACGCGGTCCAGCATCCCGGCAAGGAGTCATTCGACGGCGAGATCGCCCGCTTCCTCCTGTGGGACCGCCCACTCACCGACGCGGAGCTGAAGGCGGTGTTTGAGAAGGTGAACTGATTTTAGGGCTAGGGATAGGGCTAGGGCCGGGGCCAGCGGAGGGCTGAATCGATGGCAGATGACAGAGGACAGATGACCAAGGAGAGAAGTATGTCTGAGGGATAACTCTAAGCCGGTTCTTCGTTCGATACAGTCATCGATTCAGCCCTCTGTCATCGACTCGGCCATCTTCTCCGCTACTGCCACCCGCCACCTGAAACGGATGCCATCTGTTCATCCGGTTTCCGGTCTCCCTTTGAGCGTATGCCTCCCTGGCCAACCGGCCAACTGATCAACGGGTCAACTTGACCAGCCCTAGCTCTAGCCCAAGCCCTGCCGCTCACCGCCGCTTAGCGGTGGTGTCACTTCTTCCCTTTCTGGAAACCCTGCTGGCCGCGCTGCTTCATGCGTTCTTCGACGGCGTCCAGGACTTTGTCGACGACGTCGGCGGTCAGATCGTCATCGGCGGCGAGCATGGCCTCCTTGGTCGCCTTGCGGAGATCGAGGGCGGCTTCTTCGAACTGCGGACGCAGGTTCTTCTTCTCGTCGTCGGAGGCGTATTCGGCTTCCTTGCGCAGTTCGGCCTGCTTGGCGCGGGCGGCCTTCACGCCTTCGTCCTGGAAGGTCTTGAAGAGCGCGACCTTGCACTTGTTCAGCTGCTCGGCGGTGACGCCTTCGATCTCTTCGGGCAGGAAGCCGCCGGACTTACCGCCGAACTTCGGCGCGCCTTGCTTGCGCGGCGCTTCCGGCGCGTCGCTTTCCGGGGCCTTCGGTTTGGCGGCGAACCGGGTGTCGCCGGACTTAGGCTCTTGGACCGTGGCCTGAGCCTGAACGGGCTGACGGGCGTCCATCGCGAAATAGGTGGCGGCGGAGCCGACGGCGGCGGCGAGGAGGAGGGAGAGGAATTGTTTCATATTGAAGGGTAGGGGTAGGGGGAGGGATAGGGGTAGGTCATTCAGAAAACCCCGGGAGGAGGGGAAAGTTGAGGGAAGGATCGATGACTGAATCGATGACGGATGGCGCCATACTGAGAGTATCGAGTATGGAGTATCGAGTATAGGGGGAGTGCATGTCTTGGGGTAGGGGCAGCACCGCGTGCTGCCCTAGTTTGCCATGGGTAGGGTCGGGACCGCGTCACGACATAGCTGGACTCGGAATAGAGGACTGAATGGATAAAGCCCGCCACCTGAGAAGATGACGGAATCGATGACAGATGACGGATGACGGATTTCCTGCCACCCGAACCTGAACCTGATGACCCGAGCCAGGTACCTGACGGCCGAGATCTGAGACCCGAAAGAAATACCCCCAGGCGAATCCTCCGGCCCTCTTGTCCTCGTGACCTCGGGCCCTCGATCGACTATTTCTTGTCCCCGAACGGGAAGGGCTTGAGCGGGGTCTTGGTGGCCTTCTTCTTGCCCGCTTTCTCGATAGCCTCGCGGGTGCGCGTCTCGACGGCGTCGTAGATCTTCTCGAGGGTTTCCTTGGAAAGGTCGGGCGCGGCCTGCGCGATGGCGGCGAGATTGGCCTTACGTACGTCGGCCTGGAGCTGCTCGAACTCGCCACGCATGTTCTTCTTCTCTTCCTGGGAGAGGAATTCGGCTTCCTTGAGGAGTTGGGCGCGCTTCGCCTTGAGTTCCTTGACCTGCGGGTCGCGCTGGGCCTTGTAGGCGGCCGCGCGGAATTTACGCATGTCGTCGGCGGACACGCCCTCGACGTCGGCGAGGAGGTCGGCCGGGGTCACCGGCTTGGGCTCTTCCTCTTTGGCGGCGGGCTTGGCTTCATCCTTCGGCTTGTTCGCGGCGGCGGCGCGTTCCTCGGCGGAGGCTTTCTCCTGGGCGGTCCGGGCGGCTTCCTGACCGCGCTTCTTGATGAGTTCTTCGATCGCGTTGAGGGTCAGGACGAGCGCGTCCTTCTCGACCGTGGGGTCGACTTTCTGCACTGCGGCGATGGTGGCCTTCACCATGGTCTCGCGGGCGGTTTCGAACTCGAGGCGCAGGTCTTCGGCTTCGTTGCGTCCCTTCACGAAGCGGGTCCGTTCCTTGAGGTCGGCAAGGCGTTTGCGGGCGGCGGTGACGGCCTCGTCACCGTAAGTCGCCATGAGCGCGCGGCGGATCTTGGCGAGCTGTTCGTCGGGGACGCCGGCGACGCTTTCGGGGAGGGCCGTGCCGGCCCGGGGGGCTTTCTTGGCCGGTTTGGCCGTGGGTTCGTCGGCGGCAGGGAGCGGGAGCGCGAGCAAGGCTAGGGCGAGCAGGGGGAGGAGGCGCATGGGAGTGATACACCGAGAAGGCAAAAAGGTTCTGGAGGTTGGCGGTTAGCGGATGTGAATGGTGGAGGACTGAATGGAGGGCTGCGTTGAGGCCTGAATAGAGGACTGAATGGATGATGCCTGCCACCCGCCACTTGGGGCCGCCACCCGCCACCTGAAACGGATGCTATCTAATCATCTGGTTTCCGGTCACCCTTTGAGCCAATGCCTCTCTGGCCAACCGGCCAACGGATCAACGAATCAACTTACCTAGCCCTAGTCCTGGCCCTCACCGCCGCTTCGCGGCGGTATCACTTCTTCTTAGGCTTACCGGCGACGTCGGACTTCTTCTGGTGGCTCGATGCGACGTAGTCGCGGATCAGGTCGATCTTGAGGCTGGGGTCGGCTTTCTGCATGGCCTTGACGCGCGCCGCGTCGATGGCTTCGCGGGCTTCCTTATTTTCGCGGGCGCCGCCCTCCTTTTTCTCGCCCTTGCTCTTCTTGGATTTCTCGCCGGCACCGCCGAGCTTGGCCACGGCGGCTTTGAATTCTTCGTCGGTCTCAGCCTTCAGCCAGGCTTCCTGGAGTTTCACGCCGTCGGCGAGGCCGACGCCGGCCGGGATCTCCGGCGCATCGAGGCCTTTCTTCTTCTTTTTGACCGGCGGCTCCGTCTTCTCGGCCGGCTTGGCCACGGGTTCCGTGGGCTTCTTCTCATCAGCCGCGAAGAGCGGGAGCGAGGCGAGCAGGGCGAGGAGCAGGGTAGGGAGGCGCATGCGGGTAGAACACCGGGGGCGGAAAAAGGTTTTAGCGGTTAGCGGTTGGCGGTTAGCGGATGGGAATGATGAGAGTATCGAGTATGGAGTATCGAGTATCGGGGGAGTGCATGACTTGGGGTAGGGGCAGCACCGCGTGCTGCCCTAGTTGCCTCGGGTAGGGTCGGGACCGCGTCACGACATAGCTGTGACTTGGGCTGAGCAGAGGACTGAATCGATGACAGAGGACGGATGGCAGATTTCCTGAACCTGCACCCGGACCTGAACGCCCGAACCAGGTACCTGATGGCCGAGACCCGAGACCTGAAAATGTGCTCCCCCGCCAATCATCCGGTCTCCGGTTTCCCTTTGAGCCAATGTCTCCCTGGCCAACCGGCCAACTGATCAAATGGTCAACTTAACTAGCCCCAGCCCTGGCCCTTTCGGTATCTGCCATCGATTCAGCCATCCGTTCCTCCGCCCTCCCTCACCAAACCCCCTTGAGGAGCTTGTTGCCCGGATACGGAGCGTTGGACTGCGGTCCGAAGAACATGCGGAAACCGGCGAACAGGGTGAACGCGTCGCGGTTGTTCATGCGGGCGTGTTCCATGCCGGTGAGCAGCTTGATGCGGTGCCCGGCGAGGTAGTAGTTCAAGCCCAGGTAAGTGGCCTGGTAGTGCTCTCCGTTCGGCAGGCCGGCCGGTGATTCATAACGGCGCTGACTGCGGAGTCCGCCCGTCTCGCTGGCGCTGGCGAGCTGGTAGCGGGTGACGAGTTCGAGCTTGTCGGTGAGGAAGAGGCTCGGCTGGAGGTTGAGGCCGATCGCGTCGCCGCGGGCGCCGCCGAAGCCGGCGGTGACTTCCGCGACCAAGGCCGCCGGTCCTACGGTGAGGATGAGCGCCGCGGAAGCGGCGTCGTCGAAACGGGTCAGATTGGTCGCGCCCGACTTGGCTTCGGTGTGCAGGAGGCTACCGTAGAAGGCGGCGGTGTCGGCGCCGCCGAGCTGGCCGAGGTCGTAGGTCACCGCGGCGAGGGCCGACCAGCCGGAGTGAAGTTCGGTGAACGATTCCCACATGTCGCGATCAGCCAGGTTCGAGAACACGCCGGCGTAGTAATCGAGTTTGCCCGACTTGCCCGAAAGCGTGACGGCCGGGGTGTAATCGAGACCCATCATGTTGGTGAACATCGAGCGCTCCATGAAGCTCATGTAACGGCTCGAGACGTTGCGGTCGTGGGTGAAGCGGTGCTTCTGCTGGCCGATCGTGAGCTGCAGGGCGGGATCGAATTCCCAGCGGATCCACAGCTCGGTGAAACCATTGTAGACCGGCTCGAAATCGCTGCCGCTGATCGCCTGCGCATGCACGGTCAGACGGTCGTACATCTTGGCCTGGAAGCCGAAGCGGGTGCGGCGGCTCTCGAGTCCGCTCTCGCTGCGACCGACGCCGCTCGTGTCATGGTAGTGTCCATGGTAGCGTCCGAGCAGCCAGAACTCCTGCAGGCCCTTCGCGTTCTTGTCCTGGTAGATCAGGCCGAGGTTCTCGAAGCGCTCCTTCAGCGACTGCTCGGCGACCGGCTTCGCGGCGGCCGCCGGCTTGTCCTGCGCGGTGACTTGCGTGACGGTCAGAGCGGCCGCGAGCATGAGAAGGTTGCGAGTCTGTAACATTTGTAACAATCGGATTTGGGTGTAGGAAAAGATCCCAAGGCGTGCCTTGGGCTGACTGGGTTAGATAATGTGGTCAGAGCTGAGGCAAGTCGCCGCAATGCCAACGCGGAGATGTTTCCTGGCCGTAACATATCCGTAACAAATGGAACGGGGGGTAAAAATGCCCGAAAAGAGGGCAGGACCAATGACAGAGGGCGGAGGCAGAGGCTAATTGGAGGACTGAATGGAGGACTGCGTTGAGGGCTGAATTGAGGACAGATGGCTGAGTCGATGACGGATGGCTGAATCAATCAGGGAGGACTGAGTAGAGGACTGCGTTGAGGGCTGAGTGGAGGACTGAATGGATCAAATCTGCCACCCGGCACCTGGAGCTGCCACCCGCCACCTGAAAATATGGCTGAGTCGATGACAGATGACGGAGGACAGATTTCCCGAACCTGAACACCCGAACCAGGCACCTGATGGCCGAGACCCGAGACCTGAAATGTGCTCCCCCGCCAATCATCCGGTCTCCGGTTTCCCTTTGAGCCCTAGCCCCAGTCCTAGCTCTAGCCCTTCCGGGGTCTCTCCATCGATTCAGCCATCGATTCTTCCATTGCCCAAACAAAAGACCCCGGTCGCCCGGGGTCTTGTTCCAGCCAGTGATCCGAAGATTACTTGGCTTCGGGCTTCTTGCCGCCCTTGTCGCCCTTGCCCTTACCCTTGCCCTTGGCGCGGGCTTCTTCGAGCGCCTTGAAGACGGACTCGAGGGAAGCGTCAGCCTTGAGGATGGCGGCCTTGGTGGCTTCCATCACGGCTTTGCCAGCGGCCTTCTTCTCTTCTTCGGTCTTGGCTTCGCCAGCCTTGGCCTTGGCGGCCTTCACGGCTTCATCGCCCTGGGCGGCCTTCTGGGCTTCCAGGAACTTCTTCCAGGTGGCTTCGTCGACGGACTCAGGCTTCTGGGGCATGCCCTTCTTGCCGCCCTTGTCACCCTTGCCTTCGCCCTTCTTGGCGGGCGGGTTGTCGCCCTTGGGGGCGTCGGGCTTGGGAGCGTCCTGAGCGAGGAGGCCGGCCGAGGTGACCAGGGCCAGGAGGAGTGCGAGTTTGATCTTCATGATATGTATGGGGGTGCGAGGATGAAACCCCGCCTCCGGGGGCGAGTTGCAGGATTCTGAATTTAATTATGACACGCCTGCGGGGTGCGGCCGGGCCGCTTCCCGGCATAGGGTAAGCCCCCGCCGATGACTCCGCTCCTCGTCCATCTCCCCCACGACGCCACGGCCATCCCGCCCGACGCGCAGGCCGACTTCCTGCTCTCCGCGGAGGAGCTGCGGGCGGAATGCCTCCGGCTGACCGACCGGCATACCTCCGCGCTCTATGCCGATGGGCTCGCTCCGGCCGATTTCATTCGCGCCGAGGTCTCACGTCTCGTCGTGGACACGGAGCGTTTCGCCGACGATGCCCAGGAGCCTTGCGCGAAGGTGGGCATGGGCGCGACGTACGTCCGGACCGCCGACGGGCGGCCGCTCCGTGCGCTGACGCCGGAACGTCGCGCGGAGCTGATGGCCCGACATTACTGGCCGCACCATCGCGCGCTCGACGCCGCCGCCGACGCCCGCCTATCCCGCTTCGACCGATGCGTGATTCTCGATGCGCATTCCTATCCCACCGGTCCGCTGCCCACGCAGCTCGCCTTCGGCCCTTCGCCCGAGATCGGTATCGGCACGCAACCGGGCCACACGCCGCCGGCCCTGCGCGACCTCGCCGTTGGTTTCTTCCGCGCGCACGGTTACGCGGTCGGCGTCGACGTGCCGTTCAGCGGGGCGATGGTCCCGAACGCCTGCTTCGGTCGCGACCCGCGACTCTGGTCGGTGATGATCGAAGTACGCCGCGACCTATACATGGACGAAGCCACAGGAGATCGGCACGCGGGGTTCGCGCGCACGCAGGCGGTGCTGACGGCCTTCCGCGCGGAGCTGCTGCGGCTGGCGGCTACTTGACGCCGGCTTCGCTCGCCGACTGTTCGACCTCGGCGCGGAGCAGGCTCATCGCTTCGGCCCACATCGCCTGCATGCGCGGCAGCTGCGCCGCCTTGGCGGCTTCGTCCTGAGTCTTCCAGCCGGCTTCGATCTCCTTCCACTCCGCGACGAGGGCCTTCGTCTTCGGATGTTCGCCCCAGCGCTTCGCGGCGGCGTCGAAGACCTGCGGGTGCATGAACTTCAGTTCCTGGATCGTCCCGATTCCTTCGCGGATGATGTTCTCACGACGCGCGTCCGGCGGGCGGGCGTCGACGGAGATGTCTTCCTGGACTGAGGGGATGAGGCCGTTGGCGCTGCGCGGCGCACCGACCGGTCTGGCGGCGCCGGGCTTGGTCACGACGGCGGAGCGGGCCGGGCGAGCCGAAGGCTTGGGCTCGTCGGTCCTCTGGGAGAACCACCACCCACCCGCCAAGGCAAGGAGCGCAAGGGCGCCCAGCAGGACCAGACGACGCGAGGCGGGGGTCATTGCGGCGCAGGGGCCGGCTTATTCGAATGTCACCGGGGCGGCGGGGGCCGGGGCCGCGGGGGCGGCGGTAGGGGCGGGGCCGTTGGCTTCCCGGACGACGCCGGGACCGGTGATCGTGACGGTCGGCTGGTTCGCGGCGGGCGCTCCGGCGGCGGCCTGCTTGAGCATGCCGAGGCCGCGGGTGCGGATCGTGGAGAGTTCGTCCATGATGGCCTGCTTCTGGTCGTCGCTGGCGGAGCGATACTGGTTCTCCAGCTCGCGCATGCGGCCGAAGTTGCTGCGGAATTCCTCATTGGCCATCGCCGCGCGGAAAGCTTCGCCGATCTTCTGGCGGTCGCCTCCGAACATGTCCTCCACGGCCTTGCGGCCGTCGTCGCGCCAGGTGGCGAACTTCGCGTCGAGTTCGGCGACGGGCTTGGACTGCTTCACGAGGTCCTTCTCTTCGACCTCGGTGCCGACGTCATCCTTGCGGCTGAGTTTGAGGGCCTTGGCGGCGCGGGGCTTGCCCGTCTCGGTCGTGAGCTTGGACACCGGGGAACTGGTGCGCTTGGCGGTGCTCTTCACTACCTGGCCTTCGTCGCCTTGGGTCCACTGGTAGGCGGCATAGGCGCCAATGCCGAGCACGGCCAGACCGAGGATCGCGTAGAGAGGGTTCTTGTTCATGGGAATGAGTTACCAGATATAACTCCGGAGAGAAGGCGAAGTTGCCTAGGGTGCGGGTCGGGCTTCGTCCGGCTCAGGAAAATAGCAGCCGAAGCCACGTTTTTGAGTAGGGGAGAGCCATGTGGTCGAGACGGGCGGCCAGGAAGGCGGCTTCGATCTCTTCCTCGGGGTGACCGTCGAGCAGCTTGGCGCCTTCGAGCTCGCGCCGGCCTCGGCGGGCGGCGTCCTGCACGTGCGTGTGCTTCAGCAGGTGGCCGACGGCGAGGAGGATGGCGAGGAGCGCGAAGCCGAGGGCGGCCCAGATGAACCGCCCCTTGGTCGCGAGGACGAGCATGACGAGGAGCACCGGCCAGGCGTTGCCCCAGAGGATCATGAACGAATCCCACGAGGCCAGTCCGCCGAGCTTGCGGTCGCGGTGCTGGAGCGCGTGACCCGCGAGGCGCGCGGCCCGGGCCACGTCGAAGAGGCGTTTGCCTTCGTAGGTCGCCGGCGAGAGTTTGATCGCGGGTTCGAAGGCCGAATAGAAATCCGTCACGGACACCGAACTCTCGTCGACGTCGACCTGCGGGATCTCGCCGCGGAGGAGGATGATGCGGGCCGCCTGGGCGCCGGAGACGCCGCGGACGAGCAGGATGCGACCATACTTCGCTTCGAGGCTCCGGACGCGACGCCAGGCCCACCAGGGCAGGCCGAGGGCGAAGAGGCCGGCCAAGGCGAAAAGCAGGAAGATCTTGAATTCGGGATGCATGGCCGGCCTCGACCGTGCCGATTCCCGGGTTCCCATCAAGGACTACCTAGATTACGCCCGCATATGGGGGATAAGCCGCCGTGGATTCTCTGGGGCAGCTGCGGCGCTTCGTTGACCCGCGGGCTCTCCTTCGATTGGCTGGCCGACGATGAATCCCGATCTCGTCAGAAACTACCTGACCGGCCTGCAGGATCGCCTCTGCGCGATCATCGAGGAAGTGGATGGCCAGGCCAAGTATCACACCGACGAATGGCAGCGCGCCGAAGGCGGCGGCGGCCGGACCCGCGTCATCGCCGGCGGACCCGTGATGGAGAAGGGCGGGGTGGCCTTCTCGGACGTCCGGGGCCACGCCCTGCCTCCTTCCGCCACGGTCGCCCGCCCGGAGCTCGCCGGCAAGGGCTTCCGCGCCATGGGCGTCTCGGTCGTCCATCACCCGCGCAATCCTTACTGCCCGACCTCGCACATGAACGTGCGTCTGTTCTGCACGGACGGACCTAATCCGGTCTGGTGGTTCGGCGGCGGCTTCGACCTGACCCCTTATTACGGCTTCGACGAGGACGCGGTCACCTGGCACCGCGCCGCCCGCGAAGCTACGGGCGCCCATTACCCGAAGTTCAAGGCCTGGTGCGATGACTACTTCCTGCTCAAGCACCGTCAGGAGCAGCGCGGCATCGGCGGCGTGTTCTACGACGACTTCACCGAGGGCGGCTTCGAGGCGGCCTTCGCGCTCATGCAACGGGTCGGCGACGCCTACGGCCGCGCCTACGCCGAGATCCTGCGCCGTCGCAAGGACACCCCTTACGGCGAGCGGGAGCGCACCTGGCAGGAGATCCGTCGCGGACGCTACGTCGAATTCAACCTCGTCCTCGACCGTGGCACCATCTTCGGCCTGCAGTCCGGCGGCCGGACGGAGTCCATCCTGATGTCCCTCCCTCCCCACGTGCAGTGGCGTTACGGCCACCAGCCCGACCCCGGCAGCCCGGAAGAACGTCTGCTCTCGCATTATCTGAAACCTCAGGATTGGCTCAAAGGGTCCTGATGAACTCCCGCGACCGCTTCCTCGCCGCCCTCCGCCGACAGCCCCATGACCGGGCGCCGGTCTGGATCATGCGTCAGGCCGGCCG
>JBJOMV010000003.1:0-77613 GCA_046052185.1 Verrucomicrobiota bacterium | reverse complement strand
CGGACCGAGGTGATCTCCAAGACGGCGGAAGGATTCAGCTGGGGATCGCGGGCGATGACCTGCAGGCCTTCGCGGACGATCGTGCCCGGGATGAGCAGCAACGGCACGCTGGTGCTGCGGAGCGGGTGACCTTGGATGAAGCCGACGCGGGCGTTGCGCGGCGCGCCGGCCGGGAGCGCGAACGGGTTCGGCTCCTCGGCGGGCTTCGACGGCTTGGACGCGACGCAGCCTGTCAGCAGCGCGAGCAGCAGACAGACTGGGCCGAGCCGGCTCACTCGCGGTGCGGGGCGCCCGGACCTTCCGGGGGCTTGCCGATGAAGGCGGCGAGGGCGGAGTTGGGCGGGAGGCCGCCGGGCAGGCCGCCGGGCGAAAGCGGACCCGGGGTCTGCTCGGCCTTCTCGTCCTCGGAGATGAACTGGTCGAAGCCGGGGCCGGAGGTGTCGAGCTCGCCTTCGAACATGCCCTGGAGCTGGCGCATGCGCGTCGGGTGGCGCATCTTGCGGAGCGCCTTCGCCTCGATCTGACGGATACGTTCGCGGGTGACCTTGAAGTGGCGGCCGACTTCTTCGAGCGTGCGCTGGACGCCGTCGAGGAGGCCGAAGCGGAGGATGAGGACTTCCTTCTCGCGTTCGGCGAGGGAGCGCAGGACGAAGTCGATCTTCTCGCGGAGGAGGCGCGTGGAAGCCGTGTCGGAGGGGTTCTCCGCGGACTTGTCCTCGATGAAGTCGCCGAGCGAGGTGTCTTCGCCGTCGCCCACCGGGGACTGGAGCGAGATCGGCTGCTGGGCCATCTTCATGATCTGCTGCACGCGGTCGATCGCCATGTTCATCTCGTTGGCGACTTCTTCGGCGGTCGGTTCATGGCCGAGCTCCTGGGTGAGCTGCTTCTGGACCTGCATCACCTTGTTGAGCGTCTCGATCATGTGGACCGGGATGCGGATGGTGCGGGCCTGGTCGGCGATGGAGCGGGTGATCGCCTGGCGGATCCACCACGTGGCGTAGGTGGAGAACTTGTAGCCGCGGCGGTATTCGAACTTCTCGACGGCCTTCACGAGGCCCATGTTGCCTTCCTGGATGAGGTCGGTGAAGAGCAGGCCGCGGTTCTGGTATTTCTTGGCGATGGAGATCACCAGACGGAGGTTATGCTCGACCATCTCGGTCTTGGCGCGCTGGGCTTCGTCGAGGTGCTTGCGGACGTTGCGGGCGAGGTGGACGAGTTCGGCCGGGCTGAGGCGCCAGCGGAGCTCGATCTCGCGGGTGCGGGAGGCGGAGATCTCCTGCTTGACCGCCTTCTTCGCGCGGACCGGGCCGCGGACGACGATGGTCGGCTCGACCAGGTTGCGGGAGTCTTCGATGTCGCCCTTGATGTCGGGCAGTTCGAGCCACTCCTCGAAGAGCTTCATCTTGAAGCAGAACTTCCGGAGGATGTCCTTGCAGCCTTCCTTGGCGGTGCGCTCGAGCTTGACGTAGGCCTCGCGGGCCTTGGCCTTCTTGCCGGCGTCGGATTCGTCGAGGTATTTCTGCCAGGCCTTGTCGAGCTTGGCCTTGAGCTTGGTGCACTCCTCGGTGGCCTTGGGGAGCATCTTGTAATAGGCGTCGCGGGACTCGACCTTCTTGTCGATGACCACCTTGTCGAAGCGCTCTTCCTTGCGGAGGACCTTGAGGGCGAGGTCGAGCTGGTAGGGGAGGGTAAGCCAGCAGGCGAAGAGGTAGTTCTGGGCCTCCAGTTCGGCGTCCTCGATGCGCTTGGAGATCTCGACTTCCTGTTCGCGGGTGAGCAGGGGCTTGTGGCCCATCTGCTTCAGGTAGACGTTGAACGGATCGTAAGGGGCGTCGGCCGGGACGGTGCGGGCGGCTTCTTCTTCGGAGTCCTCGACCTTCTTGCGGTACGTCTCGACCTCATCCTCGTCCAGGAGCTTGATGTCCAGGTTGTCGAGGATGTTCATGATGTTCTCGATCAGCTCCGGGTCGGTGGCGCTGTCGGGGATGACCTCGTTGATGTTCTGGACGGTCACGAAGCCGTTCTTCTTGGAAAGGCTGACGAGCAGCTGGACCTTCTCGTTGATGGCGGGGCCGACGCTCGGCGTGACCGGCTTGGCCTTGGGCGTGACCGCGATGGGCTGCTTCGGGGCGACGACCTTGGCGACAGGCGGCTTCGCCGACGAGGCTTTGACCGCGGCGGCCTTGTTGTTGGCCGGGGCGGCCTTGGAGGGGGAGACCTTCGCTTCGGCCTTCAGGGCAGGCGCCTTCGCGGCGACCGCCTTCACGGCCGGCTTGGCCGGGGGCTTGGCGGCGGCTTTGACGACGGGCTTGGCCTGCTTGGAGGCTTTGGCCGGCTTGTCGGTGGTCTTCTTGTTCTTCTTATCGGTCATCTTGGGAAAGTCAGGCGACGGTGAGCGTCGGCGGGGTCGCGTGCGATTTGCGCAGGGCGATCTTTTCGGATTGGAGCCGGTTGAGGGCGGCGACGTCGTCGCGGGGGGTGGAGGCGATCCGGGCGTCGAGGCTGCGCATCAGGGCCTGGACGTGGCGTCCGTGGAAGGACTTCAGGATCGTGTTGGCGCGGGGCAGGATGTCCTTCTCGTCGTCGCGGCCGGCGTAGCTTTCGGCGGAAAGGCGGGCGGCTTCGGTGCGCAGTTCGTCGTCGAGGGCGTTGACGGCCTCACGGAGGCCGGCGAAATGGCCGTGGGCGGCTTCGTTGAGCAGGGCCATCAGGAGCTGGCCGCCCCGGCCGGACTGGTCGATCCACTCGAGCGGGAGCGACTGGGCGATGGGAACGAAGTAGGCGTCATGCCGCAGAAGGAACAGTATCAGATCCTCCTCCGGAGTTGTCAAGCCCCCCCCCTTGACAACCGGGACAGGCGCCTCGTCCGGGCCGCCGAGCTGGGCCGCAGGGCGCTGGGATTGGGATTGGGCGCGGTGGCGTTCGTAGGCCATGTGCATCTCGCGGATGCCGATGCCGGCGTGGCGGGCGGCCTCGTTGAGGGCCTCGCGGACGATCTCCTCGGCGCCGGCCTGCTCGACGATGGGGAAGAGGGACTCCAGGAGGCTGAGGCGGCTCGTCAGCGGCAGGTTCACCGAGCCTTCGGGGACGAGGGATTGCACGCAGAACTGCATCGCGCTGCGGGCGCCGGCGACGAGGCCGGCCCAGCCCTCGGCGGAATGGGTCGAGAAGTATTCGTCCGGATCCTTGCCGCCAGGCAGCGAGAGGAAGCGGATGTCGAGGCCTTCGCGGAGACCGATGGGCAGCAGGCGCAGGGCGGCCTTCTGGCCGGCGGCGTCGGAATCCAGGAAGACCAGCAGGCGCTGGCTGAAGCGGCGGAGCTGCTGCAGGTGTTCTTCGGTGACCGCGGTGCCTTGGGCGGCGATCGCGCCCGGGATGCCGGCGGAGTGGCAGCGGATGGCGTCCAGCTGGCCTTCGACGAGCACGAACGGATCGGCGTCCTTGCGGGTCATGCGGGCGCGGTCGAGGTTGAAGACCGTGCGGGATTTCTTGAACAGCTCGGTTTCGGGCGAGTTGACGTACTTGGCCTCGCGTGAAGGGTCGTCCTGCGGCGTGATGTCCAGCTGGCGCGCGGTGAAGGCGATGACGCGTCCCTGGATGTCGCGGATCGGGATGATCAGGCGGCCGCGGAAGCGACAGCGCCAGCGGAGCGGATCAGGCACGCGGTCGACGCCGAAGAACAGGCCGGTCTGGGCGAGCGCGTCCTTGGCGTAGCCCTTGGCGAGCAGGCCGGGGATGAGCTTCGAATCGTCGACCGGGGCGAAGCCGATGCCGAAATCGTCGGCGACCTCAGGGGAGAACTTGCGCTGGCGCGACCAGTAGTCGCGGATCCATTCGCCGTGCACCGGGTCTTCGAGGAAGCAGCGCCGCCAGTAGTCGGCGACGAGCTCATGGATCTCGAGGAGCTGGCCGCGGAAGGACTTCTCGTTCTTGCCGTCGCCGCCGCTCTCGTAGTCGAGCTTGAAGCCGAAACGGTTGGCGACGCGTTCGACGGATTCCGGGAAGTCGAGGCCTTCGCGGTTCATGACGAGCTTGAAGGCGTCGCCGCCTTGCTGGGTGGAGAAGCAATACCAGAGGCCGGTCTCCGGGTTGACCTTGAAGGAGGGGCTCTTCTCGGACTTGAAGGGGCTGAGGCCCCACCAGTCGCGCCCGCGCTGCTTCATCTGGGTGTAGTCGCCGGCGAGCGCGACGATATCAGCCCGTTGGCGGAGCTCATCGATCGATCTGCGGGAAATACGGGCCACGGGTGTCAAGGGGTGGCTGTCAAGGGGTGGGGCGCAAACGTAAATAATTCCCAATCGGCGATGGGGAGTTCCCCCGTGTTATGCCCGGGGGTGGCGCGGGCGCAAGGGGCGGCCGGTTTTCAGCACTCGTCGCAGAGCTTCCGGCGGATCCGGGCGGCTTCGCCTCGCAGGCGGGCGGCTTCGGCGGCTTGTCCGGCCTTGTCCAGGACGTCGGCCAGATTGTCCAGGACCGAGGTGACTTCCCGTTTCTCGGCACCATGGACCTGCTGGACGCCTCGCAGTTGCCGACGGAAGAGGGTTTCGGCTTCGGCTAACTTGCCACGCTTCAGCTCGAGGCCGCCGAGGATGCTCATCGTGCCCAGCGGGTCGGGGTGAGTTTCGCCGAGGAGGGCGACTTCCAGCGAGAGCACCGAACGGTAGTAGTCGGCGGCTTCGTCGAAGCGCGACTGGCGGTAGCACAGGCCGGCGAGCTGGGTGCGGAGGTTGATGATGGCGGCATCGGCGCCGCGGGGCGAGGTTTCGAGCAACTTCAGCGCTTCGCGGTAGAGCATTTCCGCGCTGGCGAGATCGTCGACGGCGACGCGAAGCGAGGCGAGTTCGCGGCGCAGGTCGGCCGCGGCGGAACGTTGGTCGCGCGTCTGGGTCGGCTGCGCCCGGATGGCCTGACCGAGCAGGTCTTCGGCTTCGGACGATTTGCCTTGGCTGCGAAGGGCCGCGGCCCGTTGGCGCAACGCCTCCGGGCTGACGGCCGGCGCGAGGGAAGACTCGGCGCAGCCGCCGATCAGGGCGGCCAACAGGCAGAGCGCGACGCGCGTCATCAGTCGCCGAGGAAGCTGGCGTCGTCGCACTGCGCCTTGAAGTAAGGCGCGTTGCCGTCGACCTCGACCGTGAGCGAGTGGTCGCCCGCGGGGATCGAGGCGGCGTAGGCGCCGGCCTTCAGTTCGAGCGCCTTGCCGTCGAGCCAGGCGGCCTTGACGCCGGTCAGGACGAGCGGCTTGGCGGTCTTGGCGGGGGCGGTGAAGCGAGCCGTGGCGTAGAGGCGGCCGGGATTGAACTCCTTAGGCAGCTGGCCGTTGACGAGGGTGTAGACGGGGGTGGGGGTCGCGGACTTCGCAAGGGCGCCGGGCGGCTGGTCGTCGAAGACCCAGAGGCGGGCGACGTTGCCCTTGCTGGCGTCGAACGGACCCGGCTTGCCGATCTCGCCGAGGAAGGCGAAGAGATTGCGCCGGGGGACGCCGGTGAGGCCGTCGACGAGGCCGGCAGGCATGATGCTGCCGATGTTGTCCCGGCTCACGATGTTGGCCTTGAGGATCGGCAGTTCGACGCCGGGGCCGGGTCGGATGAAGAGCTCGGTCGCGTTCTCGCGCGCCGGGATGCCGACCATCTGGCTGCCGTCCTTCATCTTGAAGGAGAAGCCGTGGTAGCCTTCCTTCACCTTGGCGGCGGGATTGAGCACGCTCTCGATGACGTAGTCGAGCGGCGCGCTCGCGCCGAGGCTGCTGAGGTCGGGGCCGAGCTTGCCGCCGGCGCCACCGATGGCGTGGCAGAGCGCGCAGCCGTTCTTGCGGTAGTGGAGCTCGCCGTCGGCGGGGTCCGCGCCCAGTTTGATCGTCCGGATGATACCTTCGATCTCAGCGGCGTAGTCGCGGGGACCGGACTGAGCGCCGGCGAGCGGTTCGATGACCTTGACCAGGGGCACGCCGCCGCGACCGAGGGAGCGGGCGGACTGCAGCGCGGCCGCATAATGTTCGGCGCTGAGGCCCTGGGGGAATTCCTTGGCGAGGCGTTGGGCGAAGGCGCCGAGCTGGAAGAGGTTGGTCCAGACGGCGGTGGCCGTCTGCTTGGACTTGATCTGGCCGAAGACGGAGGGGATGGCTTTGAGAGCTTCCCCAGGGGCGTGGACGGCCAGGGCGGGCAGGGCGTCCTGACGGACGACTGACGGGCGCGTTTCGGCGGTCAGGCTGCGGAGCGCGTTGAGCGAAGCCTGCTGGCCGATCGCGCGGAGCGCGGCGACGGCGGTGCGGCGGAGTTCGGCGTCCTTCTCGCGGCCGGCGAAGTCGCCGAGCTGCGGCACGGACTGCACGAGCTTCCACTGTCCGGAGAGCCGGACGGAGGTGACGAGGAGGTTGCGCTCGGTCTCATAGCGGAGCAGCTTGCCCAGCGTGGCGAGGTCGCCGGTCGGACGGACATTGCGGTTGGCGGCTTCGACCAGGGCGAAGGCGATGCGGTGGCGGGTCGACGCCTGGAGCGAAGCGTCGTCCATCAGCGCGCGGAAGAGCAGCGTGGCCTCGGCGGTCGTGCCTGCCTTGCCGACGAGTTCGATCCAGGGGCCGGTGCCTGCGGCGTCGATCTTGCGGCCGGCGAAGAGGCGCTGGACGTAAGGAGTGGCGATGCCTGGGTCGATGGCCTTCACGATCGCGTCGAGCTCGGCCTCATGGCCGACGACCTTCGCGGGCTCGGCGGCGACGTCCTCGAGCCACGGACGGGCGAGTTCGTTGATGCTCGTCCAGGCGGCGAAATCGAGGAAGTTGTCGGCCGGATCCTTGGGCAGGTGGGCCAGCACGGCGCGGGCGCTTTCCGGCGTGCGGATGCGGGCGAGGGCGCGGTGCGCCTCGAGGCGGACGCGAGGATTGGCGTGGGCGAGGAACGGCGTGATCAGGGCGATGTCCGCTGCGCCGCGGGCGCCGAGGGACTTGCCGAATTCGCGCAGGCCGACCTGCAGGCTGGCGGGATCCTGACTGCGGAGGAGTTCGGCGAGATGGTCGGTGTCGGCCGTGCGACCGCTGAGCAGCCAGGCGGCGTGACGACGGGTCACGTCATCCTTGGCCCAGGTCTTGAGGGCGGCTTGCAGTTCGGCGACCGGCACCTTGGCGAGCTCCCGGCGGGCCTGCTCGAATTCCCAGCGGCTCGGTGAGGTCAGCTTGGCGAGCAGCGCGGCGACCGGCTGGCCGAGCAACGGCTGCCAGACGAGCGGCTGGGCGTTCTCCGGCAGGATGCGCCAGATACGGCCGCTGATCTTGTCGCGGCGCGGGTCGCGGAAGTCGACTTCGCCGTGGTTGATGATCGGGTTGGTCCAGTCGGCGACGTAGAGCGCGCCGTCAGGGCCCATCTTCAAGGTGATCGGGCGGAAGGCCACGTCGCTGGTACGGACGACGTCGGGGAGTTCCTTGGTCACGTAGCCGGACTTCGGGGAGGCGTCGGTGCTGAAGTCGTTAAAGCCGAAGCGGACGATGCGATGGGCGCGGAAGTCGCAGGTGATCGCGTTACCTTGCCAGTCGGCGCCGAACAGCGGGCTCTGCACGAGCTCGAGGCCGCTGAACTTCGGATAGGAACCGGGGCTGATGCTGCCGACGAGACGGCGGGCGCCTTCGGAGGGCGGGAAGGTCGCGCCGGGGAAGGCCCAGTGCACACCGGTGCCGTCGGCGCCGGAGGTCAGGAAGGTCTGACCGGCGAGGTCTTCCTGCTGGCCCCAGGCGTTGACGAGGCCCTTCGAGTGGACTTCGAGGCGCTCGGTGTTCGGGTCATAGGCGAAAGCGACGCCCGAGTTGGCACGGACAAGGCCCCACGGGGTCTCGAGGTGGGAGTGGATGTAGATGGTCTGGTGGAAATACAGTCGGCCATCGATGCCCCAGTGCAGGGTGTGGACGATATGGTGGGTGTCCTCGGTGCCGAAGCCGCTCAGGACGATGCGACGCTCGGCCAGCACGCCGTCGGCGTTCGGCTTCGTGAGGTGGAGGAGTTCGGTGCTGGCCCCGACGTAGACGCCGCCGAGATTGTCCGGCGCGACGCCGGAGGGAATGAGCAGGCGGTCGGCGACGATGCGCGAGACGTCGGCGACGCCGTCGCGGTCGGTGTCTTCGAGGAGGATGACCTTGTCGTTGCCGGTGGACGGACCGAACTTCGAGGAGTTGCCGGCCATCTGCGCGGCGAGGTCCTCGGGATTGACCTGCGGGTAGGTGTTGGAGGTCGCGACCCAGAGACGGCCCGAGGTGTCCCAGTTCATGTGGACGGGCTTTTCGAGGAGAGGATTCTCGGCGAAGAGCGACATGCGCAGGCCGTCGGAAAGTTTGAAGTCCGGGCGGGGCAGGGACGCGGCGACGGTCAGCTTGGCCGGCGTCTTCGGTTCAGGCGGCAGCGTGCTCGGCTGGCCGGCGGACACCGCGATGGCGTCGGCTTCGGCGGTCTCGATGAGCGGGTCGAACTTCGGGATCTCGACGGCGTTGCGGCCCTGTTCGCGCTTACGGAAGCCGAAGATGTAGGTGTAGTTGGCCGGGCGGCTGCGGTGGAAGAAGAGGGAGTTCTTGCGCAGGATCGAGGCGCGCAGGCTCTCTTCGGCCGCCGTCGGCTTGTCCCAGTTGTCCTTGTCGAGCGTCCAGCCGAGCTGGGCGGCGACGCCTTCGCTGAGCGCGCGGTAGCCGCGTTCGGTCAGGTGGATGCCGTTGTCGGTGCCCTGATCGAGGGCGATGCCGTGCGACTTCCATTCGGCTTGGACGAAGGGGATGTTCTTCTCCGCGGCGAGCTCGGCGAGGCTGCGGCCGTAGGCGGCGAGGAGCTTGTTGTGCTCGGTCGGATCGGGGAGGCCCGGGCGGGAGCCGCGCAGGTCTTCATGCGCGATCGGTCCGAGGATGACGAAGCGCACCTTGCCGCCGGCGGCATGCTTCTTGATGAGCTCCATCAGCTGCGCGACTTCGCGCTTCAGGCGGTCCGGGGTGTGCTCGGTGCCGTAGCGGGCCGGGTCGGGGTTCAGCGCGGGATCGTTCTGACGGTAGGTGAGTTCTTCCAGCGAGGCGGCCATGCCGTAGCCGATGATGGCGACGGTGGGCTTCACGACGGCCAGCTGTTCCTCGAGCTGCTCGACGCCCTTGGCGACGGGATCGAAGCTCGCTCGGGAGGCGCCGAGCGGCGTGTCGCCGGAGTAGCCGAGATTACGGACGGCGAACTTCTTGCCGGGGAATTCCTGGCGCATCTTCGTCTCCAGCACGCCGTAATTGTTTTCGCGCTCGATGAGCACGTCACCGATCAGCAGGACGCGGTCGCCGTCGTCGAGCGTGAGCTTGCGGCCTTGGTCGGCGGCATGGGCGTTCGGCTGGAATGCGATGAGGGCGCAAAGGGCCAGCAGGGTGGGGAAGCGGGGCATGTCAGGATTGGAAAGGGTTTCGGGAGTATGGCGAGGCGACTTTCGACCCCGAGGGGCGGAAGTTGTTGCCAAGGTTTTACCCTTTAAATTCGGTCAATTAAATCGGCGACCCGCAATCAGTCAGCGAACTGAGGCCATCTGGCCCGGAACGCGAGCTGGGCATCCTTGTCCGGAATCACCGGCCGGGCCGGATCGGCCAAGAATTTCAACGGGAAGGCAGGCTTCAGGTGCAGGATATGGACGACGGAGCCTTTGACTTCGAAGACCGCATACCAGGCGCCGCAGCCGATGTCGAAAAGGTCGCCGTGGCGGCTCCGGATGCGCCGGGTGCGGTGGGGGCTCGGGTCGCGGCTCAGGATCTCCTGCAGGCGGGCCTCGAAATCGACCGACCATTCCTGCTTCAGCCAAGCCATGTGTTCGGCGGCCTGCGGAGAGAAGGTGACCGTGAAGGCCGGCGGGCCTTCGAGCGCGGCGTCGACTTCATCGATCCAGCCGGCCTTGGCGTCGGGGAACGAGTCGTAGGAGGGGATGTAAGGCTTGATGTCGAAGACCGGCGTGCCGTCGATCAGGTCGCAGGGCCCGAGGATGAGCTGGCCCTTGCGGATCTCGAGCAGCTGCACGGGCGTGATGCCGAGCTGGTTTGGGCGGTGCGGGGAGCGGGTGGCGAACACGCCTCGTCGCTTGGAAGGGCCGCGGGGCGGCAGGACTTCCGGCCGCCAGTCGGTGTTACGGTGGAACCACCAGAGCAGCCAGACGCGGTCGAAGCCTTCGAGGTCCTTGAGCGCCTTCTGGTATTTGTCGCCCGGCAGCATCTCGAGGATGTTCGTCTCCGCCTGGCTCTCGTCGGGCTGATGGCGGGCGTCGAACTTCAACGGCTTGCCGGAGCGGATGAAGCCGATGGGCGTGATGGTGAGGCCGGATTCCAAGATAGGTCAGGCGTAGGCTTCGCGGGGCGAAAAGGCAAAGATTCATTGTCTCGGCGGAGGCCAGGCCTTAGCCCTGCGTCCGTCCATGTCCGCCGAGGTCATCAATCTCTCCTGCTATAAGTTCGCCCCGCTTGAGGGGTTGGCGGAGCTGCGGACACGGCTGCAGGAGGCGACCAAGGCCCACGGACTCAAGGGGACTATTCTTCTGGCCCCGGAAGGCATCAATTTCTTCCTGGCCGGTACGCGGCCGCAGTTGGCGGCGGTGCTGGAAGTCATCCGCGCTGTCCCCGGCCTCGCCGGTATCGCGCCCAAGGAGAGTCCTAGTTCCGAGCAGCCGTTCAAGAGGATGCTCGTGAAGATCAAAAAGGAGATCATCGCGTTCGGCGTCGAAGGCGTCGACCCGGACCGGCGTCCCGCCGCGAAGATCTCGGCGCGTCAGCTCAAGCAGTGGCTGGACGAAGGTCGCCCCGTGACGTTGCTCGATACCCGCAACGATTACGAGGTGCGGATGGGGACCTTCAAAGGTGCGGTCGTCCCGCAGATCTGGAACTTCAGGGATTTCCCGGCGGCGGTGGAGAAACTGCCGGCCGAGCTCAAGACGCAGCCGGTGGTGATGTTCTGCACCGGTGGCATCCGTTGCGAGAAGGCGGGCCCCTTCATGGCCTTGCAGGGTTACACCGATGTCCTTCAGCTCGACGGTGGCATCCTCAAATATTTCGAAGAAGTCGGCGGAGCGCACTACGAGGGTGAATGTTTCGTCTTCGACGAACGTGTCGGTGTCGGACCCGATCTCCGCGAGACGGGGTCGGTCATCTGTTTCAACTGCCAGATGCCTCTCACCGTGGAGGATCAGCGGCGTCCGGACTACGTCTACGAAAAGACCTGCCGTCATTGCGTGGACGGCAAGCCCAAGGGCCGAGGCAACACCGCCCAGCGCGGCGCCTGAGGCTTACCAGCGCAGTTCGGCCAGGCTGAAGACGCGTCGCGCACCAGCCGGCAGGCGCGAGGCGAGGCTGCCTTCGTCGGCTCCGCTGAGGATGCCCGTCCTCAGCAGCACGCTGTCGAGTCCCGCTCCGGCGGCGCCGGCGATGTCGTGTTCCGGGCTGTCGCCGATGGCGAGGACCGTCAGCGGGGGCGGGTTGCCGAGCGCGGCGAGGGCCGTGCGGTAGATGTCGCCGTGCGGTTTGCCGAAATAGCGGAGCACCGCGCCTTTGCGGGCGAGTTCGAGGGCGATCGCCCCGGCGGAGGGACGTACGCCCTTGGGCGTGAGCATCTCCAGGTCCGGGTTGCAGACGGCGACGGTCACGCCGCGGTTCGCGGCCTTCGTGAGGTCGCGGATCTGTTCTCGCCAGTTGCGGTCCGGTTCCTGGCAGGCGGCGAGGATGATCCCTTCCGCTTCGTCGGGCCAGGTGAGCGTGAAGCCGAGGTCGCCGAAGCCGTAGTCGTCGCCGGGCTTGCCGGAGATGTGCACCTTGGCGCCCGGACGGAAGCCATCGCCGAGCGCGCCGGAACGGATGGCGGCCTGAGCGGCGTCACCGGAAGTCACCACGGCGTCGTAATGATCCGGACCGAAACCGAATTTCGCCAGCCGGACGACGTTGTCGGCGCCCGTCTTGGCCGAGTTGGAAAGCACGGCCACCTTGCCGCCGCTCTCGCGGAAGCGACGCAAGGCTTCGGCGGCGTGCGGATAGGCGACGGTGCCGTCGTGGAGCGTGCCGAACTGGTCTACCAGCAGGGCGCCGTATTGGCCGGCGACTTCGGACAGGCCGGTGATGGGCGTAAGGGTGCTCATGCGAAGGTGATCTCGTGGCCCAGGGAACGCCAAGCCAGGCGGGCGGCGCCGGCCGCGGCTTCTTCGCTCCAGGCGGGCAGCTGCTCTGCGCCGAGGGCGTGGGCGCGGAGGGTCATCCAGGCGGCGCTGCGGGAGCCGCCGCCGGCATGGCGGACATTGCGAAGCGCCGGACCACCGAGCGCGGCGAGCTTCGCGTAACCGGACTGCTCGACGCGGGCAAAGGCTTCGTAGATGCCTTGGAGGAATTGGGCATCGTCCTCTGGGCGCGGCGTCAGGCGGGGCGCCAGTTTTGGGTCGGAGACAGGGAAGCGTTCGCCGACGGAGGGCAGGGGGTAATAGTCGGTGCCCGTCGGCTTCGTCGGGTCGAGAGAGGCTTCGAGTCCGGTCATTTGTTCGGCCGTGAAGAACTGCAGCAGCGTCTTGCCTCCGCAGTTGGAAGCGCCGCCGGCGAGCCAGGTGTCACCGATGCGATGGCTATAGATGCCGAGTTCGGGAGCGAAGATCGGTCGGTGGCTCAGGAGTTTGAGGACGATGGTCGAGCCCAGCGCCGTGGAAGCTTCGCCGGGTTCAGTGGCCCCGCTGGCGAGGAAAGTCGCGCAGCCGTCGGTCGTGCCCGCGGCGATGGTGATGCCTGCGGGGATGCCGAGAGCGATGGCGGCTTGGGCCGAGACCTGGCCGATTGGCGTGCCGACCGGGACGACTTCGGGGAGGATGCCGGGGGACAGTCCGAAGGCGCGCAGCCAATCCGGCCATTCCCGGGCGACCGGGTCATAGCCCGTCTTCAATGCATTGTTCTCATCGGTCTGCCAATTCGTCGCTCCGAGGCAGCCGTTGATCCAGTCGGCCTGATGAAGGATGCAGTGCAGGCGAGACAGCTTGGTCCATGCCAAGGCGCGGGCGGCGGGAGAAGTCGCGCCGTGAGCGGCGCTTTCACGCGGGGCGAGCGACTTGACCTTCGCTGCCAGGTCACCCGTGTCGGCGTCATCGTACATCCGGGCCAGGGCGAGCGGACGGTTGTGGTTATCGACCGGCAGGATCGTGCCCGAAGTCGCGTCGACGGCGATAGCCCGGGCTCCGGCGAGGTCGACCTGCTGACTGAGTTCATCCAATGCCGTGCGACAGCCGGTCCACCAATCTTCAGGCGATTGTTCGCGACGCGCGCCGGTGGCTTTCGTCGCGGGTAGCTTCGCCTCACCCAGTCCGAGGATCTTACCGGAGGCGTCGACGGCGATCGCGCGGACACCGGAAGTGCCGAGGTCGAGGCCGATGACGAAGCCGTGCATGCGGTTTAATTGAGGGCGGGGAAGGCAGGGGGCAAGAAGCGATGACAGATGGCTGAGGGCAGATGACAGATGGACGACGAATGATTAAGGATAACAGAGCCAGAGGACTGCCTTGCACATAATCCAATCACTCATCGTCCCTCTTCCATCGCTCATCATTTATCCTTCTTCGGCGCCAACTCATCCCAGCTCTTGAGGCCGCAGGTCTTGAGATAAGGATCAGCGGAAGTCTGCCAGACCGGCGTGTCGGCGGCTTTCAGCAGATGCCAGATCGGCCGCTTCTGGTCCGGTTCCGAGATTGTACCGGGCTTGTTGCTCCAGAGCCCGAAGCGGAGGCCGCCTTCTTTCGCGTGGTCGACCTGCCGGTGGTAAAGGAAGGCGTCGACGGCTCCGTCGAGCCGACGGATCTTCTCCCAGGCGTAGGCGTAAGCCGCCGCCTGCTCGGCAAGGGCCTCCGGGCGCTTGGTCACGTCGAAACCCTGTTCGGTGAGGCTGAGCCGGCGGGGTTTGCCTTCGAAGCGGAACTCGGGCGAGGCGAGTTTACGGACGACCACCTCGAGGTTCTTGAACGTCACCTTCTTCGAGTCGTCGTCAAACGTGACCTTATCCAGCCACGTGCGCGGGTCGCGGAGGTTGCTCGGGTAAGGGTGGAAGGCCAGATGCCAGTCGAAGTCGCCGCGTTCCTTGGCGCGGCGGGCGAAGGTCTCGAGCAGGGTGCGGCCAGGGCAGGCTTGGAGCGGATCCGGGTTGTTCTTGGCTGTCCAATGGTGCTCCATCGAGAGGTAGACGCGCGCGTGGGCGGAATGACGTCGTAGGGAAGTCCAGGCGAGGCGGACTTGGTCTTCATACTGGGTCGCGAGCTGCTCGACCGTGACCGGACCCATCTGGTGCCACTCGTGGTGGGAGTTGACCTCGTTGCTGATGACCCATCCCCAGAGGCGGCCGTGCGAGGCGTCGGCCGAGCACCAACGGCGCGCGATGAAGTCCGTGAGCGCCGCGTAGCAGGCCCGACCTTCGGCCGTTACCGTGTTCGCGGCCATCGTGGTGCCTTTGGCCGGGTCGGCCTGAGGGTGGACCGTCAGCGCGCGGATACGCTCGTTGGGCGAACGGTAGGTGATCAGGATCGCCGTGACCACGACCCCCTTGTCGCTCAGGGACTTGATCTGTCGGTCGAGCGACTTCAGATAGGTTTCGTTGATCACGAAGGAAAAGCCATCGGCCGTCGCCGTCGGTTGGCCGGGCTTGGCCTCCTGGGCGGGCGAAAGCAGCGCGTTCAGGGCAAGATTGATGCCGGCGTGGTGGACCCCCAGTTCCAGCAGGTCATCGACCATCTGCACCTGCAGGCCCTTGGGACTGGGGGTCGTAGGGTAGGGGGTCGGGTCGGGGGCCGCCGCGCCCAGCGAGGACATGAGCAGACCGGCGGCGAGGAGCAGACGCATGAGTCGCAGACAGGCGGGGCGGGCGAGGGTTGCAAAAGAATAACAGGTTGCAGAAGTCCGCGACCTCGGCTGGATTATCCGCACCTCACCCCATGCGAATCCTGGCATTCCTTCTTTGTCTGGTCGGCGGCCTCCTGTCCGCCGCTCCCGCCAAGCAGCCGAACATCGTGTTCATCTTCTCCGATGACCACGCCTACCAGGCGATCAGCGCCTATGGTGACGCCCGTAAGCTGAACCAGACCCCGAACATCGACCGCCTCGCCAAAGAAGGCATGCGTTTCGACCGCGCCTTGGTCACCAACTCCATCTGCGGTCCGAGCCGTGCCGTCATCCTGACCGGCAAATACTCGCACCTCAACGGCTTCTTCAACAACTCGAACTCCGTCTTCGACGGCACGCAGCTCACCTTCCCGAAGCTGCTGCAGAAGGCCGGCTATCAGACCGCCATCGTCGGCAAGTGGCACCTCATCAGCGATCCGACCGGCTTTGACTTCTGGCAGGTGCTGCCCGGCCAGGGCGTCTACTACAACCCGCCGATGAAGAACGCCCAAGGCATGGTGAAGATGCAGGGTTACGTGACCGACATCGTCACCGACCTCTCGCTCGACTGGGTGCGGAAGCGTGACAAGTCGAAGCCCTTCATGCTCATGCTCCAGCACAAGGCGCCGCACCGCGAGTGGGAGCCGAACATCAAGGACCTCGGTTTCGACAAGGACCGCGTCTATCCGGAGCCGGCCACGTTGTTCGACGATTACGCCGACCGCGCGAAGGCCGTGGCGGAGAACGACATGACCCTGGAGAAGACCATCACGCCCAAGGACGTCAAACTCGAGCGCCCTCCGCAGCTCGACGCCGAACAGGCCGCCGTGTGGGACGCCTATTACGAGCCGCGCAACGCGGCCTATCGCAAAGCGAATCCGCAGGGCAAGGACCTCGTCCGCTGGCGCTACCAGCGCTACATGCACGACTACCTCGCCACCGTGAAGGCGGTCGATGACAACGTCGGACGCGTGCTGAAGTTCCTGGAAGACGAAGGCCTCGCCGAGGATACCATCGTGGTCTACTCCTCTGACCAAGGCTTCTACCTCGGTGAACACGGTTGGTTCGACAAGCGCTGGATCTTCGAGGAATCGGTGCGCACGCCCTTGCTCGTCCGCTGGCCCGGCGTCACCAAGCCCGGCTCCGTGAGCAAGGCGCTGGTCTCGAACGTCGACTACGCCCAGACGTTCCTCGACATGGCTGGCCTGCCTTCGCCCGCCGAGATGCAGGGGCGCAGCCTGAAGCCCCTGCTCGCGGGGGAGACCCCCGCCGATTGGCGCAAGGAGTTCTACTATCACTACTACGAATACCCGCAGCCGCACCACGTCGCCCCGCACTACGGCGTGATCACGGACCGCTACAAGCTCGTGCGCTATTACGGCAATGGCGAGACCAAGACCGACCTCTTCGACAACGAGAAAGACCCGCTGGAACTGAAGAGTTTCTACGGCCAGCCTGGTTACGAGACGGTGCAGGCCGACCTTGAGGCGCGTCTCGCCAAGCTGCGTGCCGACCTCAAGGTGCCGGCGGTCGACGACGAGTATGCGACCGGCGCGAAGAAGCGGACGCCTCCGCCCGGCAAGGGCAAGGGCAAGAAGGCGCCGGCGGCCAAGTAGGCCTTAGCGCCAGCTAGCGCGGACCACCCGTTCCCATTCGTCGGCCATCAGCTGGTGCCCGGCGGTGGTCGGGTGCACGCCGTCCCAGATCCAGTAAGACGAAGGGGCGCGTCGTCGGGCATCATCGAAGACCTTCTGGAAGTCGACGAGCGTCGCGCCGTGCTTGGCGGCCAGGCGGCGCACGACCGGCACCAGCAGGGCGAGGCGCTCGCGACGCCCGGGGGACTTGTCGATGGCCGGTCCGGAGTCGCCGAGGAAAGGCTCGCAGAGCACGAGGCGAAGCTTCGGATTGGCCGCACGGGCCGAGGCGAGCAGGTCGTCGTAGGTCTTTTCGAAGACCTCGGGGGTGACACCTTTGCTGCTGTCGTTGACGCCGATCATCACGCTGAGGACGTCGGGCTTGAGTTCGAGCGTGTCCTTCGGCCAACGTCGGGCGAGATCGAGCACGGTGTTGCCGGAGACGCCGCGGTTCAGGAACGTCGCGTTCTGCTCCGGCGTACCGGCGCCGAGGCGGGCGGCGAGCAGGTAGACGAAGCCGTGGCCGTGGATGTGATTGAGGTCGGCGCCGCGTCCGCGATTGCCGTCCGTGATCGAGTCGCCCTGGAAGAGGATCCGAGGGGAAGCCGGCAACCCGGGCAACGGCTCCCCGGCGAGGGCGTGGACGGCGAAAAGCAACGCGAGGAGGGCGGTCCTCATTTCTTCTTGGCCTTGGCGTTCTTCTTGCCGTGGTTCGCGTCGGCCGCCGGATCGTGTTCCGGGTTCTTCGTAGGCAGCTGGGCGTCGACCGACTTCAGCCAAGCGTCGAGGCGGGTGCGCAGCGTCTTGGCCAGCGCGGGCTGCGTCGCGGCCAGATCCTTCGTCTCGCCGACGTCGTTCGCCAGGTCATAGAGTTCGTCCCGCCCGTCCTCGTAGAAATGCACCAGGCGGAAGTCGCCGCTGCGGACCGCGCTGTAGGGCGTGGCGCCTCCCGGGTGGTAGTGCGGGTAGTGCCAGAAGATCTCCGCGCGGTCGGGCTTGGCGCCGGACTTCAGGAGCGGGGCGAGGCTGATGCCGTCGACGAGGGATTGGAGCGGCTTCACGCCGGTGAGTTCCAGGACCGTCGGATAGAGGTCGATCGTCATCGCCGGGGTGTTGTCGACCGTGCCCGCCTTGGTGATGCCGGGGGCGTGGATGATGAGGGGGACGCGCACGCCGCCTTCGTAGGCCGAGCCCTTGCCGACCCTGAAAGGCGAATTATCGGTGACCGGCAGCAGGCCGCCGTTGTCTGCCGTGAACACGATGATGGTGTTCTCGTCCAGCTTCAGGCGCTTCAGCGCGGCGCGGATCGTGCCGAGGGAGTCGTCTACGCTCTCGACGAGCGCGGCGTAGGTGGCGTTCTTCTGCTTCAGGCCGGGCGTCTGCTCGGCCTTCGTCTGGTATTTGGCGATGACGTCCGCCTTGCCGCCGAGCGGCGTGTGCACGGCGTAGTGCGGCAGGTAGAGAAAGAAAGGCTTATCCTTGTTGGCTTCGATGAATTTCACCGACTCGGCCGCCTCACGGTCGGTGAGGAATTCGCCTTTCGGGCCTTCGGCCAGCGTGGGGATCTTGTAAGGCGCGTGGTAGCTGGGCGGCTGGCCCTTCGCGTAGCCACCGACGTTCAGGTCGAAGCCGTGCTTTTCGGGGTAATAGGCTTCGTCGCCTTCCTTGAGCGCCGGGGTGAGGTGCCATTTGCCGATGCTTGCGGTGGCGTAACCGGCGGCTTTGAATTGTTCGGCCAGGGTGATCTCCTCGAAGGGGAGGAACTTCTGCCAGTCCGGGATCTTGAGCTTGGCCTTGGGGCGCTCATGTCCGGCGATCCAGTCCGTGATGTGCAGTCGGGCTGGGTATTTGCCGGTCAGCAAGGCGGCGCGGGTGGGGGAGCAGACCGTGCAGGCCGAGTAGCCGTTCGCGAAGCGTACGCCATCCTTGGCCAACTGATCGATGTGCGGCGTCTCGTAGAATTTGCTGCCGTAGCAGGATAGGTCGGTCTGGCCCATGTCGTCTACGAGGATGACAATGACGTTGGGAGGGGTGGCTGCTTCGGCGAGCGGGGCGAACAGCGCCGACAGGCCGAAGAGGGGGAGGAAAAAGCGGATAAACACGCGACATTCCTCGATTTAGCCTGCCCGCTGGCAAGCGATTAGTGGATTGCCTCCGGGGCGTCCGTCCTTTGAATCTGCTTATGTCCCCTAAAAAGCTGATCATCGCCCTTTGGGCCGTCGTCGTAGCCGTTGCCCTCGCGATCGTGTTCTCCCCTTCGTCTGACGGTTACCGCGAGTATGCCGCGACCCAGGTCGCACCGGCGGTGAAGGTCGCGCCGGCCGTCGTCGACGTGCCGGTCACCAGCGAGAAGACCGCGCCGGTTTCCGCCGCGGCGACCGCGCCGGCCGCCGCTCCTTCGATCTCCCTCGGCGGCGTCTCCGCTCTGCTGGCCGATGCCTCGCTTGCGCCCGCTCCGGCGGTCGCTCCCGCCGCTCCGATGGCCGCGAATGCGCAGCCGACCGCCCTGACGCCGGTGACGGCTCCCGGTCAGGCATCCAAGGACGCCAAGGTTGCTGACGCCTCGGTTACTCAGTGGCGCCGGGCTTCGACCGTCTCGAAGGCGGAGATCGAAGCCGCCGTGGAGCGCGACGCGATGACCCCCGAGACCGCCGTGGCCTTCCGCGCGGCCTGCGAGCATGACCATGCCCTTCATTTCGATGCCAACGGCAAGCCCGTCTACGCCTGCGCGATGCAGATCCAGGTCGGTCCGGATACCACCACCTACACGTCGACCCCTTCATATCCCCTGGCGGACACCTTCCTGCTGCACAGCCGCCCGACCGCGACGCGCAAGATCTACCTCGATTTCGACGGTCATGACACGATCGGCACGCAGTGGAATGTCGGCCGCGCCGCCACCCTGACGACGCCTCCCTTCAGCCGCGACGCGGACCCTGCCTTCAATGATGCCGAGAAGGCCATCGTGCAGGAGGTCTTCCGTCGCGTGGCGGAGCACTTCGCGCCTTGGAACGTCGACGTGACCACCGAAGACCCCGGAGTGGAGGGTCTCCGCAAGACCAGCCCCGGCGACCTTGCCTACGGCATCCGCGTCCTGATCGGCCCGAAGGCTTTCACCATTTCCGCCGCCGGTGTCGCTTATCTCAACTCCTTCTCGGACAGTATCGATACTCCGTGTTTCACGTTCGCTGAATCCAGCTGGAACGCCGCGCTCATCGCCGGCGTCACTTCGCACGAAGTCGGCCACACCGTCAGCCTGGTCCACCAAGGCCAGAATCCCGGCACCGGCGAATACTTCGGCGGTCATGGCACCGGCGCGCTTTCCTGGTCTCCGATCATGGGCAACGGCCTCCGCCCCGTGAATCAATGGGCCAAGGGTGAGTACCAGGGCGCTACCAGCCAGCAGGACAACCTGGTGGCCATCGCTAATCCGGGTTCCGGTGTTCCGCTGGTCGCGGACGACCACGGAGACACCCGCGATACCGCCACTTTCGCCCCCGGGCTCTCGACCACCGTCGGAGGTGTCATCGGTTCGAGCGGCGACATCGACATGATCAGGATCAATGCCGGTCGTGGTAACCTTGTCATCACCCCGAAGGTCTCGCTCGTCGCGCCGAACCTGCGTCTGCAGGTCCGGGTCTTGGATTCCGCGGGGACGGTGCTGGGTACCTATGTCGGTTCCGGCACGGCGGGCAACATGGCGCCTGCCCCGATCACGCTGCGGCTCGCCAATGAAGGCGTCCACTACATCGAACTGGACGGCATCGGCAACGGAACGGGCGTGACCGAAGGTTACACCGAATATGGTTCGATCGGTTACTACAGCCTGACGGCTTCCTGGGCCGATCCGGTCAACCGGCCGCCCGTCGCTGACGCCACCCTGAGCTCCGGCACTACCTACAACTATCAGACCCAGCCGGGCGCCGTGGTGAGCTTCAACGGCACGCTTTCGACCGATCCGGATGGCATCATCGTGCGCTACGTCTGGGACTTCAAGGACGTGTACGCGGTCGGTGCCACGGGTGCGACGGTCACCCACCGCTACAAGGCTCCCGGTACTTACTTCCCGACGCTTACCGTGTTCGATGATCGCGGAGCCTCGGCTTCCACGACCGTCACGGTCACCGTCAACGGTCCGGCGCGGAATACCCCGACCTGCTCCCTTGGTCTGATCACGGGTTCGTTCGTCCGCCTGAACTCGGTCAGTGATGCCGCCACCGCGACAATCCTGGTCCAGGATCAGTACGGAAACCCCGTCCGTCGCGCCTTGGTCTACGTCTCCACCACGGGCCTCGTCGCCATGAATCGTACGGCCCTGCGTACCGACGACTTCGGCAGGGTGAACGTCGTGACGCCCGGCTTCCGCCGCGGTGCCCGTGGCTCCGTGGTCTTCACTGTTTCGACGGTCGAATCTCCCGGTCGTCCGTTCGTGAACACGTCGGTCCCGCCGGTCATGGTCGTGGCGCCGACGGTGACGCTGACCCGCTGAGGGCTTATCGTCACCTTGGCCAAAGGGGCGGCCAGTGGCCGCCCCTTTTCGTAAGGGGAGTGTCTGGCTTTTGGGCTGGAGGGTAGGGGGTAGTGGAATAGGTTTAAGCCACCTCATGGCCTCAGCGCTCCCCCCTTCCTCCCGTCGTGAATTCCTCGGCTCAGCCGCCTTCGCGCTGGCCGGTCTGGCCGCGAGCGCTCGTCTCGCCGCGGCCGACGCTCCGAAGGCCACGCCGGTGAAGCGTCCGCCTAATCCTTACGTCTACAAGTTCACCATCGGCAAGATCGAGGCCTTCTCGATCAGCGACGGGCACATGCTCTTCCGGCAGGGCCTCGAGCTGATGTGGCCGGAGTCCGACCGCCCGACGATGAAGGCCGCGTTGGAGTTCCATCGCGAACGCCTGGACGCCCTGCCGCTTTACGTGAACATCATGGGCCTGCGCATCGGTGATGAAGTCGCGCTGATCGACGCCGGTTTCGGGGAGCGTCATCCTAATCCGAACTTCGGCTGGTTGGCCGAAGGGCTGCGTCAGCTGGGCATCAGGCCCGAGCAGGTCACGACGGGCTTCCTGAGCCATTCGCACTCCGACCACCTCGACGGCTTCGTCGACAACGGCAAGCCGGCTTTCCCGAACGCCAAGATCTACCTCCTGCAGGAGGAGTATGATTTCTGGCGTGGCCCGAATCCCGACTTCTCCAAGTCAAAGCGCGACAAGAAGCCGCTGCCGAACATGGTGAAGACCGTCTGCCGTAACTTCGAGATCCTCAAGGACCAGCTCGTCATCGCGAAGGACGGCCAGAAGCTCTTCCATGACGCCGTGACCGTCATCGCTGCGCCCGGGCATACGGACGGGCATGCCTGTTTCGAGATCCGTTCCGGCGACGAATCGCTCGTGCACATCAGCGACGTCGTGCACCACCACGTGCTCATGTTCGACAACGTCGGCTGGACCGTCGCCATGGATCATGACCCCGAGACCGCGGTCAAGACGCGCAAGAAGCTCTTCACCCGCATGGCCAAGGAAAAGAGCCGCGCCTTCGGCTTCCATCTGCCGTGGCCCGGCATCGGCACGGTCGTGCCTAAGGGCGACCAGTATGCCTGGGTCCCCGAGCGTTTCAGCTGGGGCTCCTGACCTCGCCGCTTATTGGAACACCACCGGAGGAGCCGGTGCGGCGGCTGGCGCGGCTGAAGGGGCCGACGTCGGTGACGGTCCGCTGCTGGTCGTGGGTGCGGTCGGTTGGCTCTGGAGTCTTTGGATCTCCCCGAGAATCAGCGCGAAGCCCTGCTGCCTCAGGCTGTTCATCTCGTTCAGCATGCCTTCGCGTTCGTTCTCCGGGGCGGCGGCCCAGGCGGCTTCGATCTGGTGCCGGCGGTCGAGCAGGGCCCGGTATTCCGGCCGGCGCACCACTTCGTTATAGGCCTGGGCGGCCTTGGGGTCGGATTCGAGGAGGGTCTGGCGGACCCGTCGGCCTTCTTCCTTCAGGTCGTTGAAGCGTTCCTCCATCTGAGCGCGTTGGGCGGACGTCTTCGCGGGAGCTTCCGGGGCGGGACGCAAGAAAGTCTGGCTGGGCTTGGCCACGCGGACGGTTTCGAGCGGGCTGGCGGACTTGAGTCGCTCGACCGGTGATTTCGGGGCCGGCGCAGGGGCGAGGAAGCGCCAGGCACCTAGGCCGATGACGGCGAGGAGGCAGGCGGCGAACAGGGGCTTACGCATGGGGGTCGTGGGGTTTGTCAGGCAGATGTCGGCGGAGTTCCCGGATTTCCGCATGCAGGTCGCGGATCTCCTTGCGCAGTTCCTCGTGGTCGCGGGTCTCTTTGGGGAGGATGAGCTTCGAAGTCACGATGGCCGACATCGAGCCGAACAGGGCGATGCCGACGAGCATGAGCACCGAGGCGATCAGCCGGCCTTCGCCGGTGACCGGGAAGGTGTCGCCGTAGCCGACCGTCGTGACCGTCGTGAGCGCCCACCAGAGCGCATCGCCCCCGGTCTTGATGGTCGCATTAGGCGCGGACCGCTCGACCTCGACGATGAGCATCGTACTGAAGAGTACCATGACCAAGGCGACGCCGGGCAGGGCGAGCAGTTTTTCATTGAGCGAGGTTCCGCTGGTCAGCGTGCTGAGTTTCTTGAGGACGCGGAGCAGGCGGATGAACCGGTAGATGCGGATGGCCTGCAGGGAGCGGAAGGCCGGTTCGAAGGGTATGCTTGCGAGTACGTCGATCCAGGCCCAGCGCCAGTAGTTGGCGGCGAACTTCTCCCGGCGCCAGCGGACGAAGACGTCGGCCAGGAAGACCAAGCAGGACAGCGTATCGACCGTGCGCAGCACCGAGAGCACCGCCGGCGGCACGTGGAGGAAGGTCTCGAGGATGACCAGCAGCAGCGACACGATCGCCACGACCAGCACCAGCCAATCCCAGGGATTCAGTCGTTGTCGTGCTTCGGTCTCGGTGCGCATGTCTGGATAGGTTTACTTCTTGGCCCCGTCCTTGCCCGTGGCGGGCTCGGGCTTGGTGAGTTCGCGCATCGGATTGGGCGGTTTCTCGTCCTTGAAGAGCTGGAGCTTCGTCTTCACCGCCCGACGCGGCCAGAAGTTGTTCTCCACGTCGGCATCCATCAGTTCCTGCCGCGGATCGAAGGTGACCGCGCGGAGTTCCTTGGGGGTCAGGTGGACCTTCGAGGTCTTCTCGGTGTTGAAACGCCAGATCTCCGCCGGCAGCAGCAGTTCCTCGTGGGAGCCGTCCGTGTATTCGAGCCGTAGGGGCACCGGCGTGACCAGTCCCCCGAGGTTCGAGAGCTCGAACACGTAGAGGTTCTGCTTGGTCCGGAGCAAGGAGGGGTCGATGCGGGCCTCCTCCAGTTCTTTCAGCAAGGCTTCGTATTTCTTGCGGTCGCCGGGCAGCACCGTCGCCTCATCGAAGCCGTCGTAGAAATCCTTCAGCTCCGGGAAGCGGTCGACCCGCTTGGGCAAGGCCGCGTTACGCTCCTTGCTCAGGCTCTTCGGCAGCGCCTCGCGCTCGGCCTTGGCCTTAGGCTTCTCGACGGCGGGGTCACGCGTGTCCAGCTGGAGCCAGCGGACTTCGTCGACGGAGACGTCGACATGGTCGACGCCGTAGAACCAGCCGCGCCAGAACCAATCGAGGTCGACGCCGCTGGCGTCCTCCATCGTGCGGAAGAAGTCGGCCGGAGTGGGGCGCTTGAACATCCAGCGGCGGGCGTAGGTCTTGAAGGCGTGGTCGAAGGCTTCGCGGCCGAGGACGTTCTCGCGTAGGATAGTGAGGGCGGCGGTCGGCTGCCCGTAGGCGTTGGGTCCGAGGTCGATGATGGACTCCGAGTTCGTCATCGCGGGAACGCGGTCCTTGCCGCGCATGTAGTCGATCAGGCCACGGCTGTCGCGCCGGGGCTTCCATTGGTCCTCCCACTCGGCTTCGGCGAGCGATTCCAGGAAGGAGTTGAGGCCCTCGTCCATCCAGGTCCACTGCCGCTCGTCGCTGTTGACGATCATCGGGAAGTAATTGTGTCCGACCTCGTGGATGATGACGCCGATGAGGGCATGTTTCGTCCGTTCGGGATAAGTGCCGTCCGTTTCCGGACGCGGACCGTTGAAACTGATCATCGGATACTCCATGCCGCCGATGGCACCGTTCACGGACCAGGCCACCGGGTAGGGGTAGTCGAAGGTGTGCCGGGAGTAGACCTCGATCGCGTGGGCGACGGCGTGGGTGGAGTATTTGTCCCAGAGCGGCATGCCTTCCTTGGGGTAGAGGGACATCGCCATGACAGGCTGGCCGTCCACCTGGGTGCCGGCGACGGCCATGGCGTCCCAGATGAACTTGCGGGAAGAGGCGAAGGCGAAATCGCGGACGTTGCCGGCCTCGAAACGCCAGGTCTTCTTGCCTTTCGGGCGGCCCTTTTCGGCGGCCTTCGCTTCTTCGGGCGTGACCACGAAGACGGGGCGCTTGGTCTCCTGGCGGGCCTTGGCGAGACGCTCCCGCTGGACGGGCGTGAGCACTTCCTCGGGATTCTTCAGCAGGCCGGTCGCGGCGACGACATGGTCATCGGGCACGGTGAGGGCGACCTTATAGTCGCCGAACTCGAGGGTGAACTCGCCGGTCCCGAGGAACTGCTTGTTGATCCAGCCGGCGTAGTCCGTGTAGGCCGCCATGCGGGGGAACCACTGGGCGATGGTGTAGATGTGATTGCCGTCTTCCTTGAAGAACTCGAAGCCCGTGCGGGCCATGATGCGCTTCGCGTCATTGATCGGATAGGTCCAGGCGATCCTGAACACAAAGTCGTCGCCGGGCTTCAGCGGTTTGGGCAGATCGAGGCGGAGCATGGTCTTCACGACCGCATGCGGCAGGCCGCGCCCTTGGGCGTCGGTGAGCTTGGTGATCTTCAGTTCGCCGTCGTATTTCTGATAGGCGAGCAGCCGGTCGAGGGCTGAGTAGCTGAACTTTTTGAGGTCGACGCCGCGTTTTTGATTGGGGGCCGCACGGGAGTCGGCCCCCTGCGCGAAGTAGTTCTGGTCCAGCTGGACCCAGAGGTATTCCAGCGCGTCGGGAGAAGCGTTGTGGTAGGTCACCGTCGCCTCGGCCGTGAGCGTCTTCTTGTCGTCGTCGAGTTCTGCCCGGATCTCGTAATCCGCGCGGTTCTGCCAGTAGCCCGCGCCCGGCGCTCCGGTCGCCAGCCGCTGAGGCGAGGGGGCGGGCAGGGTCGTTTCCAGTTGCTGGAACTTGCCGACGGGAGCGCCTGTTTCCGCCGCGAACGAGGTCAGGGCGAGGAGCAGGGGTAGCAGTCTTCTCATAAGGGCGATTAAGACGAAAGGACTCGTGCAGGGAAACTTTTTCAACGAAAAGGGGTATTCCAAGTACCCCATGAAATTCCTGCTGTTTCTTGTGATTCCGATGCTTGTCGCCGCCCCGGTCCCGCCGGCGGAGACGCTCCGGCCCTTCGGTGCTGATTTTCCGAACTTGGATTCCTTCGCCGTGGGGGCCTGGTGGGAGAAGAAAGCGCCGGCCAAAGGCAAGAAGGGCGGCGGCACGCCTCCGCCCACGATGCTCGTCGCCCGTGATCAGGTCATCGCCTTCGCGCTCTATACCCAGCAGGCCGGCGTCCTGAAACTCACCGCTCAGCTCTACCCGCTTTATCCGGAAGAGGCCAAGGTCGCCCGGCTTGAGGTGAAGCGCGGTGACGCGTGGGCCGAGGTCGCCCAGGCTCCGGTGCAGTTCCCAGGCTGGAGCGCCCACTTCCGCGTCGAAGGTTGGGACGGCTCCAAGGACGTCGCCTACCGCGTGCGTCACGGCGAGGCGGCTAAGTTCGAGGGACTCGTCCGCCGCGATCCGACCGACAAGGAGTCGATCGTGGTCGCCAACATGTCCTGTAATTCCAGTCGCACGACCGGTGAGCGTCCGGAGATTCTCGGTAACCTCATTCATCAGAACCCCGACCTCCTGTTCTTCGCCGGCGACCAGACCTATCGTCACACCGAGCACACCGCGGGCTGGATCGAATTCGGCCTGCAGTTCCGAGACGTGATGAAGGACCGGCCGACGATCTGTATTCCGGACGACCATGACGTCGGCCACCCGAACCTCTGGGGCGAAGACGGCAAGCTTTCCTCCGCCGCCGGTAATGCCGACGGGGGTTATATGTTCCCGGTGGCATACGTTAACATGGTCCAGCGCCAGCAATCCTGGCATCTCCCTGACGCCTATGATCCTACGCCGGTCCAGCGTGGCATCACGACGTATTACACCCGCCTCAAAGTCGGCGGCATGGATTTCGCCATCCTGGAGGACCGCAAGTTCAAGTCCGGTCCCTTGGGTAAGATCCCGCAGCAGGGGCCGCGTCCCGATCACGTCACGGACGAGAAGTATGACCCCAAGTCCATCGATCTGCCTGGCTTACAGCTCCTCGGGCAGCGCCAGCTTAAGTTCCTCGCGGCCTGGTCCGAGGACTGGGTCGGTGTTCGTCGCAAGGCCGTCCTTTCCGCCACGGCGTTCTGCGGTGCCGTCCACATGCACGGCAAGCGTGACGACCGCCTCCTGGCGGACCTCGATTGCAACGGCTGGCCCCAATCGGGTCGGAACGAGGCCCTGCGGGCGTTGCGACGCGTCCAAGCCGTCCACCTTTGCGGTGACCAGCATCTCGCGGTGACGGTCAAGCACGGCATCGAGACTTTCGGCGACGGCCCTTACTCGCTGACCAGCCCTGCGCTCGTGAACACCATCTACGGACGCTGGTGGCATCCGAAGGACGAGAAACCCGGCCCGAACGCCGTGGCCGGCAGTCCGTTGCCCTGGACGGGCGATTACCTCGATGGCCTTGGCAATCGGATGTCGGTCCTGGCCTATGCGAACCCCGGCGACATCCAGGATGAGCGCCAGCGGGCCGATGGTTATGGCATGGCCCGCTTCGACCTGAAGCAGGACAAGGTCACCTTCGAGTGCTGGCCGCGTTTCAGCGATGCCCGGAAGGGTGACAGCCAGCAGTTCCCCGGCTGGCCGCAGACGTTCGCGTTGGCCGACAACGACGGCCGCAAACCGGTCGGATTCCTGCCGTCCGTGGATCTCCCTGCCGGCCCGGCTGTCGTGCAGGTCATCTCCGAACAGTCAGGCGAGACGGTGTATGTTCGCCGTCTGGTCGGCGGCAAAGCCTTCGCTCCTCCCGTGTTCGCGCCGGGCAAGTATGCCGTGAGGATCGGCGTCGATCGTCCGGATCAGCGCGCCTTGACCGGCCAGGAGCCGATGTCACGCTGATGCGGCTTGGGCAAATCATAAGCCAGTTGTTGCTGGCATGCTTGCCATTGCTTCTCGTCGCTCAGGCTGGTCCGCCCCCGGACTTGGCCATGAAGGCCGCCGCCGGCAACGCGGACGCCCAGTTCGCCTTGGCTGAGGTGCTGTTCGGAGAGCGGGTCGCGGTGCCCGATGTGGCAGGTGCGTTGCAATGGTATCGTCGCGCCGCCGAAGGCGGAAATCCCGAGGCGCACGCGAAGCTGGCCGCCATCTATTGGTACGGACACAAGGTGCCGCAGGATCGCGCGATCAGCCGACGCTGGCGGCTTTCGGCGGCCAATCTCGGGCATGTCCCCTCGATGCTGGTCCTCGCCCAGGATTATGATCTGGGCGTCGGCGTGGAACGCGACGCGGCGGAGTCTGCCAGATGGGCGAAGCGCGCGGCCGACGCCGGCGACGCCCAGGGGCAGTATCTGCTGGCGACGAAATATCTGGGAGGGCTGGGAGTACCGAAGCACGATCAGGAGGGCGCGCGATTATGCCGCCTGGCCGCAAACCAGATGCACCTCGCCGCCGTCAGCCATCTGGGAGTCCTCTATTTGAACGGCCAGGGTGTTCCGCGCGATGCCGCCGAAGCTTACAGATTGCTCCTGATCGCCAAGAAGTTCGCGGCCACCGCCGCCTTCGAGCCGCGCTTCTTCCTGGAAAAGTGCGAAGCCCTCCTGACGCCTGCGCAGCGGGCGGAGATCCAGCAGCGGGCCGAAAGTGATGCTCAGGCTATTCGCAAGGCCGGGGCGGAGAAGTCGCCCCCCGGCAGATAAGGCCCTGCAGGCTTCCGTCGTCTCTTTTAACGCTTCAGGAGGGCGTCCGTTTCGCTCAGCTTGAAGCGGACGCTCACCACGGAGTTCTGTTCGGGGCCGTCGGCGTACTTGACGTAAGTCGTGGCTACGATGGTCCCGTCGGGCAGGAGTTCCACGCCCGGGTAGCCGCAGTCGCCCAGGCGCTTGCCATGATGGTGGAGGAGTTTGATCCGGTATTGGCCGGGTCGGCCGGACTTCAGGTCATCATAGGTGCCGACCCATGCGACGAAGTGGCCTTTAGTCGGGCTGTTGAGGGCTTGGTCGCGGAAGCAGACCACCATGCGTCCGTCGGAAGTGAAAACGCCGTTGTGCCGGTCGCCCGTGAGACCCCAGTTCGTGTCGGCGGGGACGGACCAGGTCGCGCCTTCGTCCCGACTGAACATCATCAAACTCCGGCCCTTGTGGGTGTTTTCGCGGAGCAGGCAGGCGAGCTCCTGGCCGTCGGGCGAGCGGAATACGAAGGGCTCGCAGGGGTTCTTGCCGGCGACTTCGGCGACGATGCGCGGTTCGGACCACGTGAAGCCGCCGTCGGCGGTGATCATCTGGAGCGTCACGAGGGGTGTCTTGTCGGCGCCGCCGGGACCGCGGTGGTAGAGGCCGAGCGTGCGTCCATCCTTGAGGCGCACCAAGCTGCTGAAGGTCATCACGCAGGGCAGGTTGAGCGGCGGCATTTCTTTCCAGGTCTTACCATCGTCCTCGCTCATGATGCTCGGCATGCCCGGGCCACCGCGTTTGCCCAAGGCGGCGGAGAAGACCCAGAGACGGGCTTTGCCGGCCGGATCGACGATGCGGTAGATGCTCGGGCAGTTCTGGTGGGTCGCGAAGCCCGTAGGCAGTCGGGCGTCGAGCCGCGTCCAGGTCAGGCCGCCGTCATCGCTGCGGGCCATCGGGCCGGCAGAGCCGCCATGATTGATGCACCAGACGGTGAAGATCGTCCGGTTGTCCGGCATCAGCAGGGTCGTCGGGTGTCCTTGGTAGACCGTCGCCGTGCCGGCACCGATGACCGTGTGCCGTTCTTTCTGGGCAGACAGATCGACGAGGGGTAGGTCGGGCTTGTCGACGGCCATGGCCAAGGAAGCCAAGCAGAGCAGGGCGGCGGGGAGCAGGGGGCGCATGACGACACCCTGAGATAGGCGCGCTTTCGTGCCAAGCCGGATTGGTCCGCTTGACCCCTGCGGACCTGTTCGCAGGCTATCGGCATGTCTCGGCCGCCGGCACGCAAATGGCTCTGGTTCTTCTGCGCGTTCGTAGGGGCGTTCTTCGCATTGCTTTTGCTCATCATCATGCTGGAGCCGGTGGATGAAGCGGACGCCGCTGCTCCGCAGTTAGTAGAGCAACGGTCTAAGGCCGAGGCCGGTGACCCGGTCGCCCGTTTCAAACTCGCGGGTTTTTATGCCCGGGGTGAAGGAGTGGCCCAGGATCTGGTCGAGGCGGCCAAGTGGCTGACGTTGGCCGCCGAGCAAGGTTACGCCCCGGCGCAGAATAATCTCGCGGTCTGCTACTCCACGGGGGCGGGCGTCCCCAAGGATCAGGCCAAGGCCATCGAGTGGATCCGCAAGTCCGCCGAGCGCGGTTATGCCCGGGCTCAGTGTTACCTCGGTCTGTCTTATGCCAAGGGGGAGGGCGTCCCGAGGGATCAGGCGCAAGCCATCGATTGGTTCCGGAAGTCCGCGGCGCAGGGCTTTGCGGATGCGTTGAATCACCTCGGCTATTGTCACAGCCAAGGGCGCGGCGTGCCCAAGGATGAAGCCGAAGCTTTTGCCTGCTGGTCGATTGCCGCCCGTTCGCATGAGGGCGCGGCCCGTAACCTCGAACTCCTGGAAAAGAAGATCTCGGAGCAGAACCGTCTGCGGGGCGGGGTGCGACGCGACGAGCTGCTCCGGCAGATCGAGGCGACCAAGGCCAAGGGTTCCTGATCAGGCTTAGATAATCTGGCGGGTCATTTGCGGACTCGGCAGCTTCCGCTTAGGTAGAGGCATGTCTTCGCCGCTGGACTTCCTGCCGACCCGTGCCGCGGCCTTGGCGCGTCTGGAGGAATTTCTGCCTGACGCCGGGCGCTATGCGGCTGACCGTAACTTCGTCCGCCCGGGACATCCGAATATCTCGCGCCTCTCCCCGTGGGTGCAGAAGCGGCTGCTGCTGGAGGCTGAAGTCGTCGCCGCGGCCCGCGAACGTTGGTCCTTCGAGGCCGTGGAGAAGTTCGTGCAGGAAGTGTACTGGCGGACCTATTGGAAGGGTTGGCTCGAGCAACGTCCCGAAGCTTGGTCGCGTTGGGTGGAAGCCGTGCCGCGCTTGCGTGATTCACTGAGCCCCGGGCAAAGGTCGACGCTGGAAGCGGCGCTTGCCGGACGCACAGGGATCGCGGGCTTCGATGACTGGGCCAAGGAGCTCGTGGCGACCGGTTATCTCCATAACCACGCCCGCATGTGGTTCGCCTCGATCTGGGTCTTTACGCTCAGGCTACCTTGGGAACTCGGTGCCGCGTTCTTTTACGAACATCTGCTCGACGGGGACGTCGCCAGCAACACGCTCTCGTGGCGCTGGGTCGCCGGGCTGCAGACGCCGGGTAAGACCTATGTCGCCCGGGCGGATAACATCGCCCATTACACCGATGGACGTCATGTGCCGCAGGCTAGCCAGCTGGCTAGCGCTGCGTTCGTACTCTCCGAGCCGGCCTTGCCGAAAGTGGCGGCGTGGACGGAGGACCCCTTGTGGAGTAAGTCCGCCGAGGGCAGGGTGGGATTATGGCTGCATCCGGAAGATCTCTCGGTCGAACGAGGCGAACTCTCCGCGGAGAAGTTCGTCGCGATCAACGCCGCTTGGCCCGGGACCATGGCCGCCAAGGCCGGTTGGTCGGAGTCCGTGGCCGCATGGACGCAGGCGGCTTTGCGCGACGGCGCCTCCCGGGCCGCTGCGCACTTCGGGGCGGAGGTGTCCGCTGAGACCGCCTGTGACCTCGCCACGGCGTTGGTCGACTGGGCTCGCAGTCACCAGCTTAAGCGGGTCGTCGCCTATCGTCCGTTTGTCGGACCGTGGCTGGCCGAAGCGCAGGCCGTCGAGTCAGCCCTCGCCCAGGCCGGCATTGCCATCACGTGGCGCCGCCGGGCTTGGGACACCCGACTCTTCCCTCACGCCATCCGCGGATACTTCCCGTTCTGGGAGCGGATTAAGTCTGGCGGCTGAAAGTTGGTGGGCCCACCGGGATTTGAACCCAGAACCAAGGAATTATGAGTTCCGTGCTCTAACCGTTGAGCTATAGGCCCGTGGCGGAGACTTTGGGCGAAAGGGGTTGGGAGGGAAAGCCCATTCGCCGGGTTGAACCCTTCGCCAGAGGGTCCTAAGTTGTCCGCATGAGCCCACCCCGCTCGTTCCCGCGTCGCACCTTCCTGCAAGGCATGCTGGCCGCCCCATTCTTCGCCGCGTCCGCTCGGGCCGCCGAGACCCCAGCGCTCGTCGATCCCGCGCGTGGTCCGGGCGCTGGGTGGACGATCGCGGTCTTTCCCGACACCCAGAACTACGCGAAGTATGCGAAGAACCAGGCGCACTTCGACCTGATGACGCGATGGGTGAAGGAGCATCGGCAGGCCTGGAACATCGGCTTGGTCATGCATGAGGGCGATTTCGTCGAGCAGAACAACATCGCCGTCGGCGGTGGCCGCGGCTTCGGCGATCAGAACTCCGCATCGCAGTGGAAGTCGGCCAAGCGCGCCTTGCAGGTCTTCGACGGCGTAATCCCCACGGTCTTCGCGACGGGCAACCATGATTACGGGGAACGCAGCGCCGAGGACCGCACGACGCAGTTCAACGACTACTTCCCGCTCACGCACAATCCGCTCACCTGCGACGGCAAGGGCGGAGGCATCTTCCTAGAAGGACCGCCCACCCGTGACGGCAAGGTCACGCTCGAGAACGCGGCGTATGTCCTCAAGGCCCCGGGCGGACGCGACCTACTGGTCGTCGCCCTCGAATGGGCGCCGCGCCGCTTCGTCGTGGAGTGGGCGCGCGAAATCTTTACCCGGCCCCGCTTCCGCGACCACCTCGGCATCCTGCTGATCCATGATTACCTCCTGCCCAGCAATCTCCGGGACGGGCAGGACGGCAACCGCAAGCGCCCCGGCAATCCTCATTGGTATAAGACCGGCCTGACCGGCGACACCCACGACGGCGAGGACCTCTGGCAGGCGCTTGTCCGGAAGACGCCGAACCTTCGATTGGTGCTCAACGGACATGAGATGGGCGCCCACGTCGGGTATCGTCAGGACGCCAACGACGTCGGCAAGGCCGTGCACCAGATGCTTTTCAACGCCCAGGGCCTCGGCGGCGGTTCCGACCATCGTGGCAACGGCGGCGACGGCTGGCTGCGTCTGCTCACGTTCGAGCCCGACGGACGCACGCTGTCGGTGCGCACCTTCTCGCCGCTACGCCTGCAGGAAGGCCGTCCGCATTATTGGGACGACCCCCGTTGGCGCTTCAGCGTGGATCTGGGAGCCTGATCCGGCGGTTACTTCGCCACGACGTCGATGAGCTGGCTACGGACCGGGGTGACGGTGGCGCGGTGCTTCTCGACGGCGGCCGTCAGGCGGGCCACGACGTCCGGATGGTCGGCGGAGATCTCGTGGGCTTCGGATGGGTCGACTGCGAGATTGAAGAGCAGGGGCTTGGCATGCTCGGCCGGCTTGGGGTCGCCGTAGGAGCCTTGGGTGATGAAGTGGATCTTCCAGTCGCCGAGACGGGCGGCGTAGAGTTTCTCGCCCCGGTAATAACAGAACAGCCCACGGTCGACGGTGCGTTCTTCCAGAAGGAGAGGGGTGAGGTCGGTGCCGTCCATCGGACGATCCGTCGGCGCTTTCGCGCCCGCGAGCTTCGCGGCGGTCGGGTAGAGGTCGAGCATGGTGGCGACATTGTCGGTCACGCCTGGCTTGATCTTGCCAGGCCACCAGGCGATGCCGGGCACGCGCATGCCGCCCTCCCAGGTGCTGCCCTTGCCGTCCTTGAGCAGGCCGGCGCTGCCGCCGGTCTCGGCGCCCATGAGCGTCCACGGTCCGTTGTCGCTGGTGAAGAAGACCAGAGTGTTGTCGGCCACGCCATTGTCTTTGAGCGCCTTGAGCACTTCACCGACGTTCCAATCGAGCTCGGCGAGCACGTCGCCGTAGATGCCGCGCGAGCTCTTGCCCTTGAAGCGTTCCGACGCGAAGAGCGGCGTGTGCGGGAAGGTGTGCGGGAGGTAGAGGAGGAAGGGCTTGTCCTTGTTCGCCCCGATGAACTTGGCGGCCTCTTCGGCATAACGCTTCGTCAGCTGGGTCTGGTCCGTGCGGGGTTCGAGGAGTTCGCGTCCACGGTAGAGGGCGGCGTTCCACCAGGCCGGATCCTGCGCGACGCGGGCGTTCGCCTTGGGCGGATTGCCCGGCGTCGGATTCATGTCGTTGGAGTGCATGAGACCGAAGTGGAAGTCGAAGCCGTGGTCCAGGGGATGGTGTTGCGGCTGGTTATTGGCCCAGACGCCGAGGTGCCACTTGCCGATGATGCCCGTTGCATAGCCGGCGGACTTAAGCGTTTCGGCGAGGGTGACCTCGGAGGCGGGCAGGCCGCCGGTGGAGACGGCGCGCAGGACGCGGTACTGGTTATGGGCCATGCCGGAGCGGACCGGGTAGCGGCCGGTCATAAGCGCGGCGCGACTCGGCGTGCAGACCTCGGCCGCGGAATAGAACTGCGTGAAGCGCAGGCCTTCGGCGGCCATGCGATCCAGATTCGGCGTCTTGATCGTAGGGTGGCCGTAGCAGCCGAGATCGCCGTAACCGAGGTCGTCCGCCAGGATGATGACGATGTTCGGTTTCGGGGCGGCGTGGGCGGCGAGGGTGAGGGCCGTCAGCAGGGTCAGCAGCAGGGGACGCATGAGAACAAAAAAGCCCAGCCCAGAGCCCGTGGCAAAGGCCTTTTGAGGGCGGGTCGGGGATACGGCTTGAAACAGGCTTATAAGATGAGACTTTAAGGCCGCCCCTCCCCATGCGCCTCGCTGTCTATTTGTCTGCGTTCGTCTTCGTTGCCGCCTATGCCGCCGAAGAGAAGCCCTATGAGCCGGACTTCAGCCCGCAGCCGCCGGTCAAGGCGCTTTCGCCCGAAGAAGAGCTCAAGACCATCGAGCTGCCCGAGGGCTATCGACTCGAGCTCGTGCTCAGCGAGCGCGACGGCCTCCGGGAGCCGGCCAACCTGACGTTCGACGGCAACGGACGCATGTACATCGCGGAGCTCCGCACGTACATGCAGGACATCGACGGCAATAACGAGCACGACCCGATCGGCGTCGTCTCGCGTCACGAAAGCACCAAGGGCGATGGCAAGTTCGACAAGCACGTCCTCTTCCGTGACAAGATGATCCTGCCGCGCATGGTGCTGCCGCTCGACGACCGCGTGCTCATCAACGAGACCGACACCCTCGACATCTTCGTCTATCGCGACACCGACGGCGACGGCGTCGCCGACACCAAGGAGCCCTGGTTCGTGGGTGGCCCGAAGAACGGCAACCTCGAGCACCAGCAGAGCGGCCTGATCTGGACGTTGGATAACTGGATGTACCAGACCTACAACGCCTACCGCCTGCGCTGGAACGGGGCGAAGGAGCCCCTCAAGGAAAGCATCCCCAACGGCGGCGGCCAGTGGGGCTTGGCGCAGGACGACCAAGGCAAGATCTGGTGGTCTAACGCCGGCGGGGAGAAAGGCCTCTGGCATTTCCAGACCCCGATCCTTTACGGGGCTTACGACATCAAGGGACAGTTCCCGGAGGACTTCATGCAGGTGTGGCCGAAGATCGGCCTCGCCGACCACCAGGGTGGCGCGGGTCGCACGCGTCCGGACAAGACCCTGAACCACTTCACCGCCTCCTGCGGACAGGAAGTCGTCCGTGGCGACCGCCTGCCGGCCGATCTCCGTGGCGACGTCCTGATTTCCGAACCCGTCGGCCGACTCATCCGTCGCGCCAAGGTCTCGGTCGTCGATGGCATCACACGTCTCGAGAATCCTTACGCCAAGTCGGAGTTCATCCGCTCCAGCGATCCGAACTTCCGTATCGTCAACATGGTGAACGGCCCGGACGGCTGCCTTTACCTCGTCGATATGTATCGCGGCATCATCCAGGAGGGTAACTGGGTGAAGGAAGGCAGCTACCTCCGTAAGGTCGTCCAGCAGTACTCCATGGACAAGGTCTTCGGTTACGGACGCGTCTGGCGTCTGGTCCATAAGGATTTCAAGCCGGGCCCGCAGCCGCGCATGCTCGACGAGACGCCCGCCCAGCTCGTCGCGCATCTCTCTCATCCCAACGGCTGGTGGCGCGACACCGCGCAGAAGCTCCTCGTCCTCAAGGGCGACAAGTCGGTCGTCCCGGCGCTCACCGAACTCGCGCTCGGCGGCAAGGAATCCCTCGGCCGCATCCATGCGCTCTGGACGCTCGAAGGCCTTGGCGCCCTCGACGCCAAGACCGTGCGCGCCTTCCTGGCGGACAAGAACCCTGATCTTCGTCGCCAAGGCTTGCGTGCCGGCGAATCGCTCGTCCGTGCCGGTGATAAGTCGCTGATCGCTGACTTTGCCCAGCTCGGCACCGACCCTGACGCCAACGTCGTCCTCCAGACCATCATGACCGCCAAGGTCCTCGGTTCAAATGAGGTCAAGGCCTGGCCGGACTTCGCCAAGTTCCAGCAGAAGACCCTGCTCGCGTCCTCCTCGAAGGGCGTGAAGGAACTCGGCGCCATGGTCCTCACCGGAACCGACCAGGTCGGCGGCCGCGAGTATACGGGCGAAGAGAACAAGTTGCTCGTCAAGGGACAGACCATCTACCGAGAGATCTGCTTCGCCTGTCATGGTTATGATGGCAAGGGCATGGCCGTCGACGGGCCCAAGCCCGGCATGACCATCGCGCCGCCTTTTGGCAATTCGCTCACCGTGAACGGGCACCGCGACGGCATCGTTCGCGTGCTGCTCAACGGCATGGCCGGCCCGATCGGCGGCAAGACCTATGACGCCCAGATGGTGCCGATGCCCATGAATGACGACGAGTGGATCGCCGCCGTCGCTTCTTACGTCCGCAATTCCTTCGGTAATAAAGGCGCGCTGATCTTCCCCAAGGACGTCGCCCGTATCCGTGAGGAAGTGAAGAGCGTGACCGCGCCGTGGACGCACGAGACCCTGCAGGCTTCGTTGCCGCCCATCGTCAAGGCCGCCAAGGATTGGAAAGTCACCGCCAGCGATACCGCCGAAGCCGCGCAGAACGGCTGCGATGGCGACGGCAAGACCCGCTGGGAGACCAAGGACCCGCAGAAGAAGGGCATGTGGTATCAGGTCGAACTCCCGGCCATGCAGAAGATCGCCGGCGTCCGGCTGGATAACTCCGGTCGCCCGAGCGCCTTCCCGAAGAACTTCAAGGTCGAGGGTTCCGTCGACGGCAAGAAGTGGTTCCCGCTCGGGACCAGCCACGGGCTCTACAAGCTCTCCGAAGCCTACTTCGGCGCCAAGGACACCAAGTTCGTGAGGGTCTCCTTGACCGATACCACGAAGGGCCAGCCTTGGGCCATCCAAGAGCTGCAGCTCATCGCCCAGAAGTAACCCGCGGCTTTTCTGCGTTCGACAGGGCGGCTCCGGTCGCCCTGTCTTATTTTACGACCATGGATCCTCAGCAGCGTGACCTCTTCAAGCAGGCCGTCTTCCGGGGTGAGCCGTTGCCGGCTGATTGGCCGGCCGATTTCGCGATCATCACCGCCTATGACCCGGAGGGCAGGGCGACGTCGCCGGAGGCCAACGTCGCGTCCGATGCCATGCTGATGGCCGAGCTCCAGGCGGCGGGGTTTCGTCTGCATCGTCTCACCGGGGGTTCGGCGGATGGCGTCCATCTGGAGCCGGGCTGGGGTGTCACTGTGGGGCTGCCCGGCGCGGTCGAATTCGGGCGTCGGTATCGTCAGGTGGCCGTCTTTTACGTCCGCGCGGGACAGTTGGCCTTGGTCGACTGCGAAGATGGCTCGGCCGAGGACTTAGGACGGCCCTTCAGGTTGGTCTGACTATTTTCGGGTTGGAACACCGAGGGATTTCGGGACTCTAACCCGTAACCCCTTATACCCCATGAAGAGCCTAATGTCCCTCCTCGCCGTCCTGGCCGCCGTCGTCGGCGTCCGCGCGGCTGACGCCCCCGGTCTGGTCAACGGCAACCCGCCCGACATGCGCACGCTCAAGAGCGGCGACGCCGCTCCGGATTTCGAGCTGCTCGGCACCGACGGCAAGAAGCACAAGCTCGCCGAATACACCGGCGGCGAAGCGCTCGTCGTGCTGTTCACGTCGAACCACTGCCCGACCTCGCACAGCATCGAGCGTCGTCTCCAGAAGTTCTACGAAGAATACAAGGGCAAGGGCGTGAAGCTCCTCGCGATCAATCCCAATCACCCGGACGGCCTCAGCAAGGACGAGCTCGGCTACGGCGAATTCGGCGATTCCTACGCCGAGATGAAGCCTTACGCCGAGAAGAACAAGTGGACCTTCGACTACCTGTACGACGGCGACACCCAGGCCGTCGCCCGTGCTTACGGCTGCCTCGCGACCCCGCACGTCTTCGTCTTCGATAAGAACCTCAAGCTCCGCTACCAGGGCCGTTTCGACGACTCCCGCTTCTACGATGACAGCACCGTGAAGTCCAAGGACTGCCAGAACGCCGTGGACGCGATCCTCGCCGGCAAGCCGGTCGAAGTCGAACTCACCAAGCCCATGGGCTGCTCCACCAAGTGGCGCGAGAAGAAGGCCCTGCACGACGCCAAGCACGAGGCCTGGGCCAAGACCCCGGTCACCGTCGAGCTCATCGACAAGGCCGGCATCGCCGTCCTCCGCGCCAACAAGTCGAACAAGTACCGCATGATCAACGTCTGGGCCACCTGGTGCGGCCCGTGCGTCAAGGAGTTCCCTGACCTCGTCGAGATCTCCCGCAAGTTCGACATGCGCGACTTCGAGCTCGTGACCATCACCCTCGACAAGCCGGAGGACAAGGCCAAGGCCGAGGCGTTCCTCTTCAAGCAGGCCGCCGGCCTCAGCAAGAAGGTCGAGAACACCCTCAAGAAGGAAGGTCGCACCACGAACAGCTACCTCTTCGCGGGCAGCGCCGACGACCTCGCCGCGGCCCTCGACAAGGACATGCCCGGCCCCATCCCGCACACCATCGTCGTGGCTCCGGGCGGCGAGATCGTCTACCGTCATAACGGCATCATCGACCGCGCCGCGGCCGAGAACGCCATCCTCGACAAGATGAACCGCTTCTACTCGCCCGCCGCCCCGAAGGCCGCCGCGAAGAAGTAATTCCTGTCAGGTAAAAGAAAGCCCCGGTCGCAGCGATGCGGACCGGGGCTTTTGATTGGCAGGTTCGTCGGGCTTAGACCGCGATCGCGAACGTCTGATCCTGAGGATTGAGCCAGACCTTCACGCGCGGCATCCAGGAAGGGCCGATGATCGCGTCGATGTCGAGGGCGCGGAGGAACGTGCTCATCGGGACAGGTGAGACGCCGCCACCGACGACGCCCGGCGCTTCGCCGACCGTCTCGACCAGGCCGTGGCCGGCGAGCGTGAAGGGCAGCACGTAGGACTGGGGGATGTCCATGTCGCCGAACATCGGACTGAAGTCATGGAAGCCGGCCAGAGGCTTGGCGCCGGCGACGAACTGGCGGTCCGTCACGTAACCGAACTGTGCGCCCGTGTCCCAGAGCACGCGGGCGGGTTGGCCGTTGAGCGTCACATGGAAGAGCGGGATGTCGGACATCGGCGCATGCTCATAGGCCTGGGCCTTGAAGCCGGCCGGCATCTCGTCGCCGGCGGTCAACGTGCGTTGGGCGACGTCGAAGAGCAGGGTGGTCTGGGCGAGCAGGTCCATGCCCAGCAGCGCGTCGACCTGCACGCCGATCTCGGCGGACAGCTTGTCGAAGGTGAAGCCCATGTAGCCGCCTTTGTTCACGCCGTGGTTCTGGTTCTGCCAGGTGAGGCGGCCGGTGGTGGACGAACTGAAGGGGGCGCCCGTATCGATCAGGGCCCGGCCTTCCGGGAGATCGAGGAACAGGTGACGGTTGAGCAGGTACAGTTTGTAGGTGCAGACCATATGGGAAATGGAAGTTTTACGGGGCATATCTTGACAGTTTACGGTTAGTTATTCGGATTAATCTGTTAATAATCAGTCTGCTGTCAATAAATACCCGCGGATTGACGCAAGTAGACTGATTATTGACGCAAGTGGCCCCGGTATTGACGCAAGTGGGCTCAGGATTGACGCAAGTAGCGCTTTGGCCTGTGGGCATAAAGAAGCCCCGGATCGGGTGATCCGGGGCTTCTGAAGGGCGGCTGGAGGGCTGCTTAGGCCTTCTTCACCTTGACCCACTGCTTCGTCTTGGCGGACTCCAGGACAGCGTCGCAGACGTACTGGGTGCCGAGGGCGTGGCGGAAGTCCGGATAGGCCTTCGGTGCCTTCGGGTCGTCGAGGCTCTTGAGGAACTCGGCGAGGGCGTGGGTGAACGAGTGCTCGTAACCGAGGCAGAGACCCGGGACCCACCAGTTGCCGGCGTACGGGTGGTCGCCGTCGGACGTGTGGATGCTGGCCCAGCCGCGACGATCGCCCGGTACGGAGTGATCGAAGTAGTTGAGGCGGTTGAGGTCATGGAGGTCCCACTGGAGGGACTTCTTCTCGCCGTTGATCTCGAACGTGTAGAGCGCCTTGTGACCGCGGGCGTAGCGCGTGGATTCGAACTGCGCGATCGAGCCGTTCTCGAAGCGGCAGAGGAAGATCGCGGCGTCGTCGATGGTGACGGCCTGCTTCTTGCCCGTGGCGGTGTGGACACGCTCCTTGATGAACGTCTCGGTGATCGCGGAGACCTCGGTGATGTCACCGTTGATCCAGCGGGCCGTGTCGATGCAGTGCGCGAGCAGGTCGCCCGTCACGCCGGAGCCGGCGGCGGCGGCGTCGAGGCGCCAGAGACCCGCGCCGCCCTGCGGCAGCTCGGTGGAGATCGTCCAATCCTGGAGGAAGTTGGCGCGGTAGTGGAACACGCGGCCCAGCTCGCCCGCGGCCACGATGTTCTTCGCGAGCGTCACGGCGGGGAGGAAGCGGTAGTTATACCAGACGAGGTTCGGCAGGCCCGACTTCTCGACCGCGGCGACCATCTTCTCGCCTTGCTCGCCGTTGAGGGCGAGGGGCTTCTCGCAGAGGATCATCTTGCCGTGCTTGATGCACTCCAAGGCGATCTCGGCGTGCGAGTCGTTCGGGGTGCAGATGTCGACGGCGTCGATGTCGGCGCGGGCGACCAGCTTGCGCCAGTCGGTTTCGTAGGAGGCGTAACCCCACTTCTCGGCGAAGTCCTTGACCTTGGCTTCGTCGCGGCCGCAGACGGCCTGGCGGACGATGTGGTGGCCGGCGGTCAGCTTGTCCTTCGGGAAGAAGTGACCGACCTGCGAGTAGGCGTTGGAGTGGGTGCGGCCCATGAAGCCGTAACCGATGAGACCGATGCGAATGGCTTTAGACATGATGTTAGGAGTAAGCGGTTGGCGGATGGCGGTTAGGTCAGGTGGCTCAGAGGGCCTGCTTCACCTTGACCATCGCGGAGAGGATGGTGTTCCAGGTCTTCGGGTTCTCGAGCGTCGCGTTGGGGAACATGCAGCCATCCCAGCAGATGTGCTTCATGCCGCGGGCGGCGGCGCCTTCGAGCCAGACCTTGGAGCAGGCGGTGATGTCCAGCTTGCCGTTGGCGTCGTCGGCCTGGCAGTGGCGGCCGGTCTTCTCGTGGGAGCCGGTGCCGTGGACCGTGCCGTCGTTCTGGGCCACGTGGAAGTCGAGGGTCCAGGGGCGGAGCTTGCCGACCATCTCACGGTAGGCGGGCCAGAACTGTTCCGAAGTGTAGCCTTCCTTGAGGAGGGCGGCTTCGGGTTCGTTGTAGCCCATCAGGTAGAGGTAGGTGTGGGCGAGGTCGGCCTGGAAGCCGAACGTGCCCGGCATGCCGACGCCTTCGAGGGTGTCGAGCATCGCCTTCCAGGAATGCATGCCCGCCCAGCAGATCTCGCCCTCGGCGGCGATACGCTCGCCATGGCCTTCGGCGATCTTCGCGGCCTTCTTGAAGGTGTCGACGATGCGGGCCGTGTTGGCCTTGGGGTTCTCGCGCCACTTCTGCACGCCGAACTCGGCGGAGTCCACGCGGATGACGCCATACTGGCGGACGCCGTGCTTGTTGAGGAGCTTGGCGATGCGGCAGGCCTTCTCGATCGCGAGGAGGAACTTCTGTTGCTGTTCGTCGGTGCCCATCGCGGAGTCGCCCACCGTGCCGCCCCAGACCGGCGCCACGAGCGAACCGACCTTCAGGCCCTTGGAGGCGATGAGGTCCGCCATCTTCTTGAGGTTGTCCTCGGAGATGTCGGGGTCGGTGTGCGGGTGGAAGAGGAACAGGTCGACGCCGTCGAACTTATGGCCGTCGACGTTGGCGGCGACGGTCATGTCGAGCATGTGCTCGAGCGAGATCGGGGGGTGGTCGGTGTTGGGCTCCTTGCCGACGAGGCCGGGCCACATCGCGTTGTGCAGTTTCATGAGCTTAGGGGTGGGGTTAGGGGTAGGGGTGGGCGAGGACGCAGAAGGCTTACTTCTTCTTGGCCTTCTTGTAGGCGCCCATGGCGGGGGCGTCCGGGTTCACTTCCGGTCCGAAGTAGCGCAGGCAGACCAGAGGCTCGGTGGTGGAGGTGTTGCGGAAGGTCACGCCCTTCTTGGCGCCGTCTTCGGTGCAGAAGTATTCGTCTTCGGTCAGCTCGTTGAAGCGGATGAGCTTCGGGCTGTTGAGGACCTGGCCGTTGATGGTGCCGGAGCCCTGGACGCAGATGAGGCCGTAGGCGCCCTTGTCGGTGATCGTGCATTCGGCGCCCGGCTCGACGGTCAGTTCCTTCGCGGTGAAGTACTGGAACTTGTCGACCTTGCCGTAGACGATCCACTTGTCGACGAAGCCCTTGCCTTCGACGGAGACGACCGGCTCGAGGTAGTGGTTGTCCTTGAAGTTCGGGTCGACGTTCTTGTCCCAGTCGAGCTGGTCCACGATGAAGTCGACGTCCTGGTGCTTGGACTTGGGCATGTCCTTGACGAGGAGGGCCCACGGTACTTCGCGGCCTTCGACGAGGTTCTGGTACATGCCGAACACGTCGGAACCCCACTGCGGCTCATAGGTGCAGAGCGAGCCGGGAGCGTGGAGGATGCAAGGGTCGATGAGCCAGCCGGTGCCCGGCTCGAGCTTGTAGGCCTTGGAGAGGGCGAGGATCTTGTTGTCACCCTTGTGCCAGTTGGCGATGCACTCGCGTACCTGGGCCTTGGTCGTGCCGGGCTCGAAGCCCATGAACGTGTAGGGGAAGTTGTTGCCGACGTTGTTGTGCTGGGGCGGGAAGTAGTAGGACTCCGGCTTGCCTTCGAGGCCGAGCAGCTTGGCCTGCTTGGCGTTCTGGTGCATGTGGTGCGGGATCGGACCCATGTTGTCGAAGAACTTGGAGTACACCGGCCACTTCTTGTACTTGTTCCAGATCTTCGAGCCGATCAGCGCGGCGCCGCATTCCTTGACGGCCTGCCGGAGGGTGAAGCGGGTGTTGCCGATGACGACGTAGGACAGGCCTTCGTCGGGGGTGCGGTTGTCGTTCGCGGCTTCGGTCGTGGAAGCGAACCAGCGTTCGTCGATGCCGCCGCGGCTCAGGCCGAAGGCGTAGAGATCATCCGGGTGGAGCTTGAGGCGCTTACCGGGCTGGAGGAAGGAGCGCGGCACCCAGCACGGGGCGAGACGCAGCAGGCCGCCGGTCTTGGCGAGTTCCTTCTCCACGAGAGAGGCGACACCGCTCTTCTTGGTGGAGAGATCTTGGACAATCTTGGGTGAGGACATGGTATGGGTGAAAGGAGGGTCGGGGAGGTCGGATTTAGGCGACTCCTTGGACAGGGACAAGAATTGAGTAAGCCGACTTACGACTTCAAAAACTGCCAATTAATGGGGCAGGTAACGGACTGACCGTTTTCGCCTGTGATCCGGACGGACTCCGGGCCGGCGGGGACGATGCTCTGGACTTGGCCGAAAGCGGCGGGCACGGCGGCGGCGGCCTGGATCAGGGGGAGGCGGACGCGCTCGTCCTTACGGAAGAGGCGGCTGGTCGGGATGCCCTTGGCGGCGAGTCGGTCCTCGCGGGCGACATCGACCCCGTCGCAGAAGTGGGAGCAGACCTCCTCCAATCCGAGGCGACCGAGGTGGCGCTTCTCCCAGGGGTGGCCCGGGCGGCCGCCATTCGACAGCCAGAAGAGGGTGGAGGGGAAGTCGGCGACGTTCTTGAGCGAGAACCAGACGTAGCCCGGGAAGGTGACTGCCGTCCAAGCGAACGGCTGAGCCTCGGTGGCGGGCGCGTTCACGAGCATGATCAGGTCGTCATTGCCGGCGCGGGCCGGGTAATGCGTCAGGTCGGTGTTCGAGCCATCCTTCATCGGGACGGACTTGAGCGAGGTGAATTCGGCGAACGGCTTCAGCGCTCCGGATTCGCCGGCGGCGGGGTTGGAGAATTCGCCTGCGTAGACGGAGCCGAAGCGGAAGGCGCTCGTGGCGATGCGCGCGGCGCCGGCGGGGACGTTCGAAAGGTCGAGCACGGGATGGTTGCCGTAGTTCCAGCGACCTTCGAGCTGCGTGATGATGTGCTCCCCGTAGATCGCATGGTGGCCGGGGATGAGCGTGAAGTTCTTCGCCACCGTGGCGCCGGTGTCCGCGCCGGTCTGCGTCAGCTTCAGCGAGGTCGCGGAGGAAGAGGCCAGCTGCCAAGGCGCGTTGGCCGTGTCGCCATGGGGCGGGCCTTTCTCCTGGCCGCCGAAGGGCAGGCACATGAAGTCGCCGCGCAGATAGGTGAGCAGGTTCGGCAAACTCTGGTCGATCTGCGAGGGCGTCCAAGGCGAGAGCGAGTAGGGCGAGGCCTTGAGGCCGGGAAAGTGGAAGGTCACCGGGGCGAGGTGGCCGGCGGTCTGCGTGACGGCCAGTTCGACCTCGGCGGTCTTCAGGGTGTAGCTCGGGGCGCCGTGGATGGTTTCCATAGGGGATGTCATATTTCCAGCAGGCCGCCAACGGGTGTCAATGTCTCGGGTGTCCCGGCCTCTCCGCTTGCTAAACCGTCCGCGTTTCGCTTGTTTTCGGGCATGCCTCAGCCGCTGCCCATCTTCTACACCAAGCCCGGTTGCCCCTGGTGCGTCGAGGCCCTCGAGTTCTTCGCCAAGCAAGGCGTGAAACTCGACATCCGCGACGTCACGGCCGACATGCATCAGATGCGTCAGCTGGTCGCCTTGACCGGTCAGTCCAAGTGCCCGTCCTTCCGCTATGGCGACTTCATCGTGGCTGACTTCGGGGTGGACGAGTTCATCAACAAGGCGCGTAAGCACCCGGCGGTCTGCGCCGAGCTGGGTTTGAAGGTTTAGTGGCTAAGCTTCCCTCGTTTTAGTACTTGGAAGGTAGGGGATTCACCCTATGGTTTGGGTCCATGAGGTTTACCCCAACCTTGGTATTGTTCTGGTGCGCAACCTTGCTCGCCGGACGGCCAAACATTGTCCTGATCATGTGCGACGACATGGGCTGGGCGGACCTCGGTTGTTATGGTTCGAGGCAGAATCCCACGCCGAACATCGATCAGCTAGGGAAAGAGGGCGTACGTTTCACGAACTTCCTGGCCACGCAGGCGGTCTGTACCTCCTCGCGCGTCGCCCTCCTGACCGGATGCTATCCCAACCGACTTGGGCTGGGCGGCACGGCCCTCGGTCCGAATTCCAAGATCGGCCTGAGCAACGACGAGCAGACCTTGGGCACGCTCTTGCAGAAGGCAGGCTATCACACCGGGGTCGTCGGCAAATGGCATCTCGGCGACGCGCCGAAGTTCCTGCCGCCCGCCCATGGCTTCGACGAGTCGATGATCACGCCGTATTCGAACGATATGTGGCCTCGCGGCTACGGCCGAACCGACGAGAGCCGGCGGAAGATGTATCCGGAGCTGCCGCGCATCGTGAACGGACATCCCATGGGGTTCACCCGTGACTGGGTCGATATGGACGCGCTGACGTCCTCGCAGGGGCTGCGGGCCGTCCGTTTCATCAAGGATAACGCCGGCAAGGCGCAGCCGTTCTTCCTCTACATGGCGACTTCGATGCCGCATACGCCGCTCGGCGCATCGTCGGAATTCAAGGGCAAGCACGCCACGCCTTACGCTGACACCTTGGCGGATCTCGACCATGCCGTCGGCGCCGTCCTGCGCACCTTGCGTGAGAAGAAGGTCGACCAGGAGACGATCGTCATCTTCACCAGCGACAACGGCCCGTGGCTAAACTTCGGCCGTCATGCCGGCACCGCCGGTCCTTTCCGGGAAGGCAAGGGCACGACCTTCGAGGGCGGCGTCCGCGTGCCGTTCATCGTCCGCTGGCCCGGAGTCATCAAGGCCGGCAGCGAGACGGACGCCTTGGCCGCCAACATCGACATCGTCCCGACCCTGCTGGCGGCGACTGAGGCGCCGGCGCCGAAGAACGAGATCGACGGCGTTTCCTTCCTGCCGGTGCTCAAGGAGGGCAAGACCGCCACCCGCGAAACTTTTGCCTATTACTATGGCGACCGCCTCGAGGCCGTGCGCAAAGCAAAGTGGAAACTCCACCTCCCGCATGCTTATCGTAGTTACGTCGACATGATCCCGGCGGAGCGCGACGGCTATCCCGCCAAGACGCATCAGCGCCAGATCGGACTTTCGCTTTACGACCTTGATAAGGATCCCGGCGAAAAGGAAGACCTCTCCGCCGCCCAGCCGGAGGTCGTCAAGGAGCTGCAGGCCCTCGCCGAGTCCGAACGCATGCGCCTCGATGCAGGCAAGCGTCCGGTCGGCCGCCTCTGATCACTCCAGACCGACCAGGCGCCAGAGGAAGACGCCGAAGCCGATGAGGGCGACCGCCAGGCTCAGCCCTAGGCGGATCTTACCTTCGGGCAGGCGGGCTTTCTGTATGGTCCAGAGCGCGAGCGCGGCGGTGCCGATCACCAGAGCCTGGGCGGCTTCGACGCCGAGGTTGAAGCCGATGAGGATAAGGACGATGTCACCGGCGGACCAGTTCGCGAGGTTGTCGGCGACGGCCGCCGCGAAGCCCAGGCCATGCACGAGACCAAACACCGCCGGGAGCACCAAAGCGGAGCGTTCCTGCAGTTCGCCGCGGAAAGCCAACCAGGCGCTGACCCCGATGGTCAGGGCGATGAAGGGCTCGATCCAGGGGCCGGGTTGACCGAGCCAGCCCATGGATACGGCGGTCAAGGTCACGCTATGGCCGAGCGTGAAGACAAGCGAGCGGCGGAGCGCCTGCCCGACGGAGGCCGCCCCGAGGAACATCGCCAGCATGAACAGGCAGTGATCCCAGCCTTCAGGCAGGACGTGTCCGAACCCTTCGACGAACAGCGTCCGGACCGTCTCGTCTGCGGAGGCTTCCGGCACGTCGCTCAGCGTGAGTTCGGCGGGGCTGCCGGTAGTCGCGGCCATGACGACCTGGTATTCCATGCCCTTGCGTAGGTTGACGAAGACCGTGCCGAGCGAAGCCGGGAATCTTACCCGCAGCTTCGTCGCCTTCGCCGGTAGCTGCGCGGACAGGCGGGCGTTCAGCATCACCGGGTAGCGATCGGCTTCGCCTTGTCGGGAGGATGTCGCGGCGATGGTTTCCGCCGTGGGAAAGGTGACGAGGATGACCGGCGTGTCCCGGCCATCGACTTCCAGGCGGAGCCCGTCGAGCAGTCGTCGCCGGCCCGGTTCGATCGATTCCGCCAGGCGGCCCGGGGTCTGCATCAGCTCGTCGAGTGCCTTGAGCGGAGCGTCCTTGGACGTCTTACCGACGAGGAAAGAGGGTACGTCGAACTTGATCGTCAGCGTGAGCTGGTTCTTCTCATCGATCACGCCGAGGCAGTTGGCTTCCTTCCACTCCGGGTGGGCGGAGAGCAGGCCGGGGCAGACCAGGGAAAGGCAGAGCAGGGCGAGACGCCGCATGACTAGGGCATAGGCAGCCGCGCGGGTGCCTTCCATCCCAAACCGCCGCTTGGCCTTACTCTGAGCTGCCTTCGGCGTCGTTCCGGCTGCGCAGGGCGCGGGGATTCTTCAATGAGCCAGGCTCGAAGAACACCTTTTCCATGAACAGCCCGCGGGCGGGGGCCGTGGGGACTTCGGAGGTGATGACGCGCTCCTTGCGATATGCGACGAGACGTTCCGGCGGCATCTTGCCTTCGCCCACGCGCAGGAGCCCGCCGACGAGCCGACGGACCATCTTGTAGAGGAAGCCGCTGCCTTCGGCGACGATCGTGATCCGTTTGCCGCGTCGACGGACATCGAGGCGGCGGAGTTCTTTGACGGGATTCTCCTTTTCCATGCCTTGGCCGTGGTTGGCGCCGAAGGCGTAGAAGTCATGCTTGCCGAGCAGCAGTTTGGCGGCCTGCCGCATGAGCTTCACGTCGACGGTCTTGTTGCCCAAGCCGAGGCAATAGCGGGCTTCCCAGGGCGGCGGATAGCCGTCGCAGATCTCGTAGCGGTAGCGTTTGCCGTTGGCGTGCCAGCGGCAATGGAAGCCGGGGGCCACGCGCTGCAGGTGCGTGACCAGGATGCCGTTCTGCTCGCAGGAGTTGATCGCGTGGACGAGGTAGCTGCAGGGGTGCGGCCAGAAGGCGTCGAAGTGGAAGCGCTGGCCGACGCTATGGACGCCGGAGTCGGTGCGGCCGCTGCCGTGGATGTCGATGGGGGTCTTCAGGATGCGCGAAAGCCGCTCTTCGATCTCGCCCTCGATCGACAGCCGACCGTTCTGGACCTGCCAGCCGATGTGGTCGGTGCCATCATACGCGACCGTCGCGAGGAAGCGTTCAAGCTTCGGCGTGAAAGGCTTCTTCGGCTTGGCGGGAGGCATGTCAGGCGCCGATGCCCCGGCTGTTGAGGAAATCCTGGAGCAGCACCGCGGCGGCGCGGGAGTCGCGTTCGCCGGTGCGGGCCTGCTGCTTGCGTTCGTTGGCCGACCGGGCCTTGCGTCCGCCCATCTCATCGGCCGCCTGGCTCGTCAGTGCTTCATCGACCTTCTCGATCGGCAGGTTGAAGCGACGGGTCAGCTCCGCCGCGAAGACGTCGACCTCGTCGCAGCGCTTGGTGCGCTCGCCCTCGACGGAAAGCGGGTAGCCCAGCACGAGGAGCGTGACCTTGAGCCGGGCGATCTCCTTGCCGATCTGGGCGAAGCGGGCCTCGGCGTCCTCGGCGACCGCGGCGGGCAGGGGGAAGGCGAAGCCGAGTTCGTCGGCATGGCTCAGCCCCACCCGCCGGGAGCCATAATCGATGCCGAGGAAGACCTGAGCCACGGGGTCAAGTTGGGGCACCTTGGACGAATATTCAATCCGACACGTGGAAGGGGCGGTTTGACACCGTTCGTCGCGGGGGTTCGACTGTCGGCATGTCCGCGGACCAGCGCCTGAGCGACCACGAGAGGGCCTTGTACTCCCGGCAGATTCGTCTGCCCGGGGTAGGGGAAACCGGTCAGCTCCGCCTCCGCGAGGCCAAGGTCCTGATTCTCGGCGCCGGTGGACTCGGTTCCCCGGTCGGGCTTTATCTGGCCGCCGCGGGTGTCGGGTTAATCGGCATCGCCGACCCGGATAAGGTCGAGATCTCCAACCTGCATCGCCAGATCGTCCACGGCTTTGACACCCTCGGTCTGCCCAAGACGGTCTCGGCGGCCGAAGCTCTCGGCGAGATCAACCCCGGGCTCAAGGTGGCCTTGCACCCCGAAGGCTTCACGGTCGAGAACGCCGCCGACCTCGTCGCGCGCTACGATTTGATCATCGACGGTACTGACAATTTCGCGACGCGCTTCCTCGCCGCCGACGCCTGCGTCCTTGGCCGCCGTCCGTTGGTCCATGGCAGCGTCCTCCGCGCCACCGGCCAGGTCGGAGTCTTCCTTCCAGGGGCCGGTTGCTACCGTTGTCTCTACCCGGTCATTCCGGACGCCGCCTCGGTGCCGACTTGCGCCGACGCCGGCGTCTTCGGCGCCACCTGTGGCGTGATCGGTTCTTGGATGGCCTCCGAAGCCATCGCGCTGCTCCTCGGACAGCGGAACCAGTCCCGGCTTTTCGTGGTCGATATCGAAGCCGGCACCTCGCGTCGGCTGGGCCTCGCGCCCGATCCGGCCTGCCCGTGCTGCGGGGCATCCGCCACGATCCGTAGCCTCGAAAAAAGCGCTTACGCACCTGTCGTCTGCCCGACCCTTTCTCCCGCCATGTCCGAAACCCCGCTCGAAATTTCCGTCGAAGAAGCCAGCCGCCTCCTGGCCGGCCCGAACCCGCCCGTCCTGCTGGACGTCCGCGAGACCGATGAATATGCGGTCTGCCGCATCGAGGGTTCCCGTCTGATGCCGATGAACACCGTGCCGACCCGTTTGGCGGAGATTCCCGCCGACGCCTGGGTCTTGGTCCAGTGCCATCACGGAGGCCGGAGCATGCGGGTCACGCAGTTCCTGCGGTCCAAGGGCTTTGCCCGTGTGAGCAACCTGCAGGGCGGCATCGACGCCTGGTCCCTGAAGGTCGACCCCAAGGTGCCTCGGTACTGAGGAGACAAGGCTTGCCCAGTCCCGCCCGCTATTCTTTTATTCCCCTCACACCATGAAGCGTCTCACCTTCCTTCTCGCCCTTTCCGCCCTCGTCGTGGGTTGCACCTCCCGCATCCCCGCCGGTTTCCAGCCCCTGTCCTCCGGTAAGGGTGGCAACGGTTTCAACGGCGAAACCCTCGACACCCGTCCGACCGGCTACGATGCCATGGCCAACGCCATCCGTAACGGCACCATCCCGCCCGAGGCCATCCTCGCCACCGTCTACTTCGACTTCGATCGCTACAACGTCTCGTCCGCCGAGCGCGGTAAGCTCGACGCCGCCATCGCCCGCGTCAAGGGCACCAAGGTGATCATTGCCGGCTACACCGACACTTTCGGCACCGAAGAGTACAACCTCGGTCTCTCCGATCGTCGCGCCCAGTCCGTCCGTGATTACCTCGTTGGCCTCGGCGCCAACCAGGCCAACAGCGAGATCATGGCCCTCGGTTCCCAGCAGGCCGACAAGTCCGCCGCCGGTCGTCAGTCCGGTGCCAAGGATCGTAAGGCCATCGTCGTCGACGTGAACTACGGTGGCGCCGCCGCGGCCAACCGCCCGGTCGCCGCTCCGGCTCCGGCCGCCGCCGGTTCCGCTCCGGCTCCGGTCAGCGCTCTCTAAGCCTGATTCGATCGCAAGCAGAAGGCCCGCCGGATGGCGGGCCTTTTTGTTGGACGGTATCGACGGAAGCTCAGGGCAGCGTCGCGTAGAGGTAGGCGAGCGTACCGACGAACAGAGCGCCCGAGGTCAGCTTCGCCGTCAGGCGTTCGCGGTCGGTGCGATGCAGGGCACCCCAGCGTCCGAGCACCCAGCAGGCCGTGGCGATGAGCGCCAGGCCCAGCGAAGCGTCGCGTACCCAGGCCGCATCTTCGACGAGCGCGTTGAGCACCCAGAGCAGGTAGAGCGCATAACCGAAGAGCGGGAACGACATGCCTTGCTTCAAGGATTCCATCCATTCGCCGGGACGGGGCAGCATCGCCGCGAGGCGCGGGAAGACGGAGAGCAACAGGTAGGGCAGGGCCATGCCCAGGCCGATGACCGTGAAGAAGAGCAACGTCTCGGAGGTCGAACGATCCTTGTCCAAAGCGAAGCCGAGGGCCGCGCCGAGTCCAGGGGCGGTGCAGGGCGTGGCGACCACCGTCGCGAGCACTCCGGAAAGGAAGGTCGCCGTGCGCCCTTCGCCGTCGCCGGCGGAGACGCCGCCGAGGCCGGTGCCGATCTCGAACACGCCGGCGAGGCTGAGTCCGAGGACGATCATGAGCACGCACGTCCCGAGCACGAACCCTGGCGATTGCATCTGGAAGCCCCAGCCGACGGAAGAACCGCCGGACTTGAGCCCGATGATCAGCAGGGCGAGCACGAGGAAACTCGCGATGACTCCGGCGGAATAGAGCAGGCCGTTGAGGACCACGGTACGGCGCGAGGCACCGGCTTCCTTGGCGAAACCGAGCACCTTCAGTCCGATCATCGGGAAGACGCAGGGCATCAGGTTGAGCAGGACGCCACCGCCGAAAGCCAGGAGCATCCAGATGAAGAACGAATGCGTCGTGGTCTCGGCCTGATAGGCCTTGCCTTCACCGACGGACTTCAGGGCCGCCAGCACTTCGGTGCCCGTGAGCGCCTCGGAAAGGATCGCCGGCGGCTGGCCGGCCTTGAGGAAGACGTTCAGGGGGATGCCGGTGCGGCCGTACTTGCCGAGCTCCTGCGCGATGACCTCGTCCTTCTTGGTCCAGTCGGCCTTGAGCATGACCACGCCGGCGGACGAAAGGGCATGCGCGACGTCGCCCTGCGTGTAGACGCGCTTGTTGACCTGGCAGGTGGCGCACCAGCGCGCGGTGAAATCGACGTAGACCGTCTTGCCTTCGGCCAAGGCCTTAGCCTGGGCTTCCGGTGACCAAGGCTGCCATTCGCCGGAGGTCTTCGTCGGCTTGGCCTCCGGACCGGGCGCGACTTTGGCCGGCGCACCGCCCAGGACAGCCTTGATGTCCACGAATCCGCCGTCGGCCGCCCGCGTGGTGAAGATCAGTTCGCCGGAATCCAGTTTCTCCGTGGCGTCGGCCAGTTCGAAGACGACGTTACCGCCCGCCTGCTTCTGCTTGGCCGTCGCGGTCGGGGCGACGAAGCCGCGCTCCGGGAACCAGGTCTGGGGGAGTTTCTCGCCGGCCGGGACGGCGACCGTGAGCGTCTTGCCGTCGCTCGTCGCAGTCGTGGTGAGGCGAGGGCGGAGCGCCGGATAGAGTTTGGTGTCGTATTTGTAGGCGACGTTTCCGGCGCCCACCTGGACGGTGAGTTCGACCTGCTTGTCATGCGGCCAGCAGCCGGAGTCGTCGCATTCGAGCCATTCCGCTTTGCCCTTGAAGGTCAGCGCGCCCTTGGCGCCGGCCGGGACGGCGACTTCCATGAGCAGCAGGGTCTCGTCCTCGTAGACGAAGTTGTAGACGCCCGATTGGTCGAGCAGCTTGGGGCCGGGCCAGACGAAAGCGCCGACGGTGGCTCCGGACTTCTCCTGCCATTCGACCGTGGGGGACTGGCCGGCGTCACCGGGGTTCTTCCAGTAGATGTGGAAGTGAGGGTCGCAGCGGAAGCGCATCGCGATCAGGGCCTTCTCGCCCGGACGGATATCGGGGGTCAGGTTGACCAGGTCGACCTTGGTGCGGACGGCGGCCGCGAGGTCGCCGAAAAGGCCTAGGAGCGAGAGCAGACCGAGGGCGAGGAGTCTCATGGGCCTACCTTGGCCGCAAAGCCCGCCGGAAGCAAGGCGACGCACGCCCCTCAGCCGGCCACGTGACAGGGCAGCAGGGCCGCGTCGCTCATCCCGTGGATGATCTTCTTGTCCGCCGGACAGAAGGTCGCCAGGATGCCCGAAAGCTCGACCGAATCGCCGTCGACGAAGAAATACGGGCAGAGGCGGACGCGACCATCGGCCGGCACCACCGAACCGTCGTCGGCATAGACCGGGTGGGTCAGGCGCGACGGCTTGTGGTAGGCCTGCATCACGTGGAAGGTCTCGTTCTCCGGGTTCAGGGCTTCTTCGATGGCCTCCAGCCATTCGTCGCGGGAGACGTCGCTGCCTAGGGTCACGCTGCGGGCACCCCAGGCGGTCTCGTGGAACCCGCTCGCCTTGATGATCAGGTTGCGTTCGCGCTGCGAAGCCTCGGCCAGTTCGGCCCATTCGCGGATCGGCCGGCCGTTCACGCCCGGCGCGTGGAGCACGGCCGTCGGCGGCAGCTCCGTCTTCTCCATGATCCAGGTCTGGGGGACGATGCGGAACAAGGCCTCGTGGTGATCCTCCGGCAGGTTCTCCTTCCAGAACTCGGCGAGCTGCGGATGATGGAGCAGGGCGAGGCCGAGTTTCTCTTCCTGGAAGGCCTTCATCGGCGGCGTCAGCGTCAGCGAGCCGGCTTCGACCGCGTTGAAGATGCCGTCGGCGCCTTTGACGTTGGCTAGGTCGAAGAGTTCGAAGAAACGGTAGAGGATGTCGACGCGCCGGGGCGCGCCGTCGACCGGGACGTAGGAGCCGTCGCCCATCTGCATGACCTGGGAGGGTTCGACGACGTGCACGTCGTGTCCGAGCGAGCGCAGCTTCTCGCCGAGCCATTCGAATTCCGGACGGTAGGTCGCGCCTTCCTCGCTGACGACGATCGCGACCAGCGGGAATTTCTCCTTCGGGGTCAGCCGTCCCAGCGAGGCCATGAAGCGGTCGGGCATGCCGGTGCGTCCGATCACGCCGGGGTAATCCTCGGCGTAGACCTCGTTGAGGTAGGCCGTGAGGCCGACGCCCCCGGGGACGCTGTCCAGTTCGGTCATCGTGAAACCCTGCTCGGTGATGAGGAGGTCCGGCCTGAGCACGACCGGGCACTGGTTCTTCACGGCGCGATGGCGGCCATGGGCCACGAGGCCGGCGGGCTTATAGCGGTCGAGGTATTCGGCGACCCACGGGGCGTAGACCTCGCGGTTACGCAGGATCTTCTTGCCCGAGAAGGAACGGACGTAGAGGCGTTCGAGCGCGCGGTGGTAGCTCAGGCAGGCCGCGCCGATGCGCTTCAGGTCACGCAGCTGGGCTTCGGTCAGGGCCCACGGCTCCGGCGAAAGCTTCCAGATCTTCTCCGCGAACAGCGGAGTATCGAGGAGCTTCTGTCGGAGGATTTCCCGGGTGGGCATGGCGCGGAGGACTCAGTCCTCGATCTTGATGTCCTTGTTGCGCGTGCGCGGGCCGCCGGCGCGGAGCCAGCCGTTGATGAACGCGTCGATGTCGCCGTCCATGACCGCCTGGATGTTGCCCGTCTCGACCCCGGTGCGCAGGTCCTTGACCATCTGGTAAGGCTGGAAGACGTAGGAGCGGATCTGGTTGCCCCAGCCGATGTCGCCCTTCTCGCCGTAATATTTCTCCATCTCGGCGCGCTTGTCGTCGATGGTCTTCTCGTAGATGCGGGCGCGGAGGATCTTCATCGCCAGGGCGCGGTTCTTGACCTGGGAGCGCTCGCGCTGGCAGGCCACGACGATGCCCGTCGGGATGTGCGTCAGGCGCACCGCGGATTCGGTCTTGTTGACGTGCTGGCCGCCCTTGCCGCTGGAACGGTAGACGTCGACGCGCAGGTCGGCTTCGTTCACCTCGACGTCGATGTCATCGTCGATCTCCGCGACGACGTCGACGGAGGCGAAGGACGTGTGACGTCGGGCGTTGGCGTCGAAGGGGGAGATGCGGACGAGGCGATGGACGCCGCGTTCGGCCTTGACGTAGCCGTAGGCGTTCGGTCCTTCGAGACGGAAGGTGGCCTGGCTGATGCCGGCGCCTTCGCCTTCGGCGATGTCTTCGACTTCGATCTTGAAGCCGCGGCGTTCGGCCCAGCGCGTATACATGCGGTAGAGCAGGTCGGCCCAGTCGTTGGACTCCGTGCCGCCGGCGCCGGCCTTGACCGTGACGATGGCGTTGGACTTGTCGTGGGGGCCGGAAAGGAAGGAGGCGATCTCGAGGTCGGCGACGCCGGCGAGCAGGTCGGCGGCGAGCTTGCGGAGTTCCTCGAGCTCGGCGTCGGCGGTGCCGTCCGGCGATTCGGCGATGAGTTCCGCGAGGGTCTTGACGTCGTCGATCTGCCGGCGGAAGGCGACCTGGGGGCCGACGATGTTCTTGTAGCCGTTGCACTCGCCGATGACCTTCTGGGCGGCTTTCTGGCTGTCCCAGAAATTCTGGGCGCCCATCTGCTCCTCGAGCTTGGCGATGAGACCCTGCTTGCCCGTCACGTCCAGGAACTTCCAGAGGTGGCCGGCGCGGCGTTCGACCTCTTCGATCTGGGCGCGGATTTCAGGCGGAATATACATCGAAAGGGCAGGGGAGAGGGAGGGCTGACCGCGGAGCGCGGCGAGCGAAGTTCGGTGATACGGAGGCCGGACGGCGTTTTCAATGTCAGAGTGCTCCGCCGCCTTGTCAGGGTCGCACTTGCGCCCCGGCGAGGGAAGGGCATACATCCACCCTATGTCCACCCTCGAAGGCCTGAGTTTCGCCCAGATCGCCGGCCCTGTGCCCGAACGCCGGGTGCTCGCCAACGGACTCGAGGTCATCTACTCCCACCGCCCCGGCATCGGCCTCTGCACCGTCCAGGCCTGGGTGCGCACGGGCAGCATCCATGAGGGCCGCTGGGAAGGCTCCGGGATCTCGCACTATTTGGAGCACATGGTCTTCAAGGGAACCGGACGTTTCACGAACCGGGAACTGACCGACGCCATCCACCGCAGCGGCGGTTCTTCGAACGCCTACACGACCTTCGACCGGACGGTGTATTACGTCGACGCCCCGCAGGAGGGTTTCGAGACCGCGATGGAGGCCATCGCCGACATGGTCTTCGACCCGCTGATCACCGACGCCGACGCGCGCATGGAGCGCGAGGTCATCCTGCGTGAGATTGCCATGTGCGACGACGAGCACGACCAGATGCTCGCGAAGTCGGTGCTCGAGGAAGCCGTCCGCGCGCATGCGCTCCGCCAGCCCGTCATCGGCCACCGCGAGCTCTTCATCCGCATCACCCCCGACGACCTCCGCGCCTATCATGCCGGACGTTACGTGCCTTCCAATGTCGTGCTCGCGCTCGGCGGCAGCATGCCTCCTGAGGAAGCCTTCGCCTCCGCCGAACGTTGGTTCGGTCGTTTCGCCCGCCGCCCGCTCGTCGAGGCTCCGGATCAGTTCGAGCCCCCGCAGGGCGGCGTCCGCCGGGCCGACCTCGTGCGCGAGGTCAGCACCGTGAAGGGCGTCTCCAGCTGGCGCATCCCGGGTTATTTCGACGAAGGCCGTCTCGCGACGGACCTCTTCCTGGGAGTGCTCGGCGCCGGTAACAGTTCCTTGCTGTGGAGCGAACTCCGCGAGAAGCGTAAGCTCGTGCATGCGATCGACGCCTCCGGTTTCGGCATCCGGGACCTGGGTCTCGCCTGGTGCAGCTGGAGCGGCGAAGCCGGGTCGGATGCGGGTGTCGTGGAGCGCGCCATCGCCGAGGTCGTCGACGGACTGCTCCAGCGAGGCGTCACGGCCGATGAGTTCGCGAAGGTGCGCCGCCAGTCCGTGGTGGGGATGGTCAACGGCCAGAAGAACATCCATGGCCTGACCAGTCGGGTCGCCCATGCGGCGACGATCGGTCATGACATCGCCTGGCCCCAGCGCGGAGTCGAACACCTGGCCCGACTCGGCGCCGAAGACCTCACCCGGGAGGCTCGGAAGTGGCTTCGCGCGGAGAACGTGACCCTTGGCACCATGCGCTCGGCTCAGGTCAAGGCCGTCGCCCCGAGAGCTTCCGCCGTGGCCACGCCTGATCGGTTCGAGACTTTGACGCTGGAGAACGGCGTCCGGGTGGTGCTGCAGCACGACGACACCATCCCCAAGGCGGGCCTCGGGGTCTTCCTGGCGGCCGGCGTCGCTTATGAGGACGAAGCCAAGCGCGGCACGACCGGTCTGCTCGGCACGCTGTTCGCCCGGGATACCGCCCGTCGCACCAAGGAGGAAGTCGCCCGGTTGGTCGACGGACTCGGCGCCACTTTCGCGGACCACGGTTCGCAGGTCTCCTGCGGGCTCTGGGGCGAAGCCTTGAGTTCGGATTTCGACCAGCTCGCCGAACTGGTGACCGATGGCGTCCTGACGCCCCGGTTCCTCCCCGAGACTTTCGCCACCGAACGCGCCGCCCTGATCAGCGCCTGCCGGGAAGCCGAAGACGACATCGTCGAGAAGGCCCGCCTGCGTCTCCAGCGCCAGTATTTCGGAGCCCATCCTCTGGCGGTCGACGCGTGCGGCACGCCGGAGACCTTGGCCCGGATCGAGCCGACGGATCTCGCGGAACTGCACCGCAAGCTGGTCGTGGCGGACAACGTCGTCGTCGGCGTGAGCGGCGCCTTCGACCGTCAGGCGGTCCTGGATTTCGTTCACCGTCGTTTCGGGGCTATGCCGAAGGCCGCGTTCACCCGCCGGACATTGCCGCTGCACGTGCCGGCGGCCGCCTCCCGCCTGCAGGAGCATGCCACCGGCGAACAGGCCGTCGTGGCCCTGGCTTTCCCGCATTGCGGCTTCGCGCCCGATGAGGTCGTCGCGGCGAACGTCACCGAAGAACTCCTCAGCGGCATGGCCAGCGGACTGTTCCGTCGCGTGCGCGAAGAGAAGGGCATGGCCTATTTCGTCGGCGCCACGCGCGTCGAGGTCGTCGACCAGGGCATGTTCTATCTTTACGCCGGTACCGCGCCGGCCTCCGCGGCCGCCGTCATCGCCGAGATGCGCCTCGAACTGGAACGCCTCCGGGCCGGTAAGTTCGGCGCGGACGAGATCGCGGACGCCAAGCGTCGGATGCGGGTCTCCCGCCGTCAGGGCCGTCAGTCCGCCGGCGCCCGCATGCAGGGCGCGCTCGTCCGCGAAGTCGCCGGACTCGGGGCCAATTTCGACGCCGAGTGGGAACGCCGCATGGCGCTGACCGACGAAGCCGCCGTGCAGGCCTTCGCCCGACGATTCCTCGACCGCAAGTTCGAGCAGGAGCTCGTCGTCCTCCCGAAGGCCTGATCAGGCTTCCGTGAAGTGGCGTTTCGCCACCACGGCCGAGATGATGCCCGGGATGGCGAGGCTCAGCGCGAACAGGAAGTAGTGCGCGTAGCCCAGCTGCTCGGCCAGAGCGCCGGCCCATAGGCCCGGCAGGTAATTGGCGAGCAGGGCGAAGGTCGAGAGCGCGGCGTAACGGACCGCGGCGCCCGGGCCTGCGGCGAGCTTCATCATAGCGAGGATCAGGGCGCAGAGGCCGGCGCCATAGGCCACGTATTCGACGATGAAGACGGCGCCGATGACGCGGAGGTCGTGCGAGCCGTCATAGGCCAGCCAGGCGAAGGCCGCCAGCGGCAGGTGCATGATCACGCCGAGCGGGAGGAGCGAGCGGGCGAGTCCCAGGCGGGCGACGACGAGCGAGCCGATGACGCCGCCGAGCGCCAGGCCGCCGACCGCGGAAAGCATGCGCAGGAAGGCGTAGGTCTCGTTGTCCAGGCCGAGCCCGCCGTTCTCGGCGGATTTGGAGAAGAGCGGGATGATGCGGGCCATATGCACTTCACTGGCGCGGTAGAACAGGATCAGGCCGAGCACGGCGTAAAGCCTCGGGTCGCTCCCGAGCGAGCGGAGGCCGGCCAGCATGACGGCGAAGCGCTCCTTCACCGTGCTAAGGTCGGAAGAGGTCCGGGGTTCGGCGGCGAGGCCCCAGGCGTTGGCGCCGAGGGTGATCAGGGCGAGCAGGGCCGCCGCGACCATCGCCCAGGACCAAGCATCCACGGTCTGCGGGCCTTGGTCCATGATGCGACCGACGAGCCAGATGAGACCCGGACCGGCGAGCACCGCCCCGACCTTCGTGGCGACGTTCAATACGCCGGCATGCGTGGCGCGGCTCCGGTCGTCGAGCGCGGCGACGAAATAACCGTCGAGCGCGAAGTCATGCGCGGCGGCGAGCAGCGACAACATGATGAGGCAGCCGACGATGCCGCTCATCGAGGCCTCGCCGGCGCCGAGGAACATGGCCATCAGGCCGAACACGGCGGCGATACCGAGTTGTGACGCGAGGATGAAGCGGCGCGGGTCGAAGCCCGCGACCAGCGGGGACAGGAGGATCTTGAAGCCCACGATCAGTCCGAAGGCCGCGACAGCCCGGGTGTTCCGGGCGTCGGGGTAGCCCAGGTCCTTGAGCGCGACGGGGAGGGCTTCGTCGCGGACCGCGGCGGGGATGGCTTGGAACAGATAGGCGGCGAAGACCCAGAGCCAGGCGCGGCGGGGAATCGTCGCGGGCTCCTTCATCGCTTAGGCGCCTTCGCCGAGCTGGGCGCGACCGAAGTGGTCGACCGAGCGCAGGAGACCGTCGACGAACTTCGTGGCGGTGATGTTGAGGCCGAGGAGTTCGGTGTCGGTCAGGTCGAGGATCTCGCCGGGCTTGAAGGTGCGGGTCGTGTCGCTGAGGCGGGCGATCGTCTTCGGCTTACCTACTTCGCCGGCGCCATGCACCGTGACGCCGGGAGGCGGGGTCGGCGCGGCGGCTTCGGCCGCGGGTTCGGGGAGCACTTCGACGTCCTTCATCGCCTTGAATTCGAGGGTCAGCGAGCCGTCCGGCGTGATATCGTCGTTGGTCACGAGGCCGCCGCGGGCGAGCACGCGAAGGGCGGCCGCGAGGCTGAAGATCCCGTCTTCGAGTTCGCAGACGATGCCGAAGTCTTCCTCCAGCGCCGTGAAGCGGGACTGCAGGTTCATCTTCACGAAGGCCTGGTGCTTCTCGCCGATGATCTTCTCGACGAGCGGATCGCGGCGCGGGTTCTTGCCTTGTTCGCGGATGAAGAGGCAGAGCAGGTAGCACTGCGACATGCACTCCGAGGACAGCGTCAGCAGGTCGTTGATCGTCGTCCGGAGCATCAGGCCGCGGGCGTAGGCGAGCATCTGTTCCGGGGGCAGGTGCGCCTGCGGGACCGGCATCACGCGCGAGACGGTCGAGAAGTGCTCGTAGGCCTTCGGGTCGGCCGTGTGCAGGCCGGCGATGCTGAACGCGAGCATGTCATGCTGGCGCTGCAGGGCCGTGAAGAAGGTTCGGCTGATGTTCTGGAGCGAGAGGACGTTCTCGCCTTTGCCGGGCGTAGGTTGGGACATGGGGGTCAGCTAGCGGGATTGGAACCCTTGTCCTTGGCGTGGCGAGCCCTTTTGCGGGACAGGAAGCCGTCGGCGCGGGGTTGGGGCGTGGAGGCGAACCAGGCGAGCGCCAGCGGGGCGATTTCCGCGAGGCTGAGCGGCGGCTGGCCGACGAGGCCGGGGAAGCGGTAGCAGTGTTCGACCCGCGGCTGGATGTCCGGGTCGAGGCGTCCGCCCGGGATGAGCAGGGCGAGGTGACGGGCCGGCACGCGGACGGGGACGGCGAGGTCGATCTTGCGTCCCATGTCCGGCGAGAGGGCCACCACGCAGCAACGGTCTTCGACGAGCTTGAGCAGGCCGCCGAGGGCGGCGGCGCGCATGATGCGGAGTTGTTCCATGGCGCCGCGGGCGAGGTGCCAGACCTCCGGATCGTAGGCGAGTTTCTCGGCGCCGCCGGAAAGCAGCAGGCGCTTGAGGCCGAAGGCGGCCATGCCACGGGCGATCGCCGCGAGGTCCGCAGGATCGGTGACGCCGTCCGCGATGACGATGCTCTCGCGGCTTTCGCGCCATTCGGCGAAATCGGAGATGCGCGCCAGGCCGGGTTCGGGGCGCATGGTCAGGGCGCACACGTCGGAGCAAGGACCTTCGGCGGTCTGGGCGAGTTCCATCGCGCCGACGACGCGCGTCTTGACGCCGAGTTCGGCGAAGGTCGCGTCGTGTTCGGCGAGCATCGGGGCGAACGCGGCCGTCGCGACGACTTCCCGCAGCGCCTTCGGGTGATGCTTGAGGCAGGCGAGCAGCGGAGCGATGCCTCGGAGGATCAGGCGGTGCGGGTGGGGGTCTTGGGTGTTCACAGAATGCGGCCCTCGTCGAAGTCGATCATGTCGGCGAACGAGATGACGTCCGTGCGGTGCTCGGCGTTCATCTTACGTTTGGCGTCGAGCAGGGCCTCGCGGCCCATCTCGCTCATGCCTTTCTGGACCAGTTCGCGGTTCCAGACGTGCACGCGGAGATCGGCGGGGAAAAGGGCCTTCAGACGGGCGTCGAGGTCGGCGTCGTCGCGGGCCTCGCGGACGCAGGCGACGACCTGTTCGGGATCCACGCCGAGGTGGAGGCAGAGGAAACGGTCGAACCCTTTGCAGAAATTGCGCTGGTAGGATTTCGGCAGCTCACCCTTAACATGCTTCCGGGCCTTGGCCAGGAAGCGCGGCAGGTGCAGCAGGCCGGTGCCGGCATGCGGGATGTAGGACGACGGCAGGTCGTAGCAGATCTCGCCGGTGGCTTCGGAGAAGCCGTTGGGCCGAGGGGAGGAAGGCGTGGTCATTTCGAAGAAGAAGGGGCCGGGGCCTGCAGCCAAGGGGCGAGTTCGGAGGACAGCACCGCCAGGTTGGCGGACTGGGCCTGAACGAACGCGACGGCAGTGCGTTCCTTGAGGGGGGTGGCGTGGGTCAGGGTCTTGACGGCGACGAGCGTTCCGTCGGCTTTCTCGAGGCGGCAGTTCAGCTGCAACGTAGCGGTGGAAGCCTTGTCCGTCCCGCCCGGAAGGGCGAAGATCGAGCGTTCGGGCCCGGCCGGCGCGAAGATCTCCATCTTGTCGACGGTCAGTAATAGCACCAGGTGGTCTTCGGAAGGCGTCTGCGTGGCTGCGACGACGCCGGTCCGTGCGGTGAGATGGCGGGCGACGGTCTCCGGGATGGCGCGGTCGAGCGGGGAGACCCAGCGATGGGCGTCCTCGATGTGCACCCAGCCGGCGTCATCGAGCAGCACGACGTTGGGCCGGCGGAGGGCGGAAGGGATGACGGCCCGCGGGATGAAGAGCTGCGGTCCGGCGGAGACGGCCCGATTCGGTTGAGCGACCGGCGCGGAGAACTGATGGAAGACGACGGCCTCGCTCTTCTGGTCGAAGATGATGCAGCCGCTGAGGAGCGCGGACAGAAGAACGATGACGGCGCGCAGGTTCATTTGGCGGGCGCCGCCTCTTTGGGCTGGGCGGAGGGCGCGGTGGACTTGCTGCGCCCTTGGATGATCGTCTCCGGGTTGCGTTCGAGGAAGTCGGCCAGCGAGCGGATGGCTTGCGCGGCTTCGGAGACGTCGGCGAGCGCCTGGTCCAGTTCCCGTCGCGCGGGTGAGCCGGGCTTGGTCAGCGTCCGGAGGTGTTCCGAGGTCTCGTTGAGGCGTTCGAGGGCTTTGCGGCCGGCGATCGCCATGCCCTTGATGTCGTCGGCGACGGGATCGACCTTGGAGGAGAGACGCTTCACCAAGGCGTCGACGCCCTGCATCGCGGCGGAGAAGTCGGCCACCGCGCGGGGGATGGTCGGGTCGCCCGTGATCTTGACGATGTTGGCCGACGCCGCGACGAGGTTGCCGTTGATCTTCTCGAAGTCGATCTGCGCGGCGCCTTGGTCGATGCGGCCGAGGATCGAATCGACCTTCTTCGTGATGTTGACGAAGTCGATGCGGCTGAGCTGGTCGAGCGTCTGGGAGATGGCTTTCGTCAGGGCGCCGAGGTTCGAAGGCTGGGTCGGGATCTCCGGGAGCGGTCCGTCCTTGGCGTGGAGCTTGAACGTCGAGTCGGGGAAGTAATCCAGCTCGACGTAGAGCACGCCCGTGACCACCGACTGTTGCTGCAGCTTGGCGCGCAGACCTTTGCTGATCGAGACGCCGAGGCCTTCCTTCTGCAGGAGGGCTTGGTCGAGTCCGCGGCGAGTCAGCAGGTCCGGCGAGAACTCCATCACGACCGGCACCGAGTAGTCGGCGGCGGACTGGCCCGAGGTGTGGAGCAGCACCTGGCTGACCTTGCCGATCGTGACCCCGCGGAATTTGACCGGGGCGCCGATGTCGAGTCCGCTCACGGAATCGTCGAAGTAGGCGATCGCTTCCGGCTTGGCGCCGGTGAAGGAGCCCGCGCCGAGCAGGACGACGGCGGCGATGATGAGCAGGATCCCGCCGGCCACGAAGGCCCCGATCAGTGTCATGTTGGCGGAACGGCGCATGGTCAGTCGATACGTGCTTGGGTGAAGAAGGCGTGCACCTTCGGGGGTTGGCCAGCCTGAAGGAAGCTTTTCGGCGGCCCGTATGCGCCCATGGTGCCCGTCTCCGGGTCGAGGTAAATGCAGAAGTCCGCCGTCCGCAGGATGCTTGGGATCTCGTGACTGACCAGGACCACCGTGGTGCCGAAGGCCTCGCGGAGGCGGAGGATGAGTTCGTCGAGCCTTCCGGAACTCATCGGGTCGAGGCCGGCGCTGGGTTCGTCGAGGAAGATGACCCGGGGGTCGAGCGCCATCGCCCGGGCGATGCCGGCGCGCTTAGCCATGCCGCCGCTGATCTCGGAGGGCAGCTTGTCCATGGCGTCGGCCAGTCCGACCAAGGCCAGTTTGTATTCGGCGAGCTGACGCATCTCCTTGGCCGGGCAGCGCAGGAATTCGCGCATGGGCATCTCGATGTTCTCGCGCAGGGTCAGCGAGGAGAACAAGGCGGCGCCTTGGAACAGGAAGCCGCTGCGGCGCAGGATGTCCTGTCGGGCGGGATCGTCCGCCGTGGCGAGATCGACGCCCATCAGCCGGGCGCTTCCGCCGAGCGGGGCGTCCAGTCCGCCGAGGGCGCGCATGAGCGTGCTCTTGCCGCAGCCGCTGGGGCCGACGATGGCGAGGATCTTGCCGGCGGGCAGGGCGAAGGACAGCCGGTCCATGATGACCTTGCGGCCATGGCCGATGGCGAGGTCCGCGCAGCTGACGATGTCCGTCGGGTCGCTCACAGGTTGAAGAGGTTGAAGATGACGGCGAAGAGCGCGTCGGAGATGACGATCAGCGTGATGCCGAGGACCGCGGCCGAGGTCGCGGCCTCGCCGACGCCGAGGGCGGAGCGTTTCGCGACGGAGCCGCGGTAGCAGCCGGCCCAGGCGGCGATGAAGCCGAAGGCGATGGATTTGATGAAGCCGACCAGGAAGCTCTTGAACGATATGGCCCGGACCGCCTGCGTGAGGTATTGCTCGACGCTCAGGTCGCCCGCGCAGGCGACTATCATCCCGCCGAACACGCCGACGAAGGTGGCGAAGACCGCGAGCAGCGGGACCATCAGCGTCACTGCCAGGATGCGCGGCAGCGCGAGGTATTCGACGGGCTGGATGCCGAGCGCGCGCAGGGCGTCGGTCTCCTGGCTGACGTTCATGCTGCCGAGCTGGGAGGCGAAGGCGGTCGAAGTGCGTCCGCAGGCGATGACGCCTGTCATCAGGGCGCCCATCTCGCGGGTCATGGCGAGGGAGACGAGGTTCGCGACGTAGACGGTCGCGCCGACCTGCCGGAGCTGGATGAGGCCGACGTAGGCCATGATAAGGCCGGTCAGGAAGCCGAGCAGGGCGACGATCGGCAGCGCGTCGACGCCCGCGGTCTGGAGCTGCAGCGTGAAGTCGCCCCAGTTGACCTTGGCCCGCCCGATGAGCATGCGGGCGAAGCCGAGGGAGGTGTGGCCGATATGCTCGAAGGCTCGGGCCCAGGAGGAGCCGCTTTCGACGCCCCACGTGCCGAACTGCTCCAGCAGGCCTTGTTTCTCGTCCCCCGTCTCCTGGAAGGCGGCTTTCTCGGCCATGCGGACCAAGGACTGGAGGCGGGGAGGGAGGGCGGTCAGGTCGAACTCGCGGATGTTCTTGCCGTGAGCATGCAGCCATGCGGGCAGGGAGGAGTCGAACTCACCGAGGTCCTCGGCCACGACCCGGACGCGGTCACCGCGGACGACGACGGAAGGGAGAGGGTCGTCGAGGTTCCAGCAGCCGCCGACCGTCACCACGGCGAGGCCGTCGGCGCGGACTTCCGTCCGGGCAAAAGGCGAGCCTGAGGGCGGTTGGGACATCCTGATGGTCAAATACTTGGGCAGCCTTGGCTTCACAAGTCAGAAAGGCGTTGTCCCTGCCTGCGGACGTCGCTTTGCTATCGTTTCGTCGATGTCCTTCGCCCGTCCACTCGCCCTCCTTTGCTTCACCGGCCTCGCCTCGGCGGCCGAGACCGCTGACACCCCTTGGGTGGTCGCTGTCACGGAGGAGAACGACAAGTTCACGCCCACGAACAAGGACCGATATTACACCCAAGGGTTGAAGGTGTCGGCCAACCGTGATGACGGCGTCTTCTTCTCGGTGACTCAGGAGATCAACACGCCGTCCGATACGCTGAATCCTCCTTCGGTGTCTCCCCCTTACACGGATCTGCCTTATTCCGGCGCTCTCTACTTCGGTTACGGTTACGGCCGCGTCCTGGAGCGCAAGGGCCGGCGCGACAGCCTGTTCTCCGTCGAGGCTAAGTTTGGCGTCATCGGTCCCGCTGCTGGCGGCGAGACGGTCCAGAACAAGTTCCACGACCTCATCGGCACCCCTCAGGCCGTCGGTTGGGGTACGCAGCTGCCCAACGAACTGCTCTTCAATCTCGACGGCGAATTCCGCCATCGCTTCGACCTCGATGGTCCGGACAAGGATACCCGCGATCTCATCGCTCGGGCCGTCCTGCAACTCGGAACGATGCGGACCGAGGCCATCTTCGGCGCGCAGTTCCGCTGGGGTTCTGACCTAGGACGTTCCTGGGGGCACAGCTATATCCGTCACTCGAATGGTTACGACCCGTCCTCGGACCTGCGTGGTCCGGGCAAGGACGGCTTCGCCTTCTGGGGTTTCGCCGACACGCAGGTCGAGGTCGTCGTCCGGAATTACGCCACCGACGGCACGAACTTCCGCGACTCGCGCGGAGTGGTGCGTTCGCCGATCGTCCTGCAGGCCGCCCTCGGATTCACCGCGCAGGTCTCGTCCTGTTCGCTGACCTATTTCTGCGCCGCCCGCACCAAGGAGTTCGAAACGCAGGATGGCTTCCATCTGATCGGCGGACTCAAGGGCCAATTCCTTTTCTGAACATGTCCGTCATCGCCGTCGTCGACGTAGGTTCCAATTCCATCAAGGTGGCCGTCGTGGCCGCCGCCGACCGCAAGGAGCTCGGGCGTAAGTCCGAACCTGTCCGCCTGCAGCCCGAGGGCGGTCCGGCCGAGCCTTTCGCTCCCGAGGCCCGCGCCGAAGCCGTCGCGGCCATCGGTCGACTGCTTGCCTTCGCGCGTTCGCTCGGCGCGACCCGTTGCTGCGTGCTCGCCACCAGCGCCGTGCGCGAATCCGTCAGCCGACAGGAGTTCGCCCGCCAGGTCGAAGCGGCGACCGGCGTGCCGCTGACCATCGTCTCCGGCGAAGTGGAGGCGCGTCTCGCCGCGGCTGGCGTCCGCTCCGATCCGGCTTACCAGGCCTACGCCGACATCCTGTCCTTCGACCTCGGTGGCGGCAGCCTCGAAGTCTCCGTCCTGCGCGGCCAGCGTTGCGTGCTCGCGCGCAGCTTTCCCTTGGGCTCGGTCCGTCTGACCCATGGTTTCTTGCGTGGTGGCGACGGTCCGGTCGACGAGCTCGACCAGCTTTCCATCCGGACCCATCTCCTTGCTTCTCTCCAGACGGTCGTCCCGGCGGGCGCGGCCGAGAAGTTCCTGGTCGTCGGCGCCGGCGGCGTCTTCGCCGCGGTGGCCCTGCATCTGGAAGCCTTGGGCGAAGCTCCGGTCGGCGGACGGCTGCCCCTCCTGCGTATCCGTGAGCTGCGCGATCGTATGTGCGCGACCGACCTGGCCGGGCGACGGGCGATCCCCGGCATCCCGGCGGACCGGGCCGACATCATGCCCGCGGCTTTGATCACCCTTTGCGTGCTGGCGGACCTGACGGGGGCGGAAGCTTTCCATCTTTCGCACTACGGCGTTCGACATGGCATGATTGAGTTGCTCCTTGGTCCTTCCGGCGAACACCTCTGAACATGAACCATCTTTGCCTCCTTTTCCTGGCCGTGGTCGGACTTTCCGCCGCCACCGAGACCGGGAAGGTCGTTTCCGTCACCGCGGACGGATGGGCGACGATCGTGCATGCGGATGGTTCGACGAACTTCCTGCGTCGCTTCTCCGAGGGCGACCGCAAGGTGGGCTGGGCGGGTCGCTTGGTCAGGTATGACGCCGTGAGAGAAGGCAACGAGACCGTGGCCCGTGGCATCGTCTCGGTCGACCCCGAGGAACTCCGACGGGTCGCCGAAGTCACCGACGTGCTGCGCCGTGAGACCGTCGACAAAGGCCGCTTGGTCACGCGGATGCCCAACGAGCTGATGCCGAACATGGCGCTCTGGGATCAGGACGGCCGCCTGGTGATGAAGAAGGACCTCCTCGGCCACTCCGTCGCGCTGAACTTCATCTTCACCAGCTGCCGGGTCGCCCGCATGTGCCCGGCCTCGACGGCCTGCATGAAGTCTCTGGGCGATCAGCTCGCCAAAGATCCCGCGGCGGCCGGCATCCGGCTGGTCACGATCACCTTTGACCCGGAAACCGACACCCCCGGCCAGCTCCGAGCCTACGCCGACGGCTACGGCATCGATCATGCCCGCCATCGGTTCCTCACGGGCGACGCCGGACAGATCAAGGACCTGATGCGCCACTACGGCATCCAGACCCTCCGGGATGACGGCACGATCGTCCATAACGCCGCCCTCATCGTCATCACCCCCGAAGGTCGGATCGCCTACCGCAACGAAGGCGCGTCGTTCGACGCCGAAGAAGTCGCCCGCCGATTGCTCGCCCTCGAAGGAGGCGCCGGCGCCCGCCGCTGATGTCGCCCCTCCGTCAGGTCGGAATCATCACGCTCGTCGCCGTCGTAGGTTTCTTCGGCCTGCGGGCCTTGCCCGACACCCAGTGCACGTTCCTGCACGCCGATCACCAGCCGGTCGTCGTCGACGGGCTGGAGTTCTGCGGTCTCAACGAAGAGGCTAATTTCTACTCGCCGAGGACGCTCCGTTTTCCGGTCGAACTCAAGGTGACCATGGACGCCGCCGGGACGGCCGGTGAGCTCCGTCTGCTGAAGGATGATGGCCATCCGTATTACGCCCACGAGGTCGCCGTCTCGCATACGCAGCGAGTCCATCTGCATCTCCGTCAGCGCGGCGGTGAAAGGGCTTATGCCCACGTGCATCCTCAGCCCGCCGCCGACGGTTCCTGGCGTTTCGAACTGCCTGCCCATCTGAAGGGCGTGCCTCTCCGGGCTTACGTCGATTTCACGGATGTCCGTACCGCCCGCACCATGCTCGCCGAAGCCGAGGTGACGTCGACGGCGGCGCCTTCCGCTCAGGGGGTCGTCACCCGCAACCGGATCGTCGAGCTCACGGCTTCGACCACCCAGACCGGCTCCTCGGCGATGATCCGGCTCCGGCTGGCGGGGCCGATTGGCAAGACCCTCCGCCTCAAACCCATCATGGGTTCGCTGGGGCATGCGGTGGTCTTTTCGGTCGACCGTCCCGATGCCGGCTATGCGCACATGCATCCGACCCTCGAGGGCGGCGAATACGCGGATAACCCGACGTTGGCTTTCCGCCTGCGCTTGCCGGCGCCGGGGACCTACGACTTCTGGCTGAATCTCAACGACGGCCAGGATGAGCTCCTGCGCGCGACGTTGGTCGTCACGCCTTGAGCTTGCGGAAATAGTCCACCGTCTCGGCCAGGCCGGATCGGACCGAGGACTTGGGTTTCCAGCCGGCCGACAGCAGGCGCTCCGTCGAAGCCAGCGAGTGCCGGACATCACCGGCCCGCGGCGGCAGGTGTTCGATCGCCGACTTCGAGCCGGTGAGACGCAGGATCTCCTGCGCCAGTTCGAGGATGGATTGGCTGCGGCCGTAGCCGACATTGTAGGTGCCGGCCATCTCGGCCGAAGCTCCGGCGTAGGCCAGCGCTCCGACGATGTCCGTCACGTGCACGAAATCACGGGTCTGGCCGCCGTCGCCGTGGATGCCGATGGGCTCGTCGCGGAGGGCCTTGGCGATGAAGATCGGCACAGCCGCCGCGTAGGCCGAGTGCGGGTCCTGCCGGGGGCCGAAGACGTTGAAGAAGCGTAAGGAAGTCGTGCCGAGGCCGTGGGCCTGACGGTACGCTTCGAGGAGGCGTTCGCCGGCGAGCTTGGTCTCCGCGTAGGGCGACTTCGGCTCCGGCGACATGCTCTCCAGCTTGGGCACCGTCGGGTTGTCGCCGTAGATGGCGGCGGAGGAAGCCAGCACCACCTTGCGGGCGCCCGCGGCCAAGGCGGCGGCCAGGACGCGCCGCGTGCCCTCGGTGTTGAGTTCGGCGCATTCCACGGGCTTGGCGACGGATTCCGGCACCGAGATCATGGCGGCGAGATGGTACACTTCTTCGGCTCCGGCCATCGCTTCACGCAAGGACGCGTCGTCGAGGATCGAGCCGCGCACGAAGCGACAGGTGATGCCGTCCAGATTCCGGGCGTAGCCGCTCCGCAGGTCGTCGAGGACGGTGACCTCCGCCTGACCCGCGAAATGGCGGACGAGATGGGAGCCGATGAAGCCGGCTCCGCCGGTGATGAGGACACGTTTGCTCATGCGCGTGCGACGATCTCCCGCATGGCGGGCAGCTGTTCCTCGATCGAGGCGACCAGCTTGAACTGGGTGCGGCAACGGTCGAGGTTATGGGCCGGGCGCTTGATCTTGAAATAGGTGTCGCCCTCGAGCCAGTCGGTCAGGAAGCGCAGGCCGATCTCGAAGGTGATGAGCTTGCCGGCGAAGGGCAGGAGTTCCTTTTCGCGGGGCGTGAGGAAGCCACGGGCGGAGGAGAGGTAGCCGCGGACCAAGGCTGCGAACATCGGGAGCTGCATGCGGACCAGGGAGAGGTCCGTCTCGTCTTCGGCGGCGGGGGAAGTCGAGGTACGCACCAAGTCGCCGAAATCGTAGAGGGCGGAGCCCGGCATCACCGTGTCGAGGTCGATGACGCAGACGCCTTCCTGGGTGACGTCATCGAGGAGCACGTTGTTCAGCTTGGTGTCGTTGTGCGTGACACGTTCGGGCAGCGAGCCGTCGCGGAGAGCGTCGACGACCACGCTGACCTCGCCGGCTCGGGCGAGGGCGAAGGCGATCTCCGGCCCGGCGGCGGCGGCCCGGCCGTGGCTGTCCTTGGCCAATGCCGCCTGGAAGCGGGCGAAGCGGGACGGGGTATGGTGGAAATCCGGAATCGTCTCGTGGAGGCGTTCTCCCGGCAGGTCGGCGAGCAAGGATTGGAAGGCACCGAAGGCTTTGGCCGCCGCCTCGGCTTGGGCGGGAGAGCGGACCACGTCGTGTCCGGTGGCCCCTTCGATGAAATCGTAGCAACGCCAGCGGTTGCCGCTCGGGTCGACATGCCAGGCTTTGCCTTGATTCGTCGGGATGAGCCGGAGGGCACGACGATGGGCGTCGCCCGTCCCGGCGGCGCGCAGTTTCGCATGCGCATGGGCGCAGACCCGCGCCACGTTCTCCATGAGCAGGTCGGGTTGCTTGAAGACCTGGTGATTGATGCGCTGCAGGATGAAGCGCCGCTGCTGGCCGGCGATTTCGACCAGCGTCAGGAAAGTGTCGTTGATGTGGCCGCTGCCATAAGGGGCCGCCGAGACGATCTTCCCTCCGAAGTGGAATCCGGAGGCGACGACCAAGGCTTCTGCGGCGGTGGCGGCCATGTCAGGACCAGAGCGAGGCCGGATAGGCGCCGGACTGCACCTGGCGCAGGATGCTGGCCTGCACGATGGGCTTGTCTTCGCGGTAGGTGACGCCGAACCAGGCGGAGTCGGTGCGCAGGACCTGGCAGGTCGCCTGGCCGGCGCGGATCAGGTTGCCGACGGACATCGGGATATAGGCTTCGCTCTTCATTTCGTTGCCCTTGGCGCGGAGGAAGGCGTCGAAGTCGGCGGCGAGCTGCGGGAAGATGGCTGGCGTGAAACCCCACATGTTCATCGAGACCGGCTCCTCGCCCGTCAGGCTGACGACCGAGCCATCCTCGCCGCGGTGCTCGGCGCCGCTGGGCAGCTTGGCGATCTTCGTCAGTTCCTGGATGTCCGTGAGGCGGCCGGACGCGTCGGTCTGGCAGACGCCACGGGCGACGGTGCCGTGTTCGGAGAGGGTGTGCTTCAGCGTGAAGCCGACCATGGAGTAGTCGGTTGAGCGCACGTCGAGGCTTTGCAGGTGGCGCGCGAGGACGGCGTAGGAATCCTGGCCGTAGAAGTCGTCGGCGTTGATGACGGCGAAGGGCGTGGCGACGGCGTCGCGGGCGCAGAGGATGGCATGCGTCGTGCCCCAGGGCTTCTCGCGTCCGGCGGGCACGGAGAATCCGGCAGGGAGCTTATCGATGGTCTGGAAGGCGAAACCGACGTCGATCCGTCCGGCGAACTTCGCGGCGATGCGCTCGCGGAAGTCCTTTTCGAAATCCGGGCGGATGATGAAGACCACCTTACCGAAGCCGGCGCGCAGGGCGTCGAAGACGGAGTAATCGAGGATGGTCTCGCCCGAAGGGCCCATCGGGTCGATCTGCTTGAGTCCGCCGTAGCGGCTGCCCATGCCGGCGGCGAGGACGAGGAGGGTAGGTTTCATGTCAGAGGGATTGGCGGAGGCGGGCGGTGACGTCGGTCTTCAGTCGGTCGATGAACCCGGTCACGTAGGCGACCGGGTCGAGCGAATCGTCCTGGACCAAGGGGGTGAGGTCCATCGCCCATTGCATGGCGGACTCTTGGTCGGTCGCATGCGCCTGGCTGAAGGTCGCATTGGCCGTACGGCGGCCGATGACGGCGAGGTCGTAGCGTTTGCCGCCGGCGATCTGGGTCGCGAAGACTTCGTTCAATGCACGGGCGAGCTCCGGGCGGGCCGAGACGGGCATCGGGGTCTTTTCGGAATCCACGAGCCAGTCGAGGTCGCGCCAGACTTCGCAGCCGTAGACTTTCTGCGGGCGGTCGGCCTTGGGCAGGCGACGGAGGGCTTCCAGGCAACGGAGGGCGCAGCCGACATGCGTGTCATGCTTGTCGGCCAGATTGTGAAGATAGACGACTTCGGGTCGGGTGGCTTCGAGGATCCGGAAGAGGTCATCGCGGACGACCGTCTCCCGTGCGTCGCGCACGGACTTGCTCGGATGGCCGAGCTGGGCCATGAAGGCGTATTGGCCGATCACCGCGGCGGCGTCCTGCTCACGGATACGTTCCGCGGCGATCTGATCGTCGGTCCAGTCCTGGAACTTGCCGGCGCGGGAGCTTCCGCGTCCGTCGGTGATCGTCACTCCGCCGAACCAGCGATCTTTCCGGTCATAGCAGGCGAGGATGCCATGGAAGGCCATGAACTCGAGGTCATCCTGGTGGGCGCCGATGCCGAGGTGGGTGGTGCGGCGGAGGGCTTCCGGGGCGGCCAGTCCGTCCGGGATCATGAGGCGGGCGCGCGGGTTGAGCTTGATCATCGGCGGAGGGAAGGGAGGGAGGCTGCGGCGATGGCCTGTCCGTGTCGCTTATCTTTCTCGGACGGGACCACGAGGTCGATGCGAAGTTCAGGGAATTCGTCACGCAGGACAGCCTTGGCGTGTTCGATGATGACGTCGCCGCCATGGCCGGAGGTCACCCGGCCCATGATCAGGAGGCAGCTCATCTCGTAGAAGCTGGCGAAGTGAGCGATCGCGTAACCGAGGGCGATGCCGATGGCCTCGTAGACCTGACGGGCGCGCGGGTCGCCGACGAGCATGAGACGCTGGAGTTCCTCGAGCTGCTCGGGCAGCTTCAAGGACGGCGGCAGGACGATGCCCGCCAAGGGAAGCAAGCGGCCTACGCCTTGTTGGCTGAAATACTGCACGGCGCAGCCATGGTCGCCGGACCATTCGTCGGCCGGACCGTCGGCCCGGTAGTCGACCGGGACGAAGGCCAGTTCGCTGAGCCAGTTGGTGAGCTTGCCGGCTTGGTCCACGTAGCCGGCGGCGACGCTCGTGCCCATGGCGACGCCAAGGACGGCGTTGCGGCCGAGGGACATCGACGCCGCGAGCGCGGTGACGTCGCCGTCGTTGAGCACCTCGAAAGGCACGCCGTGCTGCTTGGCGAGATCGACGAACATGTCGCGCACCCGGGAGTCAAAGACCGCCGGGTCGGTCACGCCTCGGAAGAGCGAGGCGATGCGGACCTTGTTGTTGACGTAGACGCCGGCGGAGGAGCCGCCGATGGCGTCGACACGGGGAAGGTGACGGGCGGCGAGTTCGAGCGAATGGCGGATGCCGTCGAGATGGTAGTCGGGGTCGGACTGGAAGTAAGGATCCCACTTCACCTCTTCCGAGAAGACTACTTTACCGTCGATGAGGGCGGCGCACTTGCGGTCCGAGCCTCCTAGGTCGAAACCGATGCGGCACCCGTCGAGATGCCGGCCGAGGGGCAGATGCGAAGCGGAGGCGGCCGGAAGCTCGGCGGCGGCCACGCTGCGGAACGTGAGAGGGGCTTCGAAGACCTTCCGGAAGAAGTCAGCGTCGAAGGATCGCCGGCCTGAAGGGGCGTACTCGGCTTGGAGTTTGGCACTCAGGTGCGCTGCGGAATGGCCGCTGAGCAGGACTTCGGAGCCGCCTCGCGACCAAAGCAGGAACTTCACCGAACGTTCGATATGCCGGTAGGTGGAGGCGTCGTCGATGCCGGCGGCGAGGATCTTTGTATGAAAGAGAGAAGCCGTGCCGTCGGCACGTCGCAGGGCGATCGTCAGTTCCGTGGAGCCCGGGGTCGAGGCGCAGCGGCGGAGGTAGGCGCGCGTCCAGAGGGACGCCGGCACCAGGTTCGGATCGATGGCGGAGCGATGGCGTGGGGTGACGTCCATCGGTAGTCTCAAAGTCCCTTGGCCGCGGCGGCGTCGAGGTGGAAGGTGCAGGCCGGGTGGCGCTGCAGCCAGGTCGCCGGGCAGTCGGCGGACGGAGCTTCCTTGATGGCTCGGGCCACGATCTCGGACTTCGCTTCGCCGAAGGCGATCAGCGCGACCTGGCGGGCTTCGAGGATCGTCGCCACGCCCATCGTGAGCGCGCCGTGCGGGACTTGCGCGAGATCACCGAAGAAGACCGAGTTGTCCTTGCGGGTCACGGCATCCAGGTGCACCCAGCGGGTCCGGCTCTCGGCGGCCGAGGGCGGTTCGTTGAAGCCGATGTGACCCGTCCGGCCGATGCCGAGGATCTGGACATCGATGCCGCCGGCGGCGCGGATGGCCGCTTCATACTCGGCGCAATGGCTCGCCGGGTCTTTCGCCATCCCATCCGGGATATGGATGTTGGCCGTGGGGATATCGAGATGGCGGAAAAGGTTCTCCTCCATGAAGAACCGGTAGGACTGCGGATGGGCCGGACCGAGGCCTTCGTACTCGTCGAGGTTGAAGGTGATGACCGAGCGGAAGCTCAGACCTTCAGCGCGATGCAGGCGGATGAGTTCCGCGTAGAGGGGCAGGGGGGTGGAGCCCGTCGCCAATCCCAGCACCGTCGGTTTGCCCGATTTCGAGCGTAACTGAATCAGGCCGGCTATCTCCCGGGCGATCGCCTGCGCGGCGGATTGCTTGTCGGAGTGAAGCCGGGTCGAAATCATCTTAGCCTAGCGTCGTGAGCATGCGCGCGATTTCGTCGCGCTTGGCCTTGGCTTCATCGAGCTGCTTGCGGGCGCCTTCGAGGATCTTCGGCGGCGCCTTCGAGACGAAGGCCTCGTTCGTGAGCTTGGCTTCGCCGGCGGCGACCGCCTGTTCGAGTTTGGCCAGTTCCTTGGCGAGGCGGACCTTCTCGGCGGCCACGTCGACCGTGCCGGAGAGTTCGAGCATCACCGTGCCGAGCGAAGTGAGCGAACCCGTGCGGTCGCCGGCGTCGTCGGCGAAACCGATTTCGGCGAGTCCGGCGAGGCTGCTGAGCTTCTCGCGGTTGGCGGTGAGGAGGGCCTTGGCCGTGGCGTCCTTGGCGACGACCGTGATCACCGCGTCGCGGCGCGTGGCCTGGTTGGCCTGGGACTTCAGGCCGCGGACGGAGGCGACGAACTCGCGGAGCAGGGCGACGTCGGCCACCTTGGCGGCGCTGAGCTTGATGCCGTTCTCGCGGAGGACGCGGAGGAGGTCGCCGCCGGTGCCGGTGTGATGGTTCTGGATGAAGTCTTTCTCCGTGCCGTAACCGAGCAGGTGCCACAGCTCTTCCGAGATGAACGGCGCGACCGGGTGGAGGAGCAGGAGGAACTGGCGGAGGACGAGATCCTGGACCGCGAGACAGTTGTCGACCAAGGCGGCGTCGCGCAGGCGGGCCTTCGAGGCCTCGACGTACCAGTCGCAGAAGTCGCCCCAGAAGAACGAGTAGAGACCCTGTGCGTAGGCGGTGAACTCGTGTTCGTCGAGGTTCTTGGCCGTGCTGTCGGTCAGTTCGGCGAGACCTTGCAGGATGGCGAAGTCATCGTCGTCGAGCTGCGAGGCCTTGATGCGGCTGACCACGGCGGCGAGCGTCGAGTTGTCGGCCATCGGGCCGGACATCTGACGGAAGCGGGCGGCGTTCCAGAGTTTGTTGCAGAAGTTGCGGCCTTGGCCGACGCGATCTTCGTCGAAGAGGATGTCCTGGCCCTTGGGGGCGATGGACAACAGGCCGAAGCGGAGGCCGTCGGCGCCGAACTTGGCGATCAGGTCGAGCGGCTCGGGCGAGTTGCCGAGGGACTTCGACATCTTGCGGCCGAGTTTGTCGCGGATGATGCCGTTGAAGTAGACGCGCTTGAACGGGATGCGCTGGCGGATCTCGTCGTCGGTGAGCGTCTTCTTCTCCGGACCATGGAGTTCGAGACCGGCGATGATCATGCGGGCGACCCAGAGGAAGATGATGTCCGGACCCGTGGCGAGGGCGCCGGTCGGATACCAGTGCTTGAGCTCTTCGGTCGTCTCGCCCGGCTTGCGCCAGCCGATGGTCGCGAGGCACCAGAGCCAGGACGAGGCCCACGTGTCGAGCACGTCGTTGTCCTGTTCCCAGTTCGCGGCGTCGGCCGGAGCCGTGAGGGACACGTGCAGGTTCTTCGGATCGTTGCGGTCGGTGCCCTTGCGGTACCAGACCGGGATGCGGTGGCCCCACCAGAGCTGGCGGCTGACGCACCAATCCTGGATGTTCTCGAGCCAGTGCAGGTAGGTCTTCGTCCAGCGTTCCGGGTGGAACTTGATGATGCCTGAAGTCACGGCCCGCTTCGCTTCGTCGATCTTCGGGTAGCGGATGAACCACTGCTCGCTGAGGCGGGGCTCGATCGGCACGTCGGCGCGTTCGGAGAAGCCTACCGTGTTCTCGTAGGGCTCGGTCTTCACCAGCGCGCCGAGTTCCTCGAGGAGCTTCTCGGCGGCGTGACGGGCTTTGAAGCGCTCCAGTCCGGCGAGGGGCCCTGCGTCGGCGTTCATCGTGCCGTCGGGGTTCATCACGTCGTTGACCGGCAGATTATGGCGCTTGCCGATGTCGAAGTCGGTGCGGTCATGGGCCGGGGTGACTTTCAGGACGCCCGTGCCGAATTCCTTCTCGACGGCCGTGTCGCCGACGATCGGGATCTGGGCGCGCGGGAAGGGGCGCCAGACATGCTTGCCGATGAGATGCTTGTAGCGTTCGTCCTCGGGGTGGACCGCGACGGCGGCGTCGCCGGGGATGGTCTCCGGACGCGTGGTCGAGATCTCGAGGAAAGTGCCGGGGATTTCGGCGACCTCGTAGCGCATGCGGTAGAGGGAGCCCTTCGAGGGCTTCATGATCACCTCTTCGTCGGAGAGGCCGGTCTGCGAGACCGGGCACCAGTTAACCATGCGCTTGCCGCGGTAGACGTAGCCGCGTTCGTAGAGCGTGACGAAGGTCTGCAGGACCGCCTGCGAGTAGCCGGCGTCGAGCGTGTGGACCGTGCGGTCCCAGTCGCAGGAGGCGCCGAGCTTGCGAAGCTGTCCGAGGATGATGCCGCCGTGCTTGTCGCGCCACTCGGAGGCGACTTGGATGAATTTCTCGCGGCCGAGGTCGTGGCGCGTCTTACCTTCCTTCTGGCGGAGTTCCTTTTCGACGCGGGACTGCGTGGCGATGCCGGCGTGGTCGGTGCCCGGGAGCCAGAGGGCGGACTTACCTTCCTGACGGGCGCGACGGACCATGATGTCCTGCAGCGTATTATTGAGCAGGTGTCCCATGTGCAGGACGCCGGTGACGTTGGGCGGCGGGATCATCACCGCGAACGATTCGCGGGAATGGTCGACCTTGCCCTTGAAGCAACCGGCGGCGACCCAACGGTCGTACCACTGCTGCTCGACGCCCTGGGGTTCGTAAGATTTGGGGATTTCAGCCATCGGAAAGAGGAATGATTAGGGGTTAAGTTGGGGATTGAAAAGAACGGACTAGGCGGGCATTAAGATAAGCAAGCCAGGCCCCATGCAACGGGTGGCCGACGAATCCCGCCAGGTCCGGAAGGAAGCAACGGCAGTCAGT
>JBJOMV010000002.1:0-82087 GCA_046052185.1 Verrucomicrobiota bacterium | reverse complement strand
TCGCGCCGCCGGTGCCGGCGCTCCAGCCGAGCTGGCGGTAGAGGCGATGGTAGTCGCGCAGCGCCCACCAGGTCGGACCGCGGAGGTTGCCGCCGCCGGTGACGGCGCGGTTGAAGATCGGCGCGGCCAGCAGATTATTGCTGCTGCCGTTGTTCTTCAGCACCGGCATGGTGACCGCGGCGACGCCGGTGCCAACGTGGGTCGCGGCGGCGCCCGTGGCGCCGGCGCCGAACTCGGTAGAGGCGAATTCGGCGTCGGTCAGTTCGAACGCACGGGAGAGGTCCCGCTTCAGCCCGCCTTGCGCGGAGTCGGCGAGCACGCCGGCGGAGACGACGGTCACATCGTGGAACAGCCGTTTGACATTGTTCTTGTCGTCGCCGGCGTTGAAGCCGCTCAGCAGCGACAGCTGACGCACGTTGTCGACGGCGCGCAGCTGGGCGGGCACGGTGAGCGTGCCCAAGCCGGGCAAGGCGTCGTAACGCGGTGCGAAGGCGCCGCGCAGGGCCGCCAGCTGGTCGACGTCGCCGAAGGCCTTGGAGCGGGTGTCGGTGAGGTTGACGCGGGCCTTCAGGCCTTCGTCGCCGATCCAATAGGCGTAGGCGCCGGCGACGTCCTCGTCCGGCAAGGTCACCTTGGGCAGCGAGACGAGCCCGCTGGCCTTGCCGTCCGCGGCGGCGAGCGCGCTGCCGTTGCCGACGAGCGGAACCAGGTTGGCGGTCGCGAGGGTGGCGTCGTTCTGCCACGGCGCCCAGTAGCCCGCATGGTAATCCGGCGAATTCCCCGACTGGAAGAGCGAGATCGACTGCGTCCCCGCCGGCTGGTCGCCGCGACCGGAGACGAGCCAGGCCGGCGGCAGGTCGGGATGATCCGTGCGCCAGACGCCGGTCCACATCGGGTTGCGCAGGCTGCTGGCGCTGACGTTGGGCTGGGTGATGTCCGCGCGCGCGGTCGAGCGTCGGTCGGGGCCGGCTTCCTGCTGCAGGTGAGCGAGCGCGAGCCGCATCGAGACGAGCGCGTTCAGGCGCGCTCGCGTGGCGAGCTGCTGGTTCATCGCCGCGCGGGACTCGATCGTGATGAAGGCCGAAAGCGTCACGACCAGCATGACGACGGCCGCCATGATCGTGAGGGAGAGAATCAGGCTGAACCCTTGGCGATGGTTTTTGCGGTGATCCATAGCGTGCTTACTAGAAGCAGCATGGGTATTAATACTCAGGATACGTGCCTAGGCAAGTGCTTAGCCTTGAGCAGGCGGCCGATAATCCTGCCAACCTGACCCCTCATAATGCCTTAAAAATAGGGTTTCCAAAGGTCCTCCGCCCGTTTAACGTATTTGAACCCATGAAAACCCCGCTACTCGCGTTCGCCCTCGTTATGGCTGCCGTCTCCGCTTCCGCCGTCGTCGGCGGCAACGGCGGTCCTCCCACGGTTCCTCCGACGGTTCCTCCTACCGTGGGAAAGCCTGGCTGCAATAAGAGCGGTGGTTCCTCCAAGCCCTCGAACAAGCCGGCCGAGAAGCCTTCCTCCAAGCCTGCGCCGAAGAAGTCCGCGCCGGAACGTAAGTAATTCCTGATTCACGTCAGGCTGATTTGGCCGGACCTTAGGTCCGGCCATTTTTTTGCCACGCTTGCGAACCCGGCGGACGAGGTCAGTTTGATTTCATGCTGAAGCGCCACCCCTTGCTCTCGTCCTGCCTCCTCGTCGGCGGCGCGGTCGCCTTGTTCTTCTGGACGCGACCGGCTGCCGTGTCCGCACCGACGCCGCCGGCGTCGCCCGCTTACGGCAGCTGCCCGCCTTCACGCGATGGCATCGGCAAGACTTTCATGGGCCGCGAGATCTCCCAGGTCATGGGCCATCCGGGCATCGGTTGGCTTGAGCGCACGGAGCGGGAGAAAGAAGAGGCGCCTTCCAAGGCCATCGCGTTGCTCGAACTCGCGCCGGACGCGATCCTGGCCGACATCGGCGCCGGCTCGGGTTATTACTCCTTCCGCATCGCCCGCCTGCTGCCGCAAGGGAAGGTCGTCGCGGTCGATATCCAACCGGAGATGCTGGAGTTCCTGAAGACCGAAGCCGCCAAGCTCGGCGTGACGAACGTGCAGCCCCACTTGGGCGCGGTCGATGACGTGAAGCTGCCGCCTACCTCGCTCGACGCGGCCCTGATGGTCGATGCCTATCATGAATTCGACCATCCGGCGGAGATGCTGGCTTCGCTGCGATCAGCCCTGAAAACAAAGGGCCGCATCTATCTCTTGGAGTATCGGGCCGAGGACGATGATGTCCCGATCAAGCCGCACCATAAGATGACCGAGGCGCAGGCCCGCAAGGAGTTCGAGGCGGCCGGCTTCCGTTTCGTGACGAACAAGCCGGGGCTGCCGTGGCAGCATCTGCTGATATTCGAGAAGCCCTGAGGCGCGCTCAGGCGCCGACGCTTTTCTTGATGTCCTTCAGCTGCTGGAACTCGGGCTTGGCGGTGTAATACTTGTCGAGCGGGTAGCAGCCGGAGATGAGTCCGTTGCGCGGGGCGGTCGTGCAGTCGCTGAACGTGCGGCAGATGAACTTCGTCTCCATCACGCCGTTCTTCGCGGCGTCGGCCAGCATGGCCGGATAGCTGAGCACCGCGCGCCCCACGCCGATGGCGTCGCTGCCGCCGGTGCGAAGGATGTGCTGCGCGAGGTGCGGTAGGTATTCCTGGACGTAGCTGAGGCCGGAGCTGACCACGATCATGCCGGCCGGGGCCTGGGCGCGGACCTCCCGCACGACGCGCACCTGACGGGCGACGTCGATCAGCGGGTCATGCGCGGGCTGGTAGCCGTCGCTGGGCGGATAGGCCGCCGGGCGCTGGATGTGCGGATTGTAGTAAGGCGAGCCGGCGGTGGTGTTCAGGATCTTCACGCCGAGTTCGCCGAGCAGCCTCACGAAGGCGAACGTCTCGGTGAGGTCGATCTCGGTGGGCTTGGCCTGATTCACGCCGAAAGCATAGCGGTAGGGCAGGAGCGTGGCGTGCTCTTCGGGGATACCCGGGCCGAGCTTGCCGGGCTGGCTCAGCGCGGGGTCAGGGCGGAAAGGCACCATGTCGAACAGGCTCAGGCGGACGCCGATATCGATGGCGTTACCCTCCGCGCGGATGCCCGTGATGATGTCCCGCAGGATGCGGGTGCGGTTCTCGAAGGAGCCGCCGAACTTGCCCGGGCGCGTATGGGCGCCGAGGAACTCGTGCAGCAGGTAGCCGTGGCAATGTTTGATGTCCACGAAGTCGGCGCCGCAGTCGCGGGCCACGCGGGCGGCCCGGACGTAGCAGCGGATCAGTTCCTCGACGTCAGCGTCGGTCAGGACCTGGTCGTCGGAGGTGACGTTGAACTTCTTGTCGAGGATCGGGTGGCGGTAGGCCACGCGGGACTCCCAGCGCTTCTTGTCATGCGGGCGGCAGAAGCGGCCGGAATGCGTCAGCTGGAAGCCGATGACGAGGTCGTCGACCGAACCCCAGCGGGCGAGGTGTTCGGCTTTGAGGATGCCCACGAGCTCGGTGATGCCGGCGCGGTTCTCCTCGTTGATGATGAGTTGGTTCATGTTCGCCCGCCCGTCGGCGCGCACGGCCATGGCCTCGGCGCCGCAGATCAGCTTGGCGCCGCTCGCGCCGAAGCGCTGCCAGCGTCGCTTCATCTCCTCGGAGGTGCCGCCGGTCGTCGTGCCGTCCCAGCCTTCCATCGGGTGGATGGCGATGCGGTTGCCGATGGTCTTGCCGTTGACCTGCGTGCGGGCGATCGGCTGCGAGAGCGGGTTGCCGGCGCCGGCTTCGATGGCGTCCTCGAGGGGCAGGTCGACGCCGAGCCCGGCGCAATGGGCGCGGAAGTCGGCGACGGTCTTGAGCGAGGCGACGCGGGTGAGCTTGAAGGGAGTGGTCATGATGAGGTTCAGCGGGGGATGTTGAGGCGTTCCGAGATGCGGCGCGCACGCACCATCGCTTCGGTCATGCGGGCGGCTTCGTCCGCGCCGCGGACGTCCTTGCAGGCGGGATGCGGTTCGGGCGAGGCGATGACGCCGAGCTGATGAAGCAGGTGGGCGGTGCTGTGCTTGTAGGCGGCGGCGCTGCCCTTGGCGTCGAGGCGGAAGACCTGGTCTTCGAGCGACTGGAAGGCCTCGAAGAGCTTGTAGACGCGGGTGTCGAAACGACCCGTGCCCGTGGGGAACTTCTTCCCGGGCGCGCCGTCTTCGAGCCACATGTCCTTCGCGGCGCAGATCTGCGGGGCGGCGCTGCTGGCGGCGCCGATGAGGAGGGGCAGGCCGGTCTTGATGGCCGTGGCGATGCCGTAGTCGTCGCCGCTGTGCGGGGCGAAATCGAGCTTCAGGTCCTTGCACATCGCCGCCCAGTAAAGGAAGTGCGGTTCGTCCAGCGTGCTGACCTTGCCGCCGACGAACTTCGGGTGGATGGCCAGCTGGTGGAGCAGCCAAGGCTCGTAGGGCGTGGCCCACGGGACGAAGGCGGGCTCGAGCGCATGCACGATGCCGGGGCGGATGAGCCACTCGGCGATCTGGTAGTAGCCGTCGCGCCGACGCTCGGGGTCGAGCGTGTTCAGCCACTTCGAGGTCATGATCATGACCTCGCAGTTGTCGTGGGCCTGGACGAGGTCCAGCAGCCCGCGGTAGCGCTCGGCCTTGAAGGCGGTGTCATCCTGCGCGCCGCGGGCGGTGATGCCGGCGATGAAGCGCATCTCCGGGAAGGCCGCGCGGAACTGGCGGAGCACCTCGGCGTACATCCGGTCGTCGAGGTCGAAGATGTAGCCCGTGTCGGCGTTGAGCACCGGCACCAGCTCGACGCCGTAGTGGTCGGCGGCGGCCTTCTGCCAGCGGATCTCGGAGACGAAACTCGCCCAGTCAGGCTGGCCGTCGCGGAAGGGCAGGAGCACGGCGGAGCAGAGGCGGGCCTTGGTGCGGTGGTCGACGAGGGCTTCCTCGGCCGTCCAGGCCCACTTCGTCGCCGACCAAGGCGTCGTCGGCGTCAGGTCCTCGGGGCGGTCGATCAGCGGCTTCATGGGGGAGATACCTTACCACTTTCCATCACGCTTGAAAAACATTAGTTTCCAGCGAGTATCGACGGAATAAACGATGGACCTCTATCAGCTCGAATACTTCCTCGAGGCCGCGCGGCAGCGGAGCTTCACGCGCGCCGCGGCCAAGCTGAACCTGGCGCAGGCCGCCCTGAGCGAGCAGATGCGCAAGCTCGAGGCCGAGCTGGGCGCCCGGCTGTTCAACCGCGGCCGGCGGGAGACGACGCTGACCCCGGCGGGCGAGACCCTCCGGCTCCATGCGGAGGCGCTGCTGGCGCAGGCGCTCGCCGCGCGTCGGGCGGTCGGCGACCAGGTCGCCCTCAAGGGAGGCCGTCTGGCCGTGGGGGCCATTCCTTCCGTGAGCGCGTGCCTTCTGCCCGCCGCCGTCGCGGCCTTCCGCCGCAAGCATCCGCAGGTCGAACTCGCCTTGCTCGAAGGAACCTCGGAGGCTGTGGCGCAATGGGTGGAGTCCGGGCGGATCGAGCTCGGGGTGGTACAACTGCCCGCTTCCGGCGACGCCTTCCAGGCGACGCCGTTGCTCGACGAATCCTTCGTGCTCTTGGTGCCTAAGAAGCATGCGCTGGCGCGTCGCCGTCAGCCCAAGCTGGCGGAACTGGCGAAGGAGGCCTTCGTCTTCTACAAGGGCAGGGCGCGCGACGTGGCTCAAGCCGCCTGCCGCGCGGCCGGGTTCGAACCGCGGACGGCCTGCGAGAGCGGCGAACTCGAGACGATCCGTTCCCTCGTGGCGGCGGACCTCGGCATCGCGCTGCTCCCCGAGCTCGCGGCGCGCGGCAGCGTGCCGGGCTGCGCGGTGGTCCGGCTGGGCGGCGCCCCCGTCCGACGCTCGGTGGCCCTGCTGCAACGTCGTGGGCAGGAGCTTTCCCCCGCCGCCCAGTCCTTCCGGCGGCTGCTGATCGGCGAGGCCGTCGCCTAGTCGCAAATCGCCCCTTGAAGCCTCGGAATAACTCCTTCTGATGACATGAACCCCATGCACGACAGCAAAGACACCCGTGATGCGATCACGAAGGGCATGCAGATGACGCTGCTCGCCGGTTTCCTGGGTTGGATGATGGACGGCTACGAGCAGGCGCTCTTCCCGACGCTCGCGGGCCCGGCGCTCAAGAGCATGGTGCCCGCCGACATCGCCGCGCTCGGCGCCAAGTCGGTCAACGGCTGGGTCGGCGGCTGGATGGGCATCATCACTTCGGCCTTCCTCGTCGGCGCCGCGCTCGGCGGCGCGGCCTTCGGCTGGCTGGGCGACCGCATCGGCCGCGTGAAGGCGATGTCCTTCAGCATCCTCTTCTACTCGATCTTCAGCGGCGTCTGCTACTTCGCGACGGATCCGACGCACCTCGCCGCCGCCCGCTTCATGGCGGCGCTCGGCATGGGCGGCGAATGGGCGCTCGGCGTGGCGCTCGTGATGGAAGCCTGGCCGGAACGTCATCGCTCCAAGATGGCCGGAGCCATCGGCATGGCCGCCAATCTCGGCATGGTGCTCGTGGGCTGCATGGCGCTCGCCTATCCCGCCGACGGCTCCTCCTGGCGCATTCACTTCCTCATCGGTGCTTCGCCGGCGATTCTGACCTTGCTCATCCGTCTGTTCGTCCCCGAGTCCGAGAAGTGGGAACGCTCCGCCGCGAAGGAGGCCGCCTCCGTCGCGCCCGCCCGTTCGAAGATCGGCGAGGTCTTCAGCGGCGAACTCAGCCGCACGACCATCGCCGGTATCCTGATGGTCTCCGTCGTCTTCGTGGGCACGTGGGGCGCGGTCCAGTGGATCCCGCTCTGGGTCGGCGATCTCGCGGGTCCGGATAATCCCCGCGCCAAGGCCATGGCGATGGTCATCGTCTCCGTCGGCGCCTGTTGCAGCACTTTCGTGGCGCCGCTCCTCCTGGCCGGCCTGCGTCGTCGGCTGGGCTACCAGTTGCTTTGCGGCTTCGCCCTGATCGCCACGGTCTGGATCTACCGCACGCCGGCCGACTGGTCGGGTACGATGCTCTTCGGCATCTTCCCTTGGGTGATGGCTGCGAAGGTCTTCCTGCTCGGGATGGCCGCCACGGCGTTCTTCGGCTTCTTCCCGCTTTACCTGCCGGAGCTCTTCCCGACCCGCGTCCGCGCGACGGGGCAGGGCATCTGCTATAACACCGGCCGTCTGGTCGCCGTGCCTTTCGTGCTGCTCAGCGGCAAGTTGGTCGAGAGCCTCGGCGGCTATCAGCAGGCCGCGGCGGCGATCACGCTCGTCTACGGGGTCGGCCTGCTCGTCGCCTTCCTCGGCAAGGAAACTTCGGGTCAGGCCCTCCAGGACTGATCAGCGATGAATCCTCTAGACATCCGGATCCGCGCGGTGCGCTGGCATGCCTTGCCGGTGACCCTGCGCCTGCCGCTGAAGTTCGGTCATGAGACCCTGACGAGCGTGGTCTGCGCCCGCGTCTGCGTCACGGTCGAGAAGGCCGACGGTTCCCGCGCCGAAGGGTGGGGTGAGACCCCGCTCAGCGTGCAGTGGGTCTGGCCCTCGCCGCTTGCTTACGACGTCCGTCTCAAGGCACTGCAGGATTTCTGCGACACGCTGACCGAGGCCTATGCGGTCTTCGAAGCGCGTGGCCATCCCTTGGAAATCGGCCACGACTTCCTCGAAGACGCGCTCCCGGGTGTCCTTGAGAAGTTCAACGCCGGCCTGCCGGAAGGCGTCGCCATCCCGACCCTCGCGGCGCTGGTCTGCTGTTCGCCGTTCGACCTCGCCTTGCACGACGCCTATGGCGTGGCCCATGGCGTGCCGACTTACTCGACCTACTCGGCGCCGTGGATGAATCGCGATCTCTCCGCTTTCGTCACGCCCGCCGCCGACGCCAAGGATGTTTCCTTCGCCGGCCGCTATCCGGCGGATTACTTCCGTTCGCCCGTCACGACCAGGCTGCTCGCCTGGCATCTCGTCGGCGGCCTCGATTTCCTCACGCTCGCCGAAGCCGGCGTCAACAAGGTCGCCGACGGTTACCCGTCTTCGCTCGACGAGTGGATCAAGACCGACGGCCTCAAGGCGCTAAAGGTGAAATTGCGTGGCAACGACGCGGCGTGGGATTTCGAGCGCCTGAAGCGCGTCGCGGAGGTCGGTCTGCCGCTCGGCGTCGAACTCTTCACCGCCGACTTCAACTGCACGGTCATGGACCCGGCCTACGTCAACGGCGTCCTCGATTGCGTGAAGGCCGAGCTGCCTGAGCTCTGGCAGCGTCTCAGCTACGTCGAACAGCCTTTCCCTTACGAACTCGAGGAGCACCTCATCGACGTCCATTCCGTCAGCCGCCGCATGCCGCTCTTCCTCGACGAGAGCGCGCACGATTGGCGCATCGTCCGACTCGGCCGCGAACTCGGCTGGACCGGCGTGGCGCTCAAGACCTGCAAGACCCAGACCGGCGCTCTCCTCAGCCTCTGCTGGGCCCGCGCCCACGGCATGCAGCTGATGGTGCAGGACCTGACCAATCCCATGATGGCGCAGATGACGCACGTCCTGCTCGCCGCCCATGCCCCGACCATCGCGGGCGTGGAGACGAACGGCATGCAGTTCTATCCGGCGGCCTCCGCGCCCGAAGCCGCGGTCCATCCGACCCTCTATGCCCGCCGCGAAGGCCGGGTCGACGGCTCCAGCCTGCGCGGGCCGGGCTTCGGTTATCGCCTGGCCGAGATCGCCCGCGGGCTGCCGCCGGCGCGCCGCTCGGCCGGCCGCTGAGTCCTATCGGCTTGCCTGCGGAGGGTAGGGCGGGTTTGTTCGTCGGACCCCCATGATCCTCCGCTCGCTCCTCCTCTGCCTGCTCGCGCTCACCGCGTCCGCCGCCGACGCCCCCAAGCGCAAGGTGCTCTTCTTCACCAAGTCCTCGGGCTACGAGCACGAGGTCATCTCGTACAAGAAGGGCCAGCCCAGCTTCGCCGAGAAGCAGCTCCTCGAGCTCGGCGCCGCCAACAACATCGAGTTCGTCTTCTCCAAGGACGGCTCGAAGTTCTCCCCCGAGTATCTCGCCCAGTTCGACACGGTGATGTTCTACACCACCGGCGACCTCTGCTCCGAAGGCACCGACAAGAACCCGCCGATGACCATGGCCGGCAAGCAGGCGCTCTTCGACTTCGTGAAGTCCGGCAAGGGCTTCGTGGGCACGCACTCCGCCGCCGACACCTTCCACACCGATAACGAGGCCGTGAAGGGCCCCGAGCGTTTCAAGAACCACGGCGACAAGGCGGACGCCTATGTCTGCTTCCTTGGCGCCGAGTTCATCCGCCACGGCAAGCAGCAGGCCGGCGTGAACAAGGTCATCGACAAGACCTTCCCTGGTTTCGAGAAGGTCGGTGACTCGTTCTCCTTCATGGAAGAATGGTACACCCTCAAGGACTTCCGTCCGGAGATCCACGTCCTGACCACCTTCAATGACCCGGCCCTCGAAGGCGACGACTACAAGCGTCCCGCCTACCCGAACTGCTGGGCCAAGCACGAAGGCAAAGGCCGCGTCTTCTACACCGCCATGGGTCACCGTGAAGACGTGTGGACCAACCCGACCTTCCAGCAGATCCTCGTCGGCGCCCTCAAGTGGGCCAACGGCGACGCCAAGGCCGCGGACATGTCCCCGAATCTCCTGCAGGTCGCCCCGGGCGCCATGACGAACCAGCCTTACACCCCGACGCCCGCCCCGAAGGCCAAGGCGCCGGCCAAGAAGGCGGACGCCAAGAAGAAGTAAGTCCTCACGCAGGGCGGGCCGCAAAGCCCGCCTTGCTAATTTCTAGGCGGTTTCAACTGTCTCCCCATGCGCGACGCCCCCGCCGAAGCCACGAAGCTCAGCGAGCTCACGACCCATCAGAAGAAGTCCGGCTTCGCCGCCTGGCTCGGTTGGTTCTTCGACGGGCTCGACCTGCACCTCTACACGCTCGTCGCCACGGTCTTCGTGGCCGAGCTGCTCTTGGTTCCGGAGGCCGACCCGACCGTGCCGCTTTACGGCTCGTGGATCCAGGCGGCCTTCCTGCTCGGGTGGGCCCTCGGCGGCGCCTTCTTCGGTATCATCGGCGACCGCCTCGGCCGCAGCCGTACGTTGGTGCTGACCATCCTGACCTACGCCTTGTTCACCGGCCTGTCGTTCTTCGCGCAGACCTGGTGGCAGCTGATGATCTTCCGCTTCCTCGCGGCGCTCGGCATCGGTGGCGAATGGGCCGTGGGCGCCTCGCTCCTCTCCGAGACCTGGCCGAAGAAGTGGCGTCCGTGGATCGCCGCGGTCCTGCAGTGCGCCGTGAACTTCGGCATCCTCGCCGCGATCGCCGCGGTCTTCCTGCTGCAGCAGATTCCTGGCTACCAGCCGCGCTGGGTCTTCCTCATCGGCGTCCTGCCGGCTTTCGTGACGCTCTGGATCCGTAAGGAAGTGCCCGAGACCGAGGAATGGTCGGCGGAGAAGGGCAAGCAGGCGGCGCCCACGATCGGCGGACTGTTCGGCGCCGACATCCGCCGCACGACCTTCATCGCCTCCTTGCTCTGCGCGATCTCGCTGACCGGCCACTGGTGCTTCATGTTCTGGCAGCAGGCGTTCATCCGTAACCATCCGGAGGTCGTCGCCCGCTCCCTCGACAAGGCCGGCGTCGTCTCCACCGCGCTCTTCTGCGTCATCGCCGCTTCGGTCGTCGGTAATTTCGCCTCCGGCTGGGCCGCCCAACGGTTCGGTTACCGTCGCGCGCTGGCCGGCTTCTTCGGGGCCTATTTCCTCCTGATGGGGGCGACCTTCCTCCTGCCGTGGAGCCTCGCCGCCACCTACGGCCTCTACGCCGCCGTGGGCTTCTGCCAGGGCGTCTTCGGCCTCTTCACGATGGCCTTGCCGCCGCTCTTCCCGACGATGCTCCGCACGACCGGCGCCGGCTTCAGCTACAACATCGGCCGTGTCTTCGCCGCCGTGGGCACGGTCTTCTTCGGTATCTTCGCCAAGCCCGCCGATTTCAGCTCGGTGCTGCTCTACGCTTCGTTCCTGTTCCTGCCGGCCGCCATCCTCGCGCTCTGGCTGCCGATCGAAGAGGCTACTTCCTGAGTCCGCCCAGCCCGGCGATCGCCTTGAACTCCGCGGCGGTGACGGGCGTCACGGAGAGACGATTGCCTGGACGAAGGATCAGCATCTCCTTGAGCGCCGCGCACTCGCGAAGGTCGGGGAGGCTGACGAGCCGCTTGAAGCCCTGATGGAAGGAGACCTCGATGCAGCTCCAGCGCGGGTTTTCCTTGGTCGACTTCGCGTCGTAGTAGTCGGACTTGGCGTCGAACTGCGTGGGGTCGTCGAAGGCTTCCTTCGAGACCTTGGCCACGCCGACGATGCCGGGCTCTTCGCAGTTGGAATGGTAGAAGAGCACGAGGTCGCCGATCTTGGCCGAACGCATGAAGTTGCGGGCCTGGTAATTGCGCACGCCGGTCCAGGGCTCCTTGCCCTTGCGTTCGAGTTCCTGAAAGGAGAACTCGTCGGGTTCGGACTTCATCAGCCAGTGGTGCATGCGGCCAACGTGCAGGGCAGGGCGGCTTTTTCAAGGCAGGGCTGCGGTCTTGCCCTTTCCGTCGGGGCTCGCCTAATCGCCCCGTGCGCCTGCTGGACTCCCATTGTCACCCGGAATACGCCCTCAAGGCGGGCCGTCTCACCGCATGGGTGGCCGAGTGCCGCGCCGCCGGCGTGGAGGGCGTGGTCGCCATCGGCACCGACCTCAAGGACTGGTCGGAGTACCGCGACCTCGCCTCCGCGCAGCCGGACTTCTTCCGTCACACGGTCGGCCTGCATCCCTGTCACGTCGAAGAGGGCTGGGAGGACATCGTCTCCGCGATCTCGCCGTATTTCGCCGACCGCACCCATCCGGCCGCGCTCGGGGAGATCGGCCTGGATTATTTCCGTCTGCCGGCCGACGTCGCCGAAGCCGAACGGATCAAGGCCTGGCAGCAGGAGGCCTTCCGCCGGCAGCTGTCGCTGGCCTACCAGTTCGATTGCCCGGTGGTGATCCACTCCCGCCATGCCTTCGATGACTGCGTGCGCCTCATCGACGCCAGCGGCGTGGACTGGCGCAAGGTCGTCTTCCACTGCTTCGTCGAGGGTCCGGAGCAGGTCCGCCAGCTCAATCAGCGCGGCGGCCGCGCCTCGTTCACCGGCATCATCACTTACGCCAAGTCCGAGGAGATCCGGCAGGCGCTCAAGGCGCAGGGGCTGGCCCGGCTCATGCTGGAGACCGACGCCCCTTACCTCGCCCCGCAGTCCGTCCGCGGTAAGGAAAATACGCCGGCTTACCTGCCCGAGATATGCGCCAAGGCCGCGGAACTGCTGGGACTGCCGGCGGACGAGGTCGCCGAGGTCGCGACGCGCAACGCCCGCGAGTTCTTCGGCTTCGCCGCGGACTGACACCTCATTGTCACGGGGCCGACCCCCGGTGTTCGCAGGTCCGTGGCATCATCGCCATGGATGTCACCCCCGCCCGTTCCCAGTAACACCGAAGTGCTCAAGGCCCAGCTCGGTCCGCTTGCTTGGGCGGAACCGGTCCTCGACCGCTTCTTCAAGGTCCGGGCCTTCGACGCGTTCCTGGAGCGCATCCATGCGGCGGGCCGTCCGGATTTCTTCACTTCGGCGATGGAGCAGGCCGGCCTGAGCAACACCTGGAGCGACCGATGTCTGGCCCGCATCCCGAAGTCCGGCCCGCTGGTCGTGGTCGCCAATCATCCGCACGGACTCGCCGACGGCCTGGTCGCGATGGACTTCCTCCTGCGCGCCCGGCCGGATGCGCTCGTCGTCGGCAACCGCTGGCTCAGCCAGATCCCGGGCATCCGCCCGTGGCTCATCGAGGTCAATCCCTTCAGTCCCGACGGTTCCGATCCGGGTAACATCGCCGGCACGCGGCGGATCCTGGCGCACCTTCGCGCCGGGGGATGCGTCCTGACTTTTCCGGCCGGTGAAGTCTCGAGCCTCCGACTCAAGTCCCGACGCGTGGACGATCCGGTCTGGTCGCCGCAGGTGGTGCGTATGGCCCGCAAGGTCGGCGCATCGCTGGTGCCGCTGCGGATCGAAGGCCGCAACTCCGGCCTGTTCCAGTCCTTCGGCTTGGTGCATCCCCGTCTGCGGACGATGCTGCTCCTGCGGGAATTCCTTCACCATCGGGGCAAGGTGATCCGTCTGCGCACTGCCAACCCGGTGACGCCCGCCCAGCTGGCGGACCATCCTGACGACGAGGAGGCCACGAGCTTCCTGCGGCTGCGCTGCGAACTCCTGGCCAGCCGGTCGGCCAAGGAAAAGGCCGCGCCTGTCAAGCCAGCCGCCCCGCAAGCGCCGATCATCCCGCCGGTGAATCCGGCGTTGCTCCGGGCCGAACTGCAGGGCCTGCCTCCCGAGGACCTGCTGCTGACCAGCGGCGACTTCAAGGTCTACCGCTTCCTCGGCAAGGACCTGCCGCACACGCTCCGCGAGATCGGCCGTCTCCGGGAGACGACGTTCCGTTCGGTCTCCGAAGGCACGGGCCTCGAGTGCGACCTGGATGCCTTCGACGCGTGGTATGATCAGATGGTGCTGTGGGATGACAAAGCATCGGCGATCGTCGGCGGGTATCGTCTTGGCCCGACGGACCGTATCCTGCCCCTCCAAGGCAAGCACGGCCTCTACACCTCGACGCTCTTCGAGTTCAAGGGCGACTTCTTCCGCCGCATGGACCCTGCCCTCGAGATGGGGCGTTCGTTCATCCGTCAGGAATACCAGCGCAAGCCCACGAGCCTCCCGTTGCTCTGGCGCGGCATCGGCCGCTATGTCGTCCGTTTCCCGAAGTATCACCTCTTGTTCGGGCCCGTGAGCATCAATCCGGAATATGGCCAGGCTTCCAAGGAACTCATCCTCTCTTATCTGAAGAACAACCGCTCGGCGGATGATCTCCTGCCGTTGGTGCGGGCCAAGAATCCGCCGCGTTCGATGAGCCTGCATGACGCCGATCTCGACGTCCTGCAGCGCTGTGCCTTCGACCTCGAGCATGTCTCCAGCCTCGTCAGCGACCTCGAGCCCGACGCCAAGGCCGTGCCGGTGTTGCTGAAGCACTACCTCAAGCTCAACGGTCGGCTCATCGCCTTCAACGTCGACGAAGGCTTCGGCGGCTGCTTGGACGGCCTCATCGTCGTGGACCTCACCCAGACGGACCCGAAGCTGCTCGCCGCCTACATGGGCGACGAGGGCGCGCGGCAGTTCCTGGAGTACCACGACTTCGACGGCGCCAGGCGGCAGGCATGAAAAAGGGCGGGCCAGACGGCCCGCCCTGATCGGTCGATGGTACGGCGCTCAGGCCTTGGCCAGCGCCTGCTCGAGGTCGGCGAGGATGTCCTCGATATCCTCGATCCCCACGGAGAGGCGGACGTAATCGTCGGTCACCCCGGCGCTGTCGCGTTCCGCGGCGGTGAGCTGCGAATGCGTCGTCGAGGCCGGGTGGATCGCCAGCGAACGGGCGTCGCCGATGTTGGCGACGTGGCTGTGCAGGACGAGGGAGTCGATGAACCTGCGTCCGCCGTCGAGGCCGGACTTCAGGCCGAAGCCGACCAGCGCGCCGTAACCATTGTTCAGGTATTTCTTGGCGAGATCATGATATTTCGAAGACTTCAGGCCCGGGTAGTTGGTCCACTTCACCTTCGGATGGGCTTCGAGGAACTGGGCGACCTTCATCGCGTTGGCGCAGTGGCGCTCCATGCGCAGGTGCAAGGTCTCGAGGCCCTGCAGGAGCAGGAACGCGTTGAAGGGCGAGAGGCAGCTGCCGACGTCGCGGAGGAACTGCAGGCGCATCTTCATGATGAAGGCGATGTTCGCGCCGCCGGCCGGGGCGAAGGCCTTGAAAGCCTCCCAGTGCGGCAGGCCGTGGTAGGACATGTCCGGCTCGGTGAAGCCGGGGAACCGGCCGTTGCCCCAGTCGAAGTTGCCGCCGTCGACGACGATACCGCCGATGGACGTGCCGTGGCCGCCGATGTGCTTGGTCGCCGAGTGGACGACGATGTTGGCGCCGTGCTCGAACGGGCGGTTCAGGTAGGGCGAGAGGGCGGTGTTGTCGATGATGAGGGGGACGCCGACTTCCTTGGCGATCTTACCCACTTCGGCGAAGGGGAAGATGTTCAGGCGCGGGTTGCCGAGGCCTTCCCCGTAGAAAGCCTTCGTGTTCGGCTTCACGGCCTTGCGGAAGTTCTCGGGATCGTCGCCGTCGACGAACGACACCTGGATGCCGAGCTTCGGCAAGGTGTAGTGGAAGAGATTATAGGTGCCTCCGTAGAGCTGGGAGACCGAGACGATATGGTCGCCGGCGCCCGCGACGTTCAGGATAGCCGCGGTGATCGCCGCCTGACCCGAGGCGTGGGCGAGCGCGCCGGAGCCGCCTTCGAGGGCCGCGAGGCGCTGCTCGAGGACGTCCGTCGTCGGGTTCATGATGCGGGTGTAGATGTTGCCGAGCTCCTTCAGGCCGAAGAGGTTCGCGGCGTGTTCCGTGTCGCGGAACTGGTAGCTCGTGGTCTGGTAGATCGGGACGGCGCGCGAACCGGTGGTCGGGTCGGGTTTCTGGCCGGCGTGCAGGGATTTGGTGCCTAGTTTCATGGGGGTGAGTGGAGCGAATCATCGTGGTATTTCGACGGGGGAACAAGCCGGAAGCCCGTTTATGACCTTGAGGAAGCCGGGGCGGGGCCGGCATCATCCGGCATGCGATTCCCCGGCCTGTTGCTGCTCCTGCCCACGGTCATCCTGGCCGCCGAATGGCGCGAGGTCTGGCGCGATGATTTCAACGGCCGGGAGCTCGACTGGACGAAGTGGTCGGCCGAGGAGAACGGACACGGCGGCGGGAACGGCGAGCTCCAGTACTATCTGGACCGTCCTCAGAATCTGCGGGTCGAAGGCGGCCACCTCATCCTCGAAGCCCGCAAGGAGAAGCTGAACATGGCCGGCGTGCTGAAGGATTACTCGTCCGCGCGCATCCGCACCAAGCGGCGCGCCGACTGGCTTTACGGACGTTTTGAGATGTCGGCCCGGTTGCCGGCAGGGAAGGGCCTGTGGCCGGCTTTCTGGATGCTGCCTTCCGAGGAGAAATACGGCGGATGGGCCGCGAGCGGGGAGATCGACATCATGGAGTTCAAGGGCCACGAGCCTGACCAGGTCCATGGGACGCTGCATTACGGCGCCCCATGGCCGAAGAACATCTACAAAGGAAAACCGTATCGCCTGCCGAAGGGCGACTTCACGGACGGCTTCCATCGTTTCGCCGTCGAGTGGGAGGCCGGGGCGATCCGCTGGTTCGTCGACGACGTCCAAGTACAGGAGCAGAAGGAGTGGAGCTCGTCCGGCGGGCCTTTTCCGGCCCCGTTCGACCAGAAATATTTCCTGGTGCTGAACCTCGCCGTCGGCGGAGGCTTCGGCGGCCCGGTCGGGGCGGACACGCGTTTTCCGGCCCAGTTCCGGGTCGATTACGTCCGCGTGCTCCAGCGGTGACGCCGTAGTTCCGACTCGCCCAGCGGGGGCAAGGTTCGCTAACTCCACGGCCTATGCCCGTGTTCCTGCATGACACCATGTCCCGCGAGAAGCGGCCGCTGCTCCCGAAGCCCGGCCGCGAAATCTATGGCATGTATTGCTGCGGACCCACGGTCTACGGCCCGGCCCACATCGGCAACTTCCGTACGTTCACCGTCCAGGACGTCCTGCGCCGCACCCTCGAGGTCGCCGGCCTGAAGGTGAAGCATGTCCGCAATATCACCGACGTCGATGACAAGACCATCCGCGGCGCGCAGGCCTCCGGGCAGACCCTCGGGGTCTTCACCAAGAAGTGGACCGACAAGTTCCACGCCGACTGCCTCGCCCTCGGCCTCCTGCCTCCGCACGTCGAGCCGAGCGCGGTGGAGCACATCCCGCAGCAGGTCGCGATGATCAAGGCCCTCGTCGACCGCGGCCATGCCTACGTCGCCAAGGACGGTTCGGTCTACTTCAAGGTCTGCACCTGCGCCGATTACGGCAAACTGAACCACATCGATTTCTCCAAGCTCGAGACCCAGGCCGAGAACTCCGCCGGCGAGGCCAACGACGCCGACGAATACGAACGTGAGTCGGCCTCCGACTTCGCGCTCTGGAAATCCCGTAAGCCTGAGGACGGCGCCAACTTCTGGCCGTCCCCCTGGGGTGAAGGCCGTCCCGGCTGGCATATCGAGTGCTCGGCCATGTCGCTCGCGCACCTCGGCGCCACCTTCGACCTGCATGGCGGCGGCATCGACCTCTGCTTCCCGCACCACGAGAACGAGATCGCCCAGTCCGAATGCGCCACCGGCGTGAAGGGCTTCGCCGCGCACTGGTTCCATAGCGCGCACCTGATGGTCGAGGGCGAGAAGATGTCCAAGAGCAAGGGCAACCTCTACACGCTCGACGAACTCGTCGCCAAAGGCTTCTCGCCGATGGAGGTCCGCTACACGCTGATCTCCGGTCACTATCGCAGCTCGCTCAACTTCACCATGAAGGGCGTCGACGATTCCCGTTCCGCCCTCGCCAAGCTCGAGCGCGGCGCCGACCGTCTCCTGGCCGCCGCCGGTTTCACCCGCGCCGAATTCGTCGCGCCCGCTACGCAGGAAGTCCAGACCTCATGGGGTCGCTTCGCCAAGGCCTGGGAAGTGCTGCAGGACGACCTGAACATCCCGGGCTGCCTCGGCCAGGTCTTCACCGTGCTCGCCGAGAAGGACGAACCGACGGCCGAACAGGCCCGGCAGGATGTCTCCGGTCTCGCCAAGATCCTCTTCGCCCTCGGCCTCCAGCTTTTCGCCGCCAAGGCCGAGGTCGCCATCCCGGCCGAAGTCGCCGAACTGGGCGCCCGTCGCTGGGCCGCCAAGCAGTCCAAGGATTTCGCCGCCGCCGACCAGCTCCGCAAGGACCTGACCGCGCTCGGTTGGACGATGCTGGACCGCAAGGACGGCTACGATCTGAAGAAGGCCTGAAGGGGAGGGCGGCTTGCTCCGTCCTTGCCCTTCGCCTCGGGAAGCCCTAGCGAGTGGGGTCTTCCGCCATGTCCTCCCGCCCGCAGATGACTCCCCTCGAGGAGATCCGTCACTCCGCCGCCCACATGCTGGGCGCCGCCGTGCTCCGCCTGTTCCCCCAGGCGCAGCTGGACATCGGGCCGCCCACCGACAACGGCTTCTACTACGACTTCGACCTCGACCACACCTTCACCGCCGAAGACCTGGTGAAGATCGAGGAAGAGATGCGCCGCATCTCCAAGGAGAACCAGAAGTTCGAACGCTTCGAGTGCACCCGCGAAGAAGCCGAGAAACTCATCCTCGAGCGCGGCCAGAACGCCTACAAGATCGGCCGCCTCGGCGACATCCCCGCCGGCGAGACCATCTCCTTCTACAAGAACGGTGAGTTCGTCGACCTCTGCGCCGGCAGCCACGTCCGCTACACCTCGCAGGTGAAGGCGTTCAAGCTCCTGCACATCGCCGGCGCCTACCACCGCGGTGACGAGAAGAACAAGCAGCTCCAGCGCATCTACGGCACCGCTTACGCGACCAAGGACGAACTCGAACAGGCCATGGTCCGCGCCGAAGAAGCCAAGAAGCGCGACCACCGTAAGCTGGGCAAGGAACTGAAGCTCTTCCACATCGACGAAAAGGTGGGCCAGGGCCTCATCCTCTGGACGCCCAACGGCGCGATCGTCCGTCAGGAGCTCCAGAACTTCATCTCCGAGCGCCTCTTCCAGACCGGCTACAAGCAGGTCTTCACGCCGCACATCGGCAACCTGGACCTCTACCGCACCTCGGGCCACTTCCCTTATTACAAGGACGCCCAGTTCCCGCCCCTCGTCGAACGCGAGGCCATGGAGATGCTCGCCAAGGAAGGCTGCGGTTGCGGCGAACTGACCAACCGACTGGCCGACGGCACCGTGCAGGGCTTCCTGCTGAAGCCGATGAACTGCCCGCACCACATCCGCATCTACGCTTCGCAGCCTCATTCCTACCGCGACCTGCCGGTGCGCCTCGCCGAATTCGGCACGGTCTACCGCTGGGAGCAGTCCGGCGAGCTGAGCGGCATGACCCGCGTCCGTGGTTTCACCCAGGATGACGCCCACCTTTTCTGCACCGAAGACCAGGTCCTCCCGGAAGTCCTCGGCTGCCTCGAGCTCGTCAAGATCGTCCTCAAGACGCTCGGCCTGCATGACTACCGCGTGCGCGTCGGCCTGCGTAATCCTGACTCCGCCAAGTATACCGGCACCGCCGAGAACTGGGACAAGGCCGAGGCCGCCTGCCGTTCCGCCGCCGCGACCCTCGGCGTCGCGTTTTCCGAAGAACCTGGTGAAGCCGCGTTCTACGGACCTAAGATCGACTTCGTCGTCAAGGACGTCATCGGCCGCGAGTGGCAGCTCGGCACCGTGCAGGTCGACTTCAACCTGCCCGAGCGTTTCGACCTCACCTACAACGGCGCCGACAACAAGCCGCACCGTCCGGTGATGATCCACCGCGCCCCCTTCGGTTCGATGGAGCGCTTCGTCGGCATCCTGATCGAGCACTTCGCCGGCGACTTCCCGACCTGGCTTTCGCCCGAGCAGGTGCGCCTCATCCCGCTCAACGACGACCTCAACGCCGATTGCGAAGCCATGGCCGAGGTCCTCAAGGCCGCCAAGATCCGCTGCAGCGTCGACGGTTCGTCCGACAAGCTCGGCGCCAAGATCCGCCGCGCCGAGATGTCCAAGGTCCCGCACATGCTCGTCGTGGGCGCCAAGGAGAAGGAAGCCGGCGTGGTCAACGTCCGCTCCCGCGCCGACAAGTCCTTCGAAGGCAACCGGACCCTGGCCGAATTCGTGGCCTTGGTGTCCGCCGAAGTCGCCGAACGTCGCCTCAAGGCGCACGTCCCGACGGCTCCCGCCGCCCCGGCCGCCCCGCAGGCCTGACCCGTCAGGCCGTTTTCACGGACTCCCCGGGGAACTGAGATTGCCCGGCGGGGTCCTTTGAGCCTATACCCGAACCATGAGCCAGCCCCGTTCCTCTTCGCGTCGTGACTTCCTGAAGTTCGCCGGTCTCGGCAGCCTTGTCTTCGGCGCCGGCTCGGCCCGCGCCCTCGGCGCCGATGGTCGCGAGGCCTCCGCCAACTCCGCCAAGCGCCAAGCCAAGAACGTGATCTTCATGGTCTCGGACGGCATGTGCTTCTCGGTGCTCACCGCCGCGCAGACCTATCTCACCCGCACGGAGAAGCGTTCCTCGCATTGGATGAAGATGTATGCCGAGCGACCGGTCGTCCGCTCGCTCTGCGAGACCGACTCCGCCAGCGGCATCGTGACCGACTCCGCCGCCGCGGCCAGCTGCTGGGGTATCGGCGAGCGCATCGATAACGGCGTGCTGAACATCACGCAGGACGGTCGCAAGCCCGTCACGCTGGTGCAGAAGATGAACGCCGCCAAGAAACGCTGCGGCCTCGTCACCACCGCCACCGCCACGCACGCGACCCCGGCCGGCTTCGCCGTCACCGTCGCCAAGCGCTCCGACCAGAAGACGATCGCCGCCCAGTATCTCGAGCGCGGCGTGGACGTCGTCCTCGGGGGCGGCACCCAGTATTTCAGCGCCGACCTCCAGGCCGCTTACCGTAAGGCCGGCTACGGCATCGCCCTCGACCGCGATCAGCTTCTGGCCGACGCCGGCAAGGCGCCGTTGCTGGGTCTTTTCAGCAAGAGCCATATCCCGTTCGAGATCGACCGCCTGAACTCGGCCGAACTCAAGGCTTCGACCCCGACGCTCGCCGAGATGACCAAGGTCGCCCTGCGGCGCCTCAGCTCCGCCCCCGAAGGATTCTTCCTGATGGTCGAGGGCGGTCGCATCGACCACGCCGCCCACGGCAATGACGGCGCCGCCGCCATCCGCGAGCAGGTCGCCTTCGACGAGGCTATCGCCACCGTCCTCGCTTTCGTCGATAAGAACCCTGACACCTTGCTGATCGTCACGACTGACCACGGTACCGGCGGCTTCAACGTCAATGGTCTCGGTAGCGAAGACTTCGACACGTCCGCGCCGTCGTACGCCGAGTCCTCCCCGGCCTTCGACCGGATGACCGCTTTCACGTCGTCGCTCGAGCTGCTTGGCGCCAAGACCAAGGGGCTCGCCGCGAAGGACTTCGTCGGCGCCGCCGAGCAGGCGACGGGCTTGAAGTTCAAGGCCGAGGACCGGGCCAAGATCGTTTCGACGAAGACGCTCTCCGCCGCGCTGATGAAGTACACCTCGATCGGCTGGACCAGCAATAATCACACCGGCGAGATGGTGGAGTTCTGCTCCAGTGGCCCGGGCTCGCAGCTGTTCACCCCGCACCTGCGGAACGACCAGGTGCACGCGAAGATCCTGCAGGCGACCGGCGTCGCCTGAGACCGGGGCGCATGGCCAACAAAAAGGGCGTCCTTACGGACGCCCTTGGTCGTGCTCGGCCTATCGGCTTAGAGCTTGTTGTACTTCACGCCGCAGCCGTACGGCTTGCTGCTGGTGACTTCGGGGGTCTTGCCTTCCTTCACGGCCTTGACGGCGGCGAGGACGTAGTTGGTGGCCTTCTCGATGTCAGCAGACTTGGAGGAGGCGATGCTGTCGATCGCGCCCTTGTAGACGAGGGTGCCCTTGCCATCGATGACGAAGCAGTGCGGGGTGACCTTGGCGTCATAGGCGCGGCCGATGCTCTGGTTGGCGTCCTGGACGACGGTGCCGGGGTAGTAGGTGGCGGACTCGAGCTTGTGGCCGCCGGTGTTGATGACGAGCCAGACGGCGCCCGAGGCGACGACTTCCTTCTGGAATTCCTGCATCTTGCCGGCGTCGTAGAACTTCTTCACGAACGGGCAACCAGGGTTGTACCATTCGAGGACGACGGTCTTGCCCTTGAAGTCGGCGAGGCTGACGGTCTTGCCGTCGAGGGTCTTGCCGGTGAAGTCCGGGGCAGGCTGGCCGACTTCGGGAGCGGCGAACGAGGCGACGGCCATGAGGCAGGCGAGGAGGGTGGGGAGGATACGCATGGTGTGGAGGGTAGGTCTAGGTTTGTAGGGGTTGCTTCACACTTTTCAACCCCTTCGCAGGCGAGAGGTTCCGCAAACCTGTCCAAAGTCGGGCTTTTTACATGGTTTTGACTCATGGGTTGCCAAATTGACCGAAAACCCCGAATTAATCTTCAGTATGGCTGACGCCCGCTCCATCGCCTTGGTCTGCGCCAATGAAGCTTCCCTCTGGGCGGAGCTGCAGGCCCGTGCGTCCGTCGTCGCCCAAGCCGAGCCGGCCCTGGCGCCGATGCTCCATCGCTATGTCCTCGATCGCTCCGGCTTCGGGGAGGGTATCATCCAGCGCCTGGCGGAACGCCTCTCGCCGACCGGCCAGGATCTGCCCGTCGTCCTGCGTGTCCTTGGTGAGGCCGTTGCTTCCGACCGCGAAGTGCTTTCGCAGATGCGCTCGGACATCCGCGCCACCCTCGAGCGCGATCCCGCGACCGAGCATGCGCTCATCCCGTATCTTTGGTATAAGGGCTTTCACGCCATCTCGACGCACCGTCTCGCGCATGCGCTCTGGAAGGCCGGCCGCAAGGAACTCGCCGCCCATCTCCAGTCGCTCGTCTCCGAGCACCTCGGCGTCGACATCCATCCCGCCGCCCGCTTCGGCGTCGGCATCCTCCTCGACCACGCCACCGGCTTCGTGGCCGGCGAGACCAGCGTCGTCGCCGACAACGTCTCCTTCCTGCATGAGGTCACCCTGGGTGGCACCGGCAAGGCCCGCGGCGACCGTCACCCGAAGATCCGTTCGGGCGTGCTCGTCGGCGCCGGCGCGAAGATCCTCGGCAACATCACCATCGGCGAAGGCGCCAAGATCGGCGCCGGCTCCGTGGTCCTCAAGGACGTCGCCCCGCATACCAGCGTGGCGGGCGTGCCCGCCGTCGTGATCGGCCAGACCACCGTCGACGCCCCGGCGCTCGACATGGACCACTCCCTCTAGGCCATGCCTCACTCCCGGCCAGCGCAGGAACGTCCCGGCGACGCCCGCGTCCTGGACTGCCTTTACCGCGTCGGCGCGTTCGTCAACGCCACCGAAGACCCGCGGGAGGCGCTCGACTTCATCCTCGAGGAGATCGTCCGCACCCTCGGCGCTTCCAGCGCTTCCATCGCGCTCGTCGAGCCCGCCACCGGGTCGCTGCGCATCGAGGTCAGCAACGGACTCGACGCCGATTCCTCCCGGAAGATCATCGACCAAGGGCAGGGCATCACCGGCTGGGTCGCCCTCTACGCCAAGCCGCAGCGGATTCCCGACGTCTCGAAGGATCCGCGCTACGTCGAGATCCGGAAGGGCATCCGTTCCGAGCTGGCCGTCCCGATGGAACTGATGGGGAACGTCATCGGCGTCGTGAACTGCGATTCCGACCGGCTCGACGCGTTCTCCGAGCAGGACGTCGCCTTCCTTTCGCTGCTCACCAACGAAGCCTCGAAGGCCGTCGGCCGTATCTGGCTGCTCCGTCAGCTCCGCTCCAAGGCCGCCCAGCTGGAGGCGCTCGTGCGCGCCGCGCAGGGGCTCGCCCGGGAACGCGACGAGCCCGGCATCTCGCTGGACCTGGCCCGGCATACGCGCGCCCTCCTGGGGACCCGCGCCTGCGCCTATTACAACCTCGTCGACGACGTCCTGCATCTGCGCAGCCTCGACGGCGACCTCGGCGTCTCGGCCCTCGCTCCGAGCATCGCGCTCAACCGGACTTCCCTCGGCACGGTGGTCACCCGCGGCCGCTCGGTCGTGGTGCCGCTGGCCGGTAAGACCGAGGAAGATCTCTTCAGCCGCCTGTCCGAACCGGTGGCCTCTTCCTCGCTGCTCGCCGTGCCGGTGCGTTACGAAGACGACACCTTCGGCGTGCTCCTCTGCGTGGCGATGGGCGCCTATCGTTTCTCCGACGACGACAAGCACCTCGTCGCGGCGCTCTCTTCGTTCGGCGCCTCTTCGATCCAGAACGCCCGTCTCTACGCCAAGGTCTTCACCGTCGAGGAAGGCCTGCGACGCAGCGAACGCCTGACGGCCCTCGGCCTGCTTTCGGCCGAGGTCGCCCACGAGATCCGCAACCCGCTCACGGTGATGAAGCTGCTTTCGGACACGCTGGCCCAGGGCATGGCGCCCGAAGACCCGAAGATCGAGGACCTCGGCGTCATGCGCGAGAAGATCGCCCACATGGAAGGCGTGGTCTCGCGCGTGCTTGGCATGAGCAAGGCCCAGTCCGGCGCGTTCCGCTCCCTCGACCTGCGTCAGGCCGCCGAAAACGCCTCGCTGCTCCTGCGCCTCAAGCTCCTGCAGCTCGGCGTGAAGGTCGAGATCGAGTGCGCGGAGGCTCTGCCGCTCGTCGAAGGCAACCCGGGGCAGATCCAGCAGATCTTCCTGAACCTGATGATGAACGGCGTCCAGGCCATGGCCGGCGGCGGCGCGCTCACCCTGCGTCTGAACGTGGAGCCGGGACCGCAGGGCGACGTCGTCGCCGTGCGCATCGCGGACACCGGCACGGGCATCCCGCCCAAGATCCTCCCGAAGATCTTCGACTCCTTCTTCACCAGCCGCGAAGACGGCACCGGCCTGGGCCTCGCCATCGTGAAGCGCATCCTGCGCGACCATCGCGGCGACATCGTCGTCGAGTCGACCGCTCCCGGCGGGACCACCTTCAAGTTCTGGGTGCCGGCGTTGAAGTAAGCAGGCGCTTCGCCGCCGTCCAGACGACGGGGATGAAGGAGACCACGACCACGATGACGATCACCTTGTGCAGCTGGTCGGCGAGCGGCGTGCCGCCGAGCGCATGGCCCAGCCAGACGAGCGAGTTGATCCAAAGGATGCCGCCGAGGATGTTCCAGCGCAGGAAGCGCGTCGGCGCCATCTCGCCCATGCCGGCGGCGAAAGGCACGAACGTGCGCATCAGCGGCACGAAACGCGCGAGGACGATGGCGAGCGGGCCTTTCTCGGAGAAATAGTCCCGGGCCGCCACGAGATGCCGGCGCTTATACCACCAGGAATCCGGCTTCGACTCCATGGTCTTGCCGTATTTACGGCCTAGCCAGTAGCCGGTCTGGTCGCCGACGATCGAGGCGACGGTCAGGGCGGCGGCGAGTTCCCAGGGACTGAAGTAGGCCGGTCGGTCGCCGTTGGCGATCGAGAGCACGCCGGCCGTCACGAGGAGGGAGTCGCCCGGGAGGAAGAAGCCGGCGAGCAGGCCGGTTTCGGCGAAGATGATCAGGCACATCAGGCTGATGCCGCCGACTTCGATGGTCTGCCGGAGCCCTTCGGCGGTGTGCAGATGCGACCAGAAAGTGCTCAGCCAGGATTCCATGCCATGGCGTAGGCCGAATGCCGTACGATGGCAATCACCCTTGAACGACGAAGGCTTTCCCATCACGTTGGTTTCGTCGCATGTCGCCCGAATACGAAGCCTCCGCCATCCTGCTCCGTCGCGCCGCTCTCCAGCACGGTCTGGCCGGGCAGGCCGCCTTGGAAGGCGAGTTCGTCCCGCGCGCCAAGGTCTTCCTGGCTGAGGCCCGCGAGATCCAGCTGGCCGCCCATCGCGCCGGCGTCCGGGGCGGCGAAGTCGCCCGGCTGCGTTCCGATGCCATCGATATCCTGTTCGACGCCTTGTTCCTCCGCGCCGGACCGGCCGCGGCCGCGCTCAGCCTGGTCGCCACGGGAGGTTATGGCCGCGCCGAGCTCTGTCCGCTCAGCGACATCGATCTGCTGGTCCTCGTGCCGCGCCACTCCGCCGCGACCAAGGCCCTCGTCGAAGCGATCCTCTATCCGCTCTGGGATCTCGGTCTGAAGGTCGGCCAGTCGGTCCGCACGGTCACCGAATCGACCAACTACGCGAAGGATGACCTGCACCTGCACGTCGCCTTGCTCGAGACCCGTCATCTGTGCGGCTCGGCGGAACTCTTCGCCCAGCTCGAAGCCAAGACCGCGGCGCTGCTTTCCGGTCAGGCATGGAAGCCTTTCGCCCGCGCGATCGTCGAGTCCCAGCGCAAGCGACGCGAGAAGGCCGGAGGCAGCGCTTACCTCCAGGAGCCCGATCTGAAGAACGGCGTCGGCGCCCTCCGCGACGTCCAGGGCTGCGTCTGGATCGCCCGGACGGCCCGCAACGGCGTCGGGCCCGCCGGTCTCGCGGCCTCGGGCTTCCTGCCTGCCGTCGACCTCCAGAAGTTCGAGGAGGCCAAGCAGGTGCTCCTGCGTCTGCGTTGCGAACTCCATTTCCAGGTCACGCGTCCGACCGAGCAGCTCTCGTTGGAGCGTCAGGACGCCATGTCGGCCGCGTTGGGCTTCGCAGGCACGCTGACTGAGCGTATCGGAGGGATGATGCGTCAGTATTTCGACGCCGCCGACCATGTCCGCCGCTGCGCGGAGATCGTCGAGGGCGCGGTCATGGGCGAACCTGAGCCCGAAGGGTGGGGCGCCCCGTTCATCATGGACGGCCTGCGCGTCGTCCCGGGCGGCACCGTCACGGCCGAGCATCGCCTCCTCTTCGAGGAAGATCCCGGCCGCCTGGTCCGCTTGTTCCGTATCTGTCAGATCCACGAGGCCCGTCCGGACCGGGCTCTCTCGCTGCTCGTCCGCGAACGCGCCCACCTGCTCACGCCCGAAGTCGCCCTGTCGGAGGAGTCCTGCAGCGCCTTGCGCGCGATGCTGACCGAAGGCGGCCGCGTGTACGCCACGCTCAACGCCCTGCGTGAGCACGGCCTCCTTTACCGGCTCGTCCCGGAGTTCGCCGGTCTGCACTGCCTCGTGCAGTTCGAGTTCTACCACCGCTGGACGGCTGACGTGCATACCTTGCGCTGCCTGCGTGAGCTCGACCGTATCTACGCCGGCGAGTCGCTGGTGGAACAGAAGTACCGCGAGGTCGTGCTCGGTTCCGAGGCGCCTTCGCTCCTCTACGCGATCCTCTTCCTGCACGACATCGCCAAGTCCGGCGGAATCGAAGGCCATGCCGAACGCGGCGTGCCGATCGCCGACCGCATCCTCGAACGGCTCGGCTTCGACGCCCGGGAGCGCGAGATCGCGGCCGGCGTCATCCGCCATCACCTGGTGATGGGGCTCTACTGGCAGCGCCATGACATCGACGACCCTGCCAACGTCGAGCGCTTCGCCCGCCTCATGGGCGACGAGCAGGTGCTGCGCAGTCTTTTCGTCCATACGCGCTGCGACGCGCGCGCCACGTCGCCCGACCTCTGGACCGACTTCAAGGACGGCCAGCACTGGTCGCTCTACCGCCGCACGCTGGCCCGCCTGGCCGACGCCGTCGACGACGACCATGCCCTCGCCGCCGCGAAGCTCCGCACGGAGACGACGATCCTCGTCGGCCAGGATGTGCCGGAAGACGAGATCGAGGCGCACTTCACCACGATGCCGCCGGGCTATTATCTGCACGCCGCCCCCGAGGACGCCGCGCACCATCTGCGGATGATCCATCGCCTCATCGCCTCGGTGTCCGCGGCCGAGCCGGACGAGTCGTTGCGCCCGATCGTCGAGTGGCATGACGACGCCGGTTCGGGCCAGTCGCTCGTGACCGTCGTGACCTGGGACCGCGCCGGTCTCTTCAGCCGCATGGCGGGCGCCTTCGCCGTCGCGGGCATCAACATCGCTTCCTGCCGCGCCTTCTCGCGCGAGGATGACGTCTCGATCGACTTCTTCAAAGTCGTCCTGCCGCTCGGCAAGGAGCCGGCTTCCAAGGGTCGTTTCACGGCGGCGCTGGAGAAGTCGTTGCTCGGCGGCACCGACCTCCTCGCCGAGGTCGCCGCGGAGGAACAGCATGCCCTGCTCACCGCCCCGCGGCGCAAGGCCTTCGTGCCGCTGGCCGCCAAGGTGGAGGTCTATTACGAGGTCGACCTGGCCCGTACGGTCATCGAGATCCAGTGCAACGACCGTCTCGGCCTGCTGTTCCGTATCGGACGAGCCATCCAGGAGGGCGGCTACGCCATCACCTTCGCCAACATCGCCACGGAGCAAGGCTTCGCGATCGACACCTTCTACGTGATGCCGGAGCGCGGCCTGACCCGTGATCCGCAGGCCCCTGAAGGCTTGGCGGACGTCCTCCGGGGTCTGGTCAGCTGAACGGCGTACCCCCTTGCCTTGGCGGGGAAACCCGCCAACCTCGGAGGTAGCCATGAATCCGCTGCTTTCGCTCCTGAAATCCGCCCTCATCGTCCTCGCCGCTGTCGTCTCCGTGCGCGCGGCCGACCCCAAACCTTCCGCCATGACTCCTCCCAAACTTGAGAAAGCCACCTTCGGCGCCGGATGTTTCTGGGGCGTCGAGTACCAGTACGCCAAGATCCCCGGCGTCGAGTCCGCCGTCTGCGGCTACGCCGGCGGTAAGACCGATTTCCCGACCTACGAAGAAATCTGCGCCAAGGGCACCGGTCACGCCGAAGTCATCGAAGTCACGTTTGATCCGGCCAAGGTCACCTACCGCACGCTCGTGGAGTATTTCTTCAAGATGCACGACCCTACCCAGGTCAACCGTCAGGGTCCGGACATCGGTGACCAGTATCGTTCGGTCATCTTCACCCACTCGCCGGAGCAGCAGAAGATCGCCGACGACGTGAAGATCGGCCTGACCCTCGCCAAGGCCTTCAGCCGTCCGATCGCCACCCAGATCGAGAAGGCTCCGAAGTTCTGGAAGGCGGAGGAATATCACCAGAAGTATTACCAGCTGCGCGGGAAGAAGCCTTACTGCCATCTGGTGCCCTTCGCGGAAGAGAAGTAAGCCGTGGCCGAACGCCGTCAGGGGTCGGACGACGCGCTGCCCGGCCTCGGCCAGGGAGTGCCTGACGCTATCCCGGAACGTCGCCGGCCGCTCGCCTCGCGGATGCGTCCGCGTAATCTCACCGAAGTCGTGGGACACGCGGCCTTGCTCGGTCCGGAGGCCTTGCTACCGCGCCTGATCAAGGCGGACACCTTCGGCTCGCTCCTGTTCTACGGCCCGCCCGGCTGCGGCAAGACCACCTTGGCCGAAGTCATCGCCGCCGAGACGCAATCCTTCGTCGTGCGGGTCAACGCCGTGCTCTCCGGTACGCCCGAACTCCGCGAGATCCTGGCCGACGCCCGCCGTCAGCCTTCGCGCAAGACCGTGCTGGTCGTCGACGAGATCCATCGTTTCAACAAGGCTCAGCAGGACTTGCTCCTGCCGGACGTCGAAGCCGGCGTGGTGCGGCTCATCGGCTGCACGACGCACAACCCCGGGCTTTACGTCGTCCCGGCGCTGCTCAGCCGCAGCCATCTCTTCCGGCTCGATCCGCTGACCCCGCCGGAGATCGCCACCTTCCTCGGTACGGCCCTCGCCGACAAGGAGCGCGGCCTCGGCGCCCTCGGCATCAAGGCTTCGGAGAAAGTCCTGCAGCAGGTCGCCGAGATGGCCTCGGGCGACCTCCGTCGCGCGCTCAACTGTCTCGAGACCCTCGTGCTTTCCGCCCCGGCGCTCGGCAGCGTCACCGACGAAGCCGTGGCTTCTTTCGCCCGTGAGCGTCGCATCCGTTATGACGACGGCGGCGACGATCATTACGACACTGCGTCCGCTTACATCAAGTCGGTGCGCGGGGGCGATCCGGACGCCGCGCTCTACTGGCTCTTCCTGATGCTCGAAGGAGGGGAGGAGCCTCGCTTCATCGCCCGACGCTTGGTCATCTGCGCTTCCGAAGACATCGGTCTGGCCGACTCCCGCGCCTTGGGCGTGGCCACCGCGGCTTTCCAGGCCTGCGAGATGGTCGGCCTGCCCGAATGCGAATACGCGCTCGCCCACGCGACGCTGTTCCTCGCGCTCTCGCCGAAGAGCAATAGCACGACCTCGGCGATTTCCGCGGCCAAGGACGCCGTCCGTCATCTGCCCCGCCAGGAAGTGCCGCTGCATCTCAAGGACGCGCACAACAGCGTGAACAAGAGCCTCGGGAACGGCGGAGCCTATCGCTATAGCCACGATTACCCCGAAGCCATCAGCGGCCAGGATTACCTCAGCCGCCCGCTGTCGCTCTACCATCCCGGCGACGCCGGCGCGGAGCCGCAGCTCGCGGAGCGTCTCGCCCGCTGGCGTGAGCTCAAGGCGGGTCTCAAGAAGAAGGACGGCCGCCCGTGAGCAAGGTCGCGCCGCGCCTGCCGTGGTTCGGACCCGGCAAGTTCCCGCTCTACCTCGCGCCCATGGCGCGCCATACCGACGTCGCCTTCCGCCAGCTCTGCAAAGAGCAGGGAGCCGACGTCATGGTCACGGAGTTCGTCCAGTCCGAGGCGCTCATCCGCGACAACGCCAAAGCCTGGGAGATGGTCGACTTCACGGAAGGCCAGCGCCCGATGGGCGTCCAGATCTTCGGGGCCACGCCGGCTTCCATGGCCAAGGCCGCCCGTCTGGTGTGCGACCGCATGAAGCCGGACTTCCTCGACCTCAATTTCGGCTGCCCCGCCCATAAGGTCATCGAGCAGAACGCTGGCTCCGGCCTGCTGCGCTGCACGCCTTTGCTCTACGACCTCGTCAAGGCGGTGAAGGACGCCATCCCGGACGTCCCGCTGACCGCGAAGATGCGTCTGGGCTGGGATCATGCGACCATCGTGGCCGTCGAGGTCGCCGGCAGGCTTCAAGGGCTGGGCGTCGAGGCCATCGCGGTCCACGGCCGCACCAAGGAGCAGGGCTACTCGGGTGAGGCCCACTGGGGCTGGATCGCGCAAGTCGCGGCCGCGGTCGATATCCCCGTCATCGGCAACGGTGACGTGAAGGACGGCGCTTCGGCTTTGCTCCGTCAGAAGGAATCGGGGGTCTCGGGCCTCATGATCGGCCGCGCAGCGCTCGGTAACCCTTGGATTTTCGCCCAGATCAAGGCCGCGCTGGAGGGCAGGGCGGGGGAGGCCACCGAAACGGGCGTCCAGGCCCGCTGGGATTGCATGATCCGCTTGGCTGAGCTCACCATCGAGGTGCATGCCTCGCGGCTGGGCCATCGCGATGTCCGCTGGATGCTCGATCGCCTCCATCCGCTCACGCATGGCCTGCCTGGTTCGCGCAAACTCCGCGACCGACTCCGTCATTGCCTGAGCCTTGACGACTTGCGTCGCCTGCGGGACGAACATCTCGCCGAAAGCGTGAAGTGAATTAAAACCCCTATTCACAGGGGAACGATGAACGTGTGACGGGCGTGCAACAGAAACCTCACATTCTTATCTACAGGGGGGCTGTTAATAACCTGTGCAGGGCTTGCACTTGTCCCACGTCTCCGAGCCTTCACAAAAGCGTCTCGATTCGCACCCCTCGGATCGTCGCCGGCCTCTTCTCCGGACCCTAAACGAAGGAATCCCTTTTAACCCTTCCAAACCACCTTTCATCAACGACTTACGGCGTCATTCTCTTCTGTCCCCAAACTGGCACAGAAGCAGCCAAAGAGTCGAGTCCGTCTTCTTGACGATTGTTTTACAAAAATACCTCACTTTCGGGCTTCCAAAGAGCCTGTGAACAACCTTTCTCAACCCTCCCCCTTTCTCATGTCCTCTTCTGTCAGCCACCTCTCCCTTTGGGAAACCGCCAAAAGCGAACTCCGTAACGCCCTTCCTCGCGCCGACTTCGAAACCTGGATCTCTTCCCTGCAGCCGGTCAGCATCGTCGAAGGCAAAGTCCTCGTCCTGGAAGCTCCGTCGGTCCTCACCGAAGCCTGGGTCAACAGCAACTACGCCGAGATGCTCCGCCGCCAGCTCACGCTGGTCGCCGGTCGTAACATGGACTACCGCCTGACGGCTTCCGTCGACGCCGCCCGCGAGGTCGCCCCGGCCCCGGCTCCGGTCGCCCGTGCTTCGCGTCAGGCCGCTTCTTCGCCGGCTCCGGCGATCAAGGCCACCAACACTTTCGAGAACTTCATCGTCGGTCCGGAGAACGAGATGGCCCATGGCGCTTCGCTCGCCGTCGCCAAGGAGCCCGGCCACTACTACAACCCGCTCTTCATCCACGGCCCGACCGGCCTGGGCAAGACCCACCTGATGCACGCCATCGCGCATTCGGTCTACGCCGCCAACCCGCAGGCCCGCATCGCCTACATCTCTTCCGAGACCTTCACCAACGACTTCATCCAGGCGCTCCAGGCCGGTAACGTCGCTTCGTTCCGTCGCCGCTACCGCGAGCTCGACCTGCTCCTGATCGACGACATCCACTTCCTCGCCGGCAAGGAGTCCACCCAGGACGAGTTCTTCCATACCTTCAACGAGCTGCACAACAACCATAAGCAGGTCGTCCTGACCAGCGACCGTCCGGCTTCCGAGATCGCGAAGCTCCAGGAACGCCTCGTCTCCCGCTTCCAGTGGGGCATGGTCTGCTCCATCCAGGCCCCGGGCCTCGAGACCCGCATCGCCATCCTGCGCAAGAAGGCCGCCGCCCGCGGCCTCGACCTCCAGCCGGAGATCGCCGAATTCATCGCGTCCCGCATCGCCCGCAACGTCCGCAACCTCGAAGGCGCCGTCACCCGCATCGTCGGCCTCGTGGGCATGACCCGCAAGCCCCTCGAGCTCGCCCAGGTCGAGAAGCTCCTCCACGACATCCTCGTCGAAGAAGCCAGCCACACCCTCACGGCCGAAGTCATCCAGCGTAAGGTCGCCGAGCACTACCGCATCCAGATGTCGGACATGACGTCCAAGCGCCGGATGCAGAACATCGCCTTCCCTCGTCAGGTCGCCATGTACCTCGCCACCCAGCTCACCGGCATGTCCCTCGTGTCGATCGGCCAGGCTTTCGGCGGTCGCGACCACGGGACGGTCATCCACGCCCGCAAGACGGTCGTGAACCAGATGGAAGTGGACGCGAACGTGCGCCGCACGGTCGAGTACCTCCGCGCCCAGCTGTCGATGAACCGCTGAATTTCAGTGCTTAGTGATGCAAAAGGGCCCGACGTGTGTCGGGCCCTTCCTTTTGGCGGACGCTGACGCGTCTCAGAGGATCTTGATCGTCGCCGGGAAGCGGTAGATTTTCCCTTCGGTGGCCTTCACGAGACCGATGATCGTCAGGATGAAGGAGGCGATTCCGACGACGATGAGGAGCGGGATCCCGATGAGCACGAAGCAGAGGGGGATGCAGACGATGGCATAGATGAGGAAGCTGATCTGGAAGTTCAGCAGTTCGCGGCCTTGGGCGTTGATGAACGCGCTCTCATCCTTCTTCACGAGCCAGACGATGAGGGGGCCGATGAGGCTGAAGCCGACCAAGCTCAGTACATGCATGATCAGGGCCAGGTTCTTCTCGTCCTGGTTCGGGACAGGGTCGGCGGGCAGGGTAGGGGGTTCCATGCGGAGGCTATCGCCGAAAGCGGGACCGAGGGCGAGCGTTTCCCGAGCAAGGTCTTGCTACTTGGGGGCTTTCGACCTTCATAAGGGCGTTCCTTCCTAGTCTTTCCCAGGGGAGTCCGTCACCGGACTGAGATGAGGCTTGGCCTCGAACCCTCGTACCTGATGCGCCTCGGCGCCGTAGGAAGCGGATTGTGCAGCCCAACCCATCCCCGTTTCCGCGAACTTAACAGGTCCGCGCGGACAGGCTTTGCCTCCGGCCTTCGGGCCCACCTCACCTCCCACCTTCTTCCTATGGTCTCCGACAACAAGCCCACCACCTTCCCGAATTCGACGCGCGTCTACGTGCCGGGTTCGCGTCCCGACATCCTCGTGCCGATGCGCGAGGTGAAGCTGGCCGACACTTCCCGCCCCGACGGCACGAAGTCCCCGAACGAACCGGTCCGCATCTATGATACGTCCGGCCCCTGGGGCGATCCGGCCTTCCATGGCGACGTCGAGAAGGGCCTGCCGGCCATCCGCGCCGCCTGGATCCTCGAACGAGGCGACGTCGAAGCCGTTCCCGGCCGCGAACTGAAGCCCGAAGACGACGGCTACCTTTCCTGGAAACATGCCGAGACCGCCCAGCGCGCCACCTCCCGCAACCGTCTCGTCCAGTTCGACCGCGGCGACCGCAAGGTCTACAAGGGCAAGCCCGGCCAGCGCCCGACCCAGCTGGCCTACGCCAAGCAGGGCATCATCACGCCCGAGATGGAATACATCGCCATCCGCGAGAACATGCGCCTCGCCGCCGCCCAGGCCGATTCGACCCGTCGCCACGACCTGACCTTCCAGCACAAGGGCGAGTCCTTCGGCGCCGCCATCCCCAAGGTGATCACGCCGGAGTTCGTCCGTTCCGAGGTCGCCCGCGGGCGCGCCATCATTCCGGCCAACATCAATCACCCCGAGCTTGAGCCGATGATCATCGGCCGCAACTTCCTGGTGAAGATCAATACCAACATCGGCAACTCGGCCGTCGCTTCCTCCATCGAGGAGGAGGTCGAGAAGATGCGCTGGTCCATCAAGTGGGGAGGCGACACGCTCATGGACCTGTCCACGGGCAAGAACATCCACCAGACCCGCGAGTGGATCCTGCGCAACTGCCCCGTCCCGGTCGGCACGGTGCCGATCTACCAGGCCCTCGAGAAGGTCAACGGCCGCGCCGAAGACCTCACCTGGGAGATCTTCCGCGACACGCTCATCGAGCAGGCCGAGCAGGGCGTCGATTACTTCACGATCCACGCCGGCGTCCGCCTGGCCTACATCCCCCTGACCGCCCGCCGCGTCACCGGCATCGTCTCCCGCGGCGGCTCGATCATGGCCAAGTGGTGCCTCTCGCACCACAAGGAGAACTTCCTCTACACCCACTGGGATGAGATCTGCGACATCATGGCCGCCTATGACGTCAGCTTCTCGATCGGCGACGGCCTCCGTCCCGGTTCGATCGCGGACGCCAACGACGAGGCCCAGTTCGCCGAACTGAAGACGCAGGGCGAACTCACCACGCGCGCCTGGGAGCGCGGCGTGCAGGTCATGAACGAAGGCCCCGGTCACGTACCGATGCACATGATCAAGGAGAACATGGACAAGCAGCTGGAGTGGTGCCACGAGGCCCCGTTCTACACGCTCGGACCCCTCACGACCGACATCGCCCCGGGTTACGACCACATCACGTCCGCCATCGGCGCCGCGATGATCGGCTGGTACGGCACCGCGATGCTCTGCTACGTCACGCCCAAGGAACACCTCGGCCTGCCGAACAAGAACGATGTCCGTGAGGGCGTCATCGCCTACAAGATCGCCGCCCACGCCGCCGACCTCGCCAAGGGCCATCCCGCCGCGCAGATCCGCGACAACGCGCTCTCCAAGGCCCGCTTCGAATTCCGCTGGCCCGACCAGTTCGCCTTGGCCCTCGATCCCGAGCGCGCCCAGGAATACCACGATGAGACCCTCCCGCAGGAGTCCGCCAAGACCGCCCACTTCTGCTCCATGTGCGGCCCGAACTTCTGCTCGATGCGCATCTCCGACGACATCCGGAAGTTCGCCGACGCCCAGGGCGTCTCCGAAGCCGAAGCCCTCGCCAAGGGCATGGCAGAGAAGTCCAAGGAATTCCGCGAAAAAGGCGGCGAGATTTATCAGTAAAGGGTTTTAGCGGCTAGCGGTAAGCGGTTGGCGTTTGGGGTGAATCCCCCGCCATAACTCTTGCCGTTTCCGACCTCTAACCGACAACCGCTGACACCTTTGTCATCTCCTAAACAATCCTCCACCGCCTGGTATGACTCTCCGTCGTACTACGACATGGTGTATGCGGATTACACGAAGAAGGAGACGCGCTTCATCGAGGGCATCATGGAGCGGCATGGGCCGAAGCTCGCCGGACCGATGCGCGTCTTCGAACCGGCCTGCGGTTCCGGGCGTCTGCTGGAGTCCTTGGCCGCCCGCGGACATGTCGTCCACGGCTTCGACCTGAACAAGCATCAGGTCGCCTTCGCGAAGAACCGACTCAAGGCCAAAGGGCTGAAGGGCAGGGTATGGCGCGACCGCCTGCAGGACTTCACGGTGCCGAAGGGCGCCCGCTATGACGTCGCCCATTGCTTCGTCAGCACCTTCAAATACGTCGACACCGAAGCCGGCGCGGTCAGCGCTCTGCGTCGGATGGCTGCGGCGCTGCGTCCCGGAGGGCTGCTGCTCCTCGGCCTGCATCTGACCGATTACAGGAACAGCCCGCCCGACCATGAGCGCTGGATCGGCCGTAAGCCCGGCATCCGCGTGGTCAGCGACACCTGGTCGGCCCCGGCCGACCGCAAGTCCCGCACGGAAGCCATGCGTACGCGCATGCGTATCACGGAGAAGGGAAAGACCCGTATCGAGGAGACCCTGTGGGATTTCCGCACCTATTCTCCGGCCGAGCTGAAGGGCCTGCTGGCCAAGGTCCCTTCGTTGAAGTTGGTCGTCTGCCATGATTTTCACTACGACCTCTCCTCGACGCGTAAGATCGATATGGAGTATTCGGATGTCCTGCTGGTGCTGAGGAAGCAGGCCTAGTTTGCGTTGCCACCGATGGGAGGCTTGGGCACGTTGGCCTCACCCCCATGCGCTCCCTCCGCTTGCTCTCCTTGCTTACGGCCGTGCTGGCTGCGTCGTATGTCGCCGCCTTTGAACTGAAACTCGATCAGGCCAAGCAGACCGTCACGGTCAGGAAGGACGCTCCGACGGAAGTCGTCCGCTATACCCTTAATGGCAAGGATCCGGATTTTTCCGCGGGCGTCTATCTCGCCCCGATCGAGCTGCCGGAAGGCGGCACGGTTAAGGCCGCCGCTTTCGAGGGCAATAAGCGCGTCGGCCAAGTCGCGACCCAGGAAGTCCCGGGCACGGGTCCGAAGAACACCGCCCTGGTGCCGCTCACGCAGAATCGTGATTGGAAGTCCTACGACTGGGTCGTGAGACACGATGAGATCCTCGCGCTCAACCAGCCTGGAGCCATCCGGGCCGACGTCGTGTTGATCGGCGATTCGATCACGCATTTCTGGTCGGGCGAGCCGAAGGCGAAGCGCGTGGCCGGCAAGGAGTCCTGGGACAAGTGGATCGCCCCGCATCATCCGATCAACCTGGGTTACGGTTGGGACCGCACGGAGAACGTCCTCTGGCGTCTCCGACACGGCGAGATCGCGGGTCTTAAGCCTAAGGCCTTCGTCGTGCTCATCGGGACGAATAATCTCTCCGGCTTCAATCCTCCCGCCCAGACGGCCGAAGGCGTGGCCGAGGTCTGCCGCGAGCTCCGTCGTCAGGCCCCGCAGGCCAAGATCATGCTGCTGGCCATCCTGCCACGCCAGGCCAAGCCGGACGCCACCCGCCAGCGCGTGACGGATACGAACGTGCTGCTCAAGGCGCAGGCCCCGCAGATCGCCGACGCTTATCTCGACCTGACGGACAAGCTCGTCGAAGCCGACGGCAGCATCCTGAAGGAGACCATGAACGACTACCTCCATCCCACGAACAAGGGATACGAAGTCATGGGCGCCGCCATCGACGCCCAGCTCAAGGCTTGGTCGCTCTGAAGGGCGGGGCGCCGCTTCAGATCCGCTTCATCACCGACTTCGCGATGCCCTGGATCGTCAGGGAGCTGGTCGGGATGAGGTCAGGGTAATTCTGGTTCTCGGCCTTGAGGTAGACTTTCGAGCCCTGCTTGATGAGGCGCTTGAGGGTCGTCTCGCCGTCGATGAGGGCGGCGACGATGTCACCGTGCTTCGGCGTGCCGGGTTCGACGATGACGGTGTCGCCGTCGTTGATGTCGGCGTCGATCATGGAGTCGCCGCGGACGCGGAGGGCGAAGGATTCCGGAGCGCGACGACGGGCGCTGGGCGAGAGGGGGACCTGCATCGAGTCCAGGACGCCTGAGGACTCGGTGTAGTCGGGGAAGCCGGCGGCGATGGAGCCGGCGAACTTGACGTTTTCGAAGGGGATGGCGTCGTCGCCGGGGCCTTCGTAGCGAATGACGGTCTCGGAGGTGTCGCCGAGGACTTCCGGGACGATCTTGTAGGCGCGGGCCGCGCCGGGGATGCGCTGGAGGACGCCCTTGCGCTCGAGGGCCTGGAGGTGGCCGTAGACGCCGTTGGTGGAGGCGAAGCGGAACTTGGCCTGGATGTCGCGGATGCTCGGCCAGTAGGAGTGCTCGGACACGTGGGCCTTCATGTAGTCGAGGATGGCCCGCTGCTTCTTGGTCAGTTCTTCCATAGTGAACGCATGTTCGATGAAAACTTGTTCACTGTCAAGCCGGCAGGCCAAAAGGCCATATAATCCTCAAAATCCGCCGAACCTGGCCTCGAATTCAGCTATCGTCCGCTCCATCCCAGGGTAGCAACGGGCAGCGATGGCCAGGGACTGCTCCCGGATGGCCTTGGGCAGCCCCCAGAGGGCTTGGCTGACCGAACCGGTGATGGCGGCGAGGGTATCGGCATCCCCGCGGATGGAGGAGGCGAAGCGCACCGCGGACTCATAGTCGGCCGTCCCGACGGCGATGGCCAGGCATTCGGGTACGCAGCCTTGGCAGGTCTCGTTATAGGCGTGGGTCTTCCGGATCTCCGCCAGCTCAGGCAGGGGGCCGTAGAAGCTTTCGGCCACGGCGCGGACGGCGTCGGGGTTGCGATACTTGCGGGCCGTCCAAATGGCCGCCGCGACCGCCTGGGCGCCCTTGATGCCTTCGGGGTGGGCGTGCGAGGGGCGGGCGCTGAGCGTGGCGTGTTCGAGCACGGTCTCGAGGTCGTCGAACGCCCACGCCACGGGAGAGACGCGCATGGCGGAGCCGTTGCCGAAGGAATCCCTTTCTCCGGGCGCGCCCTCGTAGACCCAGCCGAGGAAGCCGCCGCCGAAGGCCGCCGATAGCGGCGCGAGGTGGCCGTTCTTTTCGTAGTAGCTGACCATGCCGACGAGCCGTGGCTTGTAGTCCTTTTCGCCGCGGAGGATCGTCTCCGCCACCGCCCAGGTGAGCAGCGAGTCGTCGGTCGGGCAGGACTTCTCGGCGAAGAGCGGGAAGCCCGCGTCTTCGTTACGGCTGAATTCGTGGACCGATCCGATGATGTCGCCGGCGATGGCTCCGAGCATGCGCGGATGAATGCCCGAAGGGCAGGCTGCTTCCAGCCTAATTGTCCGGGCGGTGCGTCATAGCGCCCGGCGGTCATGCGGGACTTCCGTCATATCGGAAGATATTACGAATATCCGCGCCTGAGGCTCGCCGAAGATTGCGACCGACGCCCGCTTCGCTTGTCTCATCCTCAGCCCCATGTCCCTCCGTCTGTGCTTGTTCTGGTGCTTCGCCGCGCTGGGCGTCGCGCGCGCCTCCGCGCAATCCCTCGCGCCGGTCCCGTCGTCCGGCGACCGCGCGCCCGACTTCTGGCTGCGGACCTGGGTCAAGGTCGACGATTCGTTCTTCGCCAAGCACGAGCGTGATCTCTTCGAGGAATCGGTCGGCGTGCACTTCCGCGATCTCGAGGGCGCGCACGAGGTCTTCGTCAACGGCGTGAAGGTCGGCGCGGGCGGCGCGTTCGCACCCGGCTACAGAAGCGCCCGGAAGGAAGTCTTCCGTCATAAGGTCCCGGTCGGTACGCTGAAGAAGGGCGAATGGAACGAGATCGTCTTCCACGTCCAGCAGCCGGAGGGGAAGGGCGGCTTCCTCGGCGAGGCCCCGTTCATCATGAACTATTTCATGGAGTGCGTCCTCGAAGGCGCGTGGGAGTATTCCGCGACGCCGCTCGTCCCCGGGGCTTCGCTCAAGGTCCGGCCGACGTCTTCGTCGTTCGCCAAGTTCCGCGAATCCAACCGCGTCCTCGGCCGCGCCGAGCAGTTCCACGGCCCCACGCTGTCACCGGCCGACGCCTACGCCAAGATGCGCGCGACGCCCGACCTCGCGGTGGATCTCCTGCTCTCGGAGCCGCGGATCGCCCAGCCGACGCACTTCAGTTTCGACACCCGCGGCCGGCTCTGGGTCACGCAATATCGCCAATATCCCTATCCGGCGGGCGTGAACATGATCAGCCGCGACAAGTATTATCGGTCGCACTACGACCGCGTGCCGCCCCCTCCGCCTCATCATGACCGCGGCGCCGACATCGTCTCGATCCATGAGTCGACCAAGCGCGACGGGGTCTACGATAAGCACACGGTCTTCCAGGATGGGCTCAATATGGCCAATTCCGCCGTGCGCGCCCACGGCGGCGTCTGGGTGATGAATCCGCCTTACCTGCTGTTCTACCCCGATGCGAACGGCGACGACGTTCCGGACGGACCGCCGGTGGTGCATCTCTCCGGCTTCGGCCTCGAGGACACGCACTCGGTCGGCAACGGCCTCATCCTGGGTCCTGACGGCTGGCTCTACGGCGTGCACGGCAGCACGTCGTCCTCCCGCGTGGTGCGCCCCGGTTTCGATTCCGCGGACGCCGCCCCGGTCCACTTCGAAGGCTGCATGGTCTGGCGCTACCATCCGAAGACGCGCGAATACGATATCTTCAGCGAAGGCTCGGGCAATCCCTTCGGACTCGAGTTCGACGGCGACGGCCGGATGTATTCCGGCCACAACGGCGGCACCACCCGCGGCTGGCACTACGTCCAAGGCGGCATCTACCTCAAGCAGGGCGTCGATCCCGGCAAGTTCGGCCCGCCGCGCACGCCCTATTCTTTCGGGCAGCTGCCGATCCTCGGCACGCTGACGAAGGTCCCGCGTTTCGCCCACTTCGGCACTTTCATCGAAGGAACGGCGCTGGCCTCGAAGTATCAGGGCCATCTCTTCTCGCTCGATCCGCTGCATAACACCGTGACGGACTCGGAACGCATCCCGAAAGGCGCGACCTATGTGACGACCGACAAGGGCATCGCGATGTGGTCCGAAGACGTCGGCTTCCGGCCGCTCTACAGCGCCAACGCTCCTGACGGCTCGCTTTTCGTGAGCGACATGTACGAATACTACATCGCGCACGGCCAGCATTACCAGAACCAGATCGATCCGACGACGGGCCGCCTGTATCGCCTCCGCGACCGGGACGCCAAACTGGAGACCGATACGAATCTGGAGGGCAAGACGACCGCCCAGCTCGTGGCTTTGCTCGGCCATCCTAATAAGTTCCACCGTACGGCTTCGCTCCAGCTGCTGGCCGAACGCCGGGACCCGGCGGCGATCTCGCCATTGGATGCGCTGCTGGCCGCTGACCAGGGCCGCGGGGCTCTGGGCGCGCTCTGGGCGCTGTCTCAGGTCGACGCCCTCACGGACGCGAAGGCCGTCGCCGCGCTCACGCATGCCTACGCGCCGGTGCGCTTCTGGGCCATGCGCTTCCTCGGCGATAAGTATGGCGTCAACCGCGGCCTCGGCGTCCCCGGGGTGGGCGCCAAAGGGGCCCGTGATTTGCCGCCGGAAGTCTTCGCCGCCGTGCTCGCCCGCGCCAAAGTCGAAACCGACGCGGAGGTTCGTTCGCAGTTCGCCTCCTCGGCTCGTCGTCTGCCGACGTCGCAGATGCTCGCGCTGGTCACGGCTCTGGCGTCCCGGGATGAGGACGCCGATGACGCCTATATCCCGTTGCTGCTCTGGTTCGCGCTGGAATCCCATGTGACGATCGACCGCGAGGCCGTCGTGGGCTTCGTGAAGGATCCGGCGGTCTGGGAGCGCCCCTTGGTCCAGCAGCATCTGCTGCCACGACTCATGCGCCGCTTCGCGACGGAAGGCCGCCGGGCCGACCTGCTCGTCTGCGCGCAGCTCCTGCGTCTCGCCCCGACGCCCGCGCATACCGTCCACCTCATGAAAGGCTTCGAGGAAGCCTACCGTGGACGTGAACTCGCCGGCCTGCCGGACGAACTGCTCCAAGCCATGGCTGCGTCCGGCAAGGCGCCGTTGATCTTGCGCGTCCGTCAGGGCGACGCCGTCGCGACCAAGGAATCGCTCGCGCTCATCGTGAACAAGAAAGCGGACCCGACCGAACGGCTGAACCAGGTCAGGGTCTTCGGCGAAGTCCGGCAGCCCGAGGCGCAGGCCACCTTGCTCGCCCTCGCCGGCTCTGCCGAAGGCGCGCCTTTGCGTAAGGCCGCCCTCATCTCGCTCATGTCCTACGGCCAGCCCGAGGTCGGCGCCCAGGCGGTGTCGATCGTCGAGCAGGGTGCCGGCGAGGTGCGTCTCACCGCGCTGGCCTTGCTCGCCAGCCGCGCGGAGTGGTCGCAGCAGCTGCTGGAGGCCGTGAAGTCGGGCCGGATCGCCGCGAACACCGTACCGCGCGACATGATCGAACGCATGCGGCAGCATGAGCCCAAGCAGGTGCAGGTGCTGCTGACGGAACTCTACCCGGAAAAGCCGGCGGCCGGCGTCACGGACTTCATCGCCAAGATCGCCGACGTCGAAGCGAAGCTCAAGGCCGGGCAGGGTAACCCCTATGCCGGGGAGGCGCTCTTCCAGGAGAAATGCGCCGCGTGTCATAAGCTCTTCTTCAAAGGCGGACGCATCGGGCCGGAGCTCACCGCCTACCAGCGCGACAACCTCGGCACGATGCTCATCAGCATCGTGAATCCCAACGCCGAGATCCGCGAAGGCTTCCAGTATTTCTCCGTCACCACGAACGACGGCCGGTCGCTCAGCGGCTTCCTCGTCGAACGGGACGCGCAGATCCTCGTGCTGCGCGGTCTGGAAGGGGAGGACATCACCGTGCGGCAGGCGGACATCCGTCTGCTCACGCCGATGGGGCGCAGCCTGATGCCCGAAGGCCTGCTGGATGGGATGACGGACCAGCAGCTCCGCGACCTCTTCGCCTACCTGCGGATCTCCCAGCCGATCACCAAGTAACCTTACATCAAGCCCTGCGCCGGGATGACCGGGGCGGGGGCCGCCGGGGCCGGCGGGGCGCCTGCGTCGATCTTCGCGAGTTCCTCGCGGATGATGCCGAAGGCCTCCTCCCGTAGGGCGGTCACTTGCGGCGTCAGGGCTTCGCGTTCGGCGTCGGTCTCCGCGGCGCGGAAGGCCTCGCCGAGTTCGCGGCCACGCTTGATCAGTTCGGCGGAGGCCGGATTGGTCATGCCGTTGCGGACCGCCTGGCCGAGCTTCTTCTCGTCGCCGCCGGCGAGCGCGAGCGCCATCTGCTTGGTCTCTTCGCCGAAAGCCTTCATGCGCGCGCGGGTGGCTTCGTCCAGCTGCGGACGCTTGGCGGGTGTCGCGGCGACAGGCTTGGGCGCGGCGGCCTTGGCCGGCTGCGGAGCCGGCGCCGGGGCGGCGACGACGGCCTTTTCCACCTTGGCGGGGGCCGGGGTCTCGGACGGACCGACGAGCCGGGCGATGAGGAAACCGATGGCCACGCAGAAGGCGGCGGTGATGGCGAGGGAGGTCTTGTTCATGGGCCTACCTTACCTCGGAGCCGTTGCATGGCCATCGCTTAATCTCGTTTCAGCGCACCAGGCAGGGCTTCTTGGGGTCGAATTTCCAGCCGGGAATCAGGAACTGCATCGCGACCGCGTCATCGCGCGAGCCGGACGGCAGCTTCAGGTAAAGCTGGTGGGCGGCTTCGAGCTGGGCCGGGTCGATCTCGACGCCGAGGCCGGGCTTCTGCGGGACGGCGATCTTGCCGCCCTTGATCTGCAGGGGCTCCTTCGTGAGTCGCTGGCCTTCCTGCCAGATCCAATGCGTGTCCATCGCGGTGACGTCGCCCGGTGCGGCGGCGCCGACGTGCGTGAACATCGCGAGGGAGATGTCGAAATGGTTGTTCGAATGCGAACCCCAGGTGAGGCCGCGTTCCTGACAGACCTGCGCGACCTGCACCGACCCTTGCATGGTCCAGAAGTGCGGGTCGGCGAGCGGGATGTCGACCGCCTGCAGCTTCAGCGCGTGGTCGAGCTGGCGCCAGTCCGTCGCGACCATGTTCGTGGCGGTGCGGAGGCCGGTGGCCTGCTTGAACTCCGCCATGATCTCGCGGCCGGAGAAGCCGGCTTCGGCGCCGCACGGATCCTCGGCGTAGGCGAGCACGCCCTTCAGGTTCTGGCAGACTTCGATGGCTTCCTTGAGGAGCCAGGCGCCGTTGGGGTCGAGGGTGATGCTCGCCTGCGGGAAGCGGGCGGCGAGGGCGCGGACGGCTTCGATCTCGCGCGCGGGGCTAAGGACGCCGCCCTTGAGCTTGAAGTCTTGGAAACCGAAACGTTCCTGCGCGGCCTCGGCCTGGCGCACGATGCTCTCTGGGGTGAGGGCTTCCTCATTGCGGAGGCGATGCCACGCGTGCGCGGAACCGGACTCATCGCGGTAGCCCAGGGTCGTCTTGCGGCGGTCGCCGATGAAGAACAGGTAGCCGAGCATCTCGACTTCGGCGCGCTGCTGGCCTTTGCCGAGCAGGGCGGCGACGGGCTTGCCTTGGAACTGGCCGAGAAGGTCGAGCAGGGCGGACTCGATCGCCGTGACAGCGTGGATGGTCACGCGCAGGTCGAAGGTCTGCAGGCCGCGGCCGCCGGCGTCGCGGTCCGAGAAAGTCGCGCCGATCTCCGCGAGGAGCTTTTCGTAGGCGGCGATCTCTTTTCCGACGAGCATCGGCGCGGCGTCTTCGACGGTCTGGCGGATCTTCTCGCCGCCCGGGACTTCGCCGAGGCCGGTGCGTCCGGAGTTGTCGGTGATCAGGACGATGTTGCGCGTGAAGAAAGGACCATGCGCGCCGCTGAGGTTGAGCAGCATGCTGTCATGGCCGGCGACTGGCACGACACGGACGGATTGGATGAGAGGGGAGGACATGGCTGAAAGGGGTAGGGGTAGGGGCAGGGGTAGGGGTAGTGACTGGCTAGGTCAGGCTTGGGGCTTGGGGCGGGTGGCGAAGACCAAGGCGGCGGTGAGGAGCGAGGTGAAGGCGAGGAAGTATAGGCCGTAATAGACGGAGCCGGTGCTCTGCTTGATCCAGCCGAAGGCGATGGGCGCGGCCCAGCCGCCCAGGTTGCCCAACGAATTGATCAGGGCGATGCCGGCGGCGGCGATGCGCGGGTCGAGGCTTTGCTGCGGCAGCGGCCAGAACAGGGAAGCCGCCGACTTGAAGCCGAGCGCGGCGAAGCAGATGGCGCCGAAGGCGACGGCGGGCGCGGAGAAGCCGGCGACCAGCATGCCGAGGCCGGCGACGACGAGCGCCACCGCCACCCAGACTTGCGGATGCTTCCAGCGCGCGGCGGCATGGGCGGCGACGATCATGCCGATGATGGAGACGATCCACGGCAGCGAGTTGAGGAAGCCGCCCGACATCGCCGCGACGGCCTTAGGGTCGGCGTAGCCGAGCCAGCGGACGAACTGTTCGGTCAGGCCGAGGAGTCCGCCGTGCGGGGCCGGCGACGCGAGCATCTCCTTGATGATCGCGGGCAGCCAGAAGGTGACGGCATAGATCGTGAGCTGGATCGCGAAATAAATGCCGCAGAAACCGAGGACCATGGGCGACGTGAGCAAGGTCAGCTTGTCGACGGTGCCGGGGCGCGTCGCGCTCGCACGTTCCGCGGCCAGCGTCCGGTCGAGCGCCTCGCGTTCGGCGGAGGACAGCCAGCGGGCTTGGCTGATGTCGGATTCCAGCAAGAGCCAGAGCACGCCCGCCATCAGGACGGAGAACGCGCCTTCCAGGACGATCATCCACTGCCAGGGCTGCAGCCCGGGGATGCTGAGTTGCAGCAGGAGGGCGGAGAGCGGTCCGGAGATGATCGTCGCGATCGCGGAGCCGCTCAGGAAGATGGCCATCGCCTTGCCTCGGTCGGCGGCCGGCAGCCAGCGGGTGAAGTAATAGACGACCCCGGGGAAGAAGCCGGCTTCCGCGGCGCCGAGCGCGAAGCGCAGCGCGTAGAATTCATACTCGTTGCGGACGAACGCCAGCGCGGTCGCCAGCAGGCCCCAGGTCACGGCGATGGTCGTCAGCCAGCGGCGGGCGCCGAGGCGCTCGAGCGCGAGGTTGGCCGGGACTTCCAGCAGGGCGTAGCCCCAGAAGAAGAGTCCCGCCCCGAAGCCGTAGGCGAGGTCGCCGATACCGAGCTCGGCGCCGAGCTGCTCCTTGATGAAGCTGATGTTCACCCGGTCGATGTAGTTCACGATGAACATCACGACGAAGAGCGGGAGCACCCGCCATTTGACCTTGGAGACCGCGGACTGGAGCTCGGGCTCGCGCATCCGGGCTTACTTGACGCCGGCTTTGGCGATCAGGGCGGCGAGCTGCTCGAGTTCGGCCGGCTTGAGGTCCGTGAGCGGGGCGCGCACGGGGCCTGCGCCGTGACCGACGATCGTGGCGCCGGCCTTGATGATGCTCACGGCGTAGCCGGCGCTCTTGTTGCGGATCTCGAGGTAGGGCAGGAAGAAGGTGTCGAGCAGGCGGTTCTGCGTCGCGTGGTCTTCCTTCGCGACGGCATGGTAGAAGTCCATCGCGGTCTGCGGGATGAAATTGAACACCGCGGAGGAGTAGACCGGCACGCCCATGGCCTTGTAGGCCGCGGCGTAGACTTCGGCGGTCGGGAGGCCGCCGAGGTAGCTGAAGCGGTCGCCCATGCGGCGGCGGATCGAGACCATGAGCTCGATGTCGCCGAAGCCGTCCTTGTAACCGATGAGGTTGGGGTTGTTCGCCGCGAGCTTCTCGAGGTGGTGCGGCTGGAGGCGGCAGACGTTGCGGTTGTAGACCACCACGCCGATCTTGACGGACTTGCAGACCTGGTCGACGTGCGCGGCGACGCCTTCCTGGTTGGTCTCGGTGAGGTAGTGCGGCAGGAGGAGGATGCCCTTGGCGCCGAGGCGTTCGGCTTCCTGCGCGTATTGGATGGCCACGCGCGTCGGGCCGCCGGCGCCGGCGAGGATCGGGACGAGTCCGTCGCAGGTGTCGACCGCGGTCTTGATGACGGCGGAGTATTCCTTGGGTTCGAGGGAGAAGAACTCACCCGTGCCGCCTGCGGCGAAGAGCGCGGTGGCGCCGTAGGGCGCGAGCCACCGCAGGCGCTTGGCGTAGCCGGCGGCGTCGAAGTCGCCGTTGGCCTGGAAATCGGTGATCGGGAAGGAGAGCAGTCCGGAGGAGAGGACCTTCTGGAGTTCGAGGGGGGTCATGGGACGAAAGAGGGCTAGGGACAGGGCTGGGGCTAGGGACAGGATTAGATGGCGGCGATGGAGCGGGTGCCGTTGATGAGGCGAGAGAGGCCGAGGGGATTGGCGTTGCGCAGTTCGGCGGGCAGGGCGGCGTCCGGATAGTTCTGGAAGCAGACGAGACGCGTGAAGCGGAAGATGGCGTTGGAGCCGACGGACGTGGTGCGGCCGTCCGAGAGCGACGGATAAGGTCCGCCGTGCACGATGGCGTGCGAGACTTCGACGCCGGTAGGGAAACCGTTGATGACGACGCGGCCGGCGACGGCCTCGAGGCGGGCGATGAGCGCGGCGTGCTGGCCGAGTTCGGCGTCGGTTCCGTGGACGGTCGCGGTGAGGTTGCCGTGCAGGGCGCCGAGGACGGCGTCGACCTCGCGCGAGTCGGCGCACCAGATGACGAGCGAGCTCGGGCCGAAGATCTCTTCCTGGAGGGAGGCGTCGGCGACGAAGGTCTTGGCTTCGGTCGCGAAGAGCGTGGCGACGGCGCGGTTGGGCTGGCCGCTGGACTTGCCTTGGGCGATCACCTTGACGCCGCTCTGGGCGGAGCGGGCCGTGACGCCGCGCTGATACGCCTGATGGATGCCGGCGGTGAGCATGACGCCATCGGCGCATTCGTTGAAGAGCGCGGAGAGCTTGGCGACGAAGGCTTCGGCGGCCGCGGAACGAACCAGGACGATGAGGCCGGGCTGGGTGCAGAACTGACCGACGCCCAGCGTGCACGAACCGACCAGACCGGTGGCGATGGCTTCGCCGCGGGCGGCGAGGGCGCCTTCAAGCAGGACGACGGGGTTGACGCTGCTCATCTCGGCGTAGACGGGGATGGGCGTCGGGCGCGCGGCGGCGGTGTCCATCAAGGCGCGGCCGCCGACGCGGGAGCCGGTGAAGCCGATGGCACGGAGGGCGGGGTGCTTGGCGACCTGCTGGCCGATGATGCGGCCTTCGCCCATCAGGAGCGAGAAGGTGCCTTCGGGGAGACCGGCGGCCTTGACGGCTTCGACGATGAGGCCGCCCATGATCTCGGCGGTGCCGACGTGCGCGTGGTGCGCCATCACGATGACGGGGCAGCCCGCGGCGAAGGCCGAGGCGGTGTCGCCGCCGGCGACGGAGTAGGCGAAGGGGAAGTTGCTGGCACAGAAGACGGCCACGGGCCCGACGGGGCGGAGGAGCGAGCGGTGGTCCGGCTTGGGCAGGGGCTTGCGGTCCGGGTTGGCGGTCTCGATGCGGGCGTCGATCCAGTCGCCTTTCTCGACGAGGTCGGCGAAGAGCCGCAGTTGGCCCATCGTGCGGCCGATCTCGCCTTGGCAACGCGCCTCGGGGAGGCCGGTCTCCTGCGTCGCGCGGGCGACGAGGGCGGGGGTGGCGGCTTCGATGCGCGTCGCGATGTCGCGGAGGAAGGCGGCCTTCTTCTGGCCGGAAAGGGCGGCGAGTACCGGGGTGGCCTGTTCGGCCAGGGCGCACGCGTGGTCCGCCTCGGCCGCGGTGGCGGGGAAGAAGTCCGGCTCCAGGGCGACGGCGGTGGCGGGATTCACGGAGCGGTAGGGCGCGGTGCGGGACTGGCCGCGGGCGAAGCCGATGAAAGAGGAGCCGAGGAGGGAAGACATGGAGAGAGGTCAGGGGATAGGGGAGGGGCTGGCCGGAGGCAAACAAGATAGGGTCGAGGCGAGGGTTGCGGAGCGGGAACCTGCGGTCTATCGAAGGGTCACCCCACCATGCGCTTACTCCTGCTTTGCGGTTGGCTGATGTCCTTGGCCCTGGTCGCCGCCGACCGGCCCAATATCATCGTCATCCTGGCCGACGACCAAGGCTTCGGCGACCTCGGCGCCAACAACCCGCAGAGCAAGATCGCGACCCCGCAACTGGATGCCCTGGCCAAGGGCGGAGTGCGGTTCACCGACGGACATACGTCGTCAGGCGTCTGCACGCCGACCCGCTACAGCCTGCTCACCGGACGCTACCACTGGCGTACCAAGCTCCAGTCGGGCGTGCTCGGCGGTTTCTCGACCCCGCTGATCGCGAAGGATCGGCTGACGATCGCCGGCCTGCTCAAGCAGCAGGGCTACGCGACGGGGTGTTTCGGCAAGTGGCATCTCGGCATGAGTTTTCCGCTGAAGAACGGCGGTGTCGCCGACGACGGTGGTAACTTCGGCAAAGCGTTCCAGGATGCGGCCTCGGTTGATTATGGGCGTGATATCTTGGACGGCCCTGTCGACCATGGCTTCGAAACCTTCTTCGGCATCAGCGCCTCGTTGGACATGCCTCCGTTCGTCTGGATCAAGGACCGTCGCATGACGGAGACTCCCAGCGCTACCAAGACCTGGCTGCGCACGGGTCCCGCCGGTCCGAAGTTCGAGGCCGTGGACGTGATGCCTTCGGTCATCGATCAGACCATCGCCTTCATCGAAGGCCAGAAGAAGGCCGACCCCGCCAAGCCGTTCTTCGCCTACGTGCCGCTCAACGCCCCTCACACGCCGATCGTGCCGACCAAGGAGTTCCAAGGTTCGAGCGGGATCAGCCCTTACGCGGACTTTGTCAAACAGGTCGACCATGACGTCGGTCGTCTGCTCGCGGCGCTCGATAAGCAGGGCCTGACGGAGAATACCCTCGTCGTCTTCACCTCGGACAACGGCTGCTCGACCGCGGCCCATATCCCCGAGCTCCAGAAGGCCGGTCATGAGCCGAGCTACATTTATCGCGGTAACAAGGCGGACCTCTACGAAGGCGGCCATCGCGTGCCGTTCCTCGTGCGCTGGCCGGCCAAGGTGAAGCCGGGCGTCAGCGACGCGCTCGTCGGCCAGATCGATTTCCTTGCGACCTTCGCCGAGATCACCGGCGCCGCCGTCCCTGCGACGATGGGCGAGGATAGCGTGAGTTTCCTGCCTGTCCTGCGCGGCGAGAAGCCGACGGTCCGCCAGGGCATCGTCAGCCAGTCCATCAACGGCAGCTTCGCCTTCCGTGACGGCCCGTGGAAACTCTGCCTCAGCGCCGGCTCGGGCGGTTGGAGTTCGCCCAAGCCCGGTCCTGAGGAGGCCGGCCTGCCGCCCGTGCAGCTTTACGACCTTTCCAAAGATCCCGGGGAAAAGAATAACCTTCAGGCCCAGTACCCTGAACGCGTCGCGGCCATGAGGGCCGAGCTCGAGAAGATCATCGCCCGCGGACGGAGCACGCCCGGCGAAGACCTCAAGAACGACGTCCCTGTCCAACTGATCAAGAAGAGCTCCGCCGGTAAGGCCAAGGCGAAGAAAAAATGAAGATTTTCCTGATACTGTGGCTTTGGGTGGCGACCGTTTCGTCCCATGCTTTCGATCAGAAGCCTTTCGACGTCGCTGCCAATAAGGTGCTGCTGACGGTCGCGCCTACGTCGGAGAATCCCCGTAACTCAGAGGGGGCTTTCGCGACGCTTGGCTCCGGGCGGATCATCTTCTGCTACTCGGCCTATAGCGGGGGAAAGGGCTACGACGATGATCCGGCCCATATCGCACAGATCCATTCCGACGACCGTGGACTCACGTGGAGCGCCCCGCGCACGATTGTTGAGAATGAAGGCCGCTGTAACGTGATGAGCGTCTCGCTGCTGCGCGCCGCCAGCGGCAAGTTGCATATGGTTTACCTGGTGAAGAACAGCTGGGTGGATTGCCGTCCGTATCTGCGGACCTCGGAGGACGACGGCGCGACCTGGTCCGCCCCGAGGCTCATCCTGCAGGCGCCGGGTTATTTCGTGGCCAACAACGATCGGCTCATCCAGACCTCCAAGGGCCGGCTGATCCTGCCGCTCGCTTTCCACCGTTCGCGCGGTCAGGATCCGTCGAGCAGCCGTTCCTTCGACGCGCGGGCGATCGCCCTGTGGATCACCTCGGATGACGACGGGAAGACATGGCAAGAAGCCGCCAACTGGTGGGCGATGCCGGTGCGATCAGGCAGCGGCCTCCAGGAGCCTGGAGTGGTCGAGCGTGCTGATGGCCTGCTTTTTTCCTGGGCGCGGACGGACGCGGGCTTTCAGTACGGCTTCGAATCGAAGGACGGCGGCAAGAACTGGACCGCCCCGGCTCCCACGACGCTCGCTTCGCCCGTTTCCCCCGCCAGCATCAAGCGTATCCCGGGTTCGGCCGAACTCCTGGCGATCTACAACGACCACTCGGGCCGCTTCGCGTTTCCCAAGGGCCGGCGTAGTCCGCTCGTGGCCGCGATCTCAACCGACGGCGGGGCCACCTGGGGCCGGCACAAGCTCCTGGAGGGCGACCCCGATGGCTGGTATTGCTACACGGCCATCCACTTCGTCGGCGATGACGTGCTGCTTGCCTACTGCGCCGGTGACAGCGCCAAGAAGACCTACCTCAACGTGATGCGCCTGCGGAAGACCTCGCTGGCCTGGCTGCGAAGCGAGTGATCAGTCCGACAGCTGAGCGATCAGCTTGAGCGTCTCGGTCGGCGTCTGGTGCGACTTCGCGGCGTTGTGCAGGCCGGGAGGCAGGAGGTCCGTCGCCATGGCCTTCAGTTCTTCCAGCCGGGCGCAGAGCTTGTCGAGGCAGGCCTCGGCCTGCTGGGCGTCAGCCCAGACGTCGTAGATGGTCACCATCTCGCCGGGCTTTTCGCCGTCGATCTCGCCTTCGCCGACCTCGTAGTCGCAGTCGAGGAGCTCGTCCCAGAAGTTGGCGTCGAGGTCGAGGGCGTCCTCGAGCTCATAGAGGCGGATGCCGCTCATCCATTCGTTGAGCAGCGTGAAGGCCTCGCGGTGCGCCGGGAGGACTTCGGTGAACGTATCCCGGATGCCGACCGCGATGAGCGTGAGGCCTTCGACCGTGTCGCCCAGCTGGGGGCCGTCGAAGGGAGGAGTCGGTTCGGAGGACATGCGCAGAAAGGAGGAGCGGTCGGGGGCGGAGCGCCAGCCAAATCACTTCGCGCCGCCGACGATGCCGGCGAGGAGCTTCTCCAGACCGCGCCCGTAGCGGACGTAGGAGTCGAAGCGTTCCTGGGGCGAGGCCTTGGTGCCTTCGCCGAGGTGGACGATGCTGGCCACGTGCGGTTCGATGGAGACGCCGGCCTTGTAGCCGCGGGCGATGAGGTCGGTGAGGATCTCGCGAACGAGCGCGTCGCCTTCGCCGGCGTAGGTGAAGGCGCTGCTCTTACCGCCCTCCGGGTTACGTCGGCAGTCCTTGATGTGGACGTATTCCACGTAGGGCAGGATCTCGCGGTAGAAGGGCATGGTCTCCTGGCCGTAGGAGACCGTGTTGCCGATGTCGAAGAGGTAGCGGACGCTGGGGTGATCGACGCTTTCGATGAAGCGACGGGCGTGCGTGCCGGAAAGGCCGCCCCAGCCTTCGCAGTTCTCGTGCAGGAGCATGATGCCGCCGTCGGCGGCGAGCTTGGCCATCTCCTGGTAGCGGCGGACGCCTTCGTCGCGCCAGGCGTCTTCGGAGACGTCGCCGCGGACCCAGCTCATCGTGCGGACGAACTTCGTGCGGGTGCGCTGCATGCGCGGGATCAGGACCTTGAGGTCGGCGAGGTCGGTGGCGAAGTCGCCCGTGATGGGCCGGCTCCAGTTGCCGATGGCGGACGCGTAGCTGCTGACCCGCATGCCTGCGGCTTCGATCTTGTCGACGGCCCGCTTGAAGTCGTCGTCGCTTACGGCCGGGCCGGAGAACTGCTTTCCGTTGAGGAGGCGGAGTTCGATGGCCGACCAGCCGAGGGCCTGGTGCGCTGCGATCTGGCCGTCGATGTCGTCAGCGGCTTCGTCGGCCAGTCCGGAGAGGGGGAAGGGGGCGGTGGACATGGTTTGGTGCAGAGTGGAGGGCTGAATTGATGGCTGAATCGAGGACTGAATCGAGGGCAGAATTGAAAGCAGAATCGAGGCAGGTCATTGGGGATGGGCTTGCGGGGGCGGGGTAACCGCTAGATAAGCAGGCCATGAGATTCGCCCCGATCTTGCTCTACTGGACCGTCCTGTGCCTCGCGGCCGAGCCTGCTCGCAAGTTGAAGGTCTTCATCCTCGCCGGGCAGTCCAACATGCAGGGGCAGGGCGTCGCTGACCTCGCGGGACGCAATTACAACGAGGGCAAGGGCACGTTGGTGGACGTGATGTCCAAGCCCGAGGCGGGCAAGCGTTACGCCCACTTGAAGCAGCCGGATGGATCTTGGACGGTCCGGAATGATGTCTGGGTCCGTTATCAGCGAGAGGGGCAGCCGTTGCAGGCCGGTCCGCTCTCCCTCGGCTTCGGCGCGTATGTCAGCAAGCATCACTTCGGCCCGGAGTATCAGTTCGGGCATGTCGTCGGCCAGGCCTACCGCGATCAGGTGCTGCTCATCAAGACCGCTTGGGGAGGTAAGAGCCTCTATCGTGATTTCCGTCCGCCGAGCGCCGGCGGTGAGGTCGGCCCTTATTACACGAAGATGGTCGCCGAGGTGCGCGAGGCGCTGGCCAATCTGAAGAAGGATTTCCCGACATACGACGGCGCGGAGGTCGAGCTCGCCGGCTTCGTCTGGTATCAGGGTTGGAATGACGGCGTGAATCCGAAGACCGCCGTGCCGGAGTATGAGCAGAACCTCGCCCATCTGATTCGCGACATCCGCAAAGAGTTCGGCGCGCCGAAGCTGCCGGTCATCGTCGGTGAGCTCACCGGCCCGTGGGTCGACGCCCCGAAGGAATGGACCGCTTTGCGCAAGGCCCAGGCGAACGTCGCGGAATACCCTGAGTTCAAGGATAACGTCGTGTTCGTCCCGACCCGCAGCTTCGTGCGTAAGCCCGCGGACTCGCCTAATCCCGGCCATGGCCATCATGAGTTCGGCAACGCCGAGACCTACTTCCTCGTCGGCGACGCCCTCGGCAAGGCCGCCGTGCAGATGGCTGGCCGTGATCGCCAGGTGCGCCAGGTGCGCGGATGGACGCTGCGGATTGATGAGCGCTTGCTCGCCAAGGACGCTGCGGCCGTCGAGAAGGCGGTCGTCATCTTGGATGCGCAGCTGGCGAAGGTGGAGCGGCTCATCCCGGCCAAGGCGGTCGAACGGCTTCGCTCGGTGCCCTTGAATTTCTCGCTTCCTTATCCCGACCGCCGACCCACCGCCGAGTATCACGGCGGCTTGGCTTGGGTGAAGCAGGTCGGGCGGGAGATCGCCTTGGCCAAGGCGATCGAGTTCACGAACATCGATCGCTTCGAGCCGGAGATCCGGCGGATGCCGGTGCTCGTCCTTCATGAGCTCGCTCATGCCTATCACGACCAGGTCATCCCCGGGGGCTATCAGAACAAGGATATCCTCGGGGCCTTTCAGCAGGCCAAGGCCGCCGGGACTTATGATGCCGTCAAACGTTGGACCGGTGAGAAGTATGCGGAGAAGCCCAGCAAGGCCTACGCGATGACCAATCAGATGGAATATTTCGCCGAGGTCACCGAGGCCTATTTCGATCGCAATGACATGGAGCCCTTCGACCTAGCGGAGCTCAAAGCCAAGGACTCCGGCGTCGTGCCGGTATTGGAGAAGGTCTGGGGGCTGCGCTGACTATGCTCAGCGCGGTTCCAGGCCCGCGGCGCGCAACGCCGTGGCGTGGACGCTGATGTCATGGTCGGCCGACCAAGCGAACGGGGCGCCGTTGACGAGTACGCGGTGCAGGTCGCGGAATTCCTCGTCGTAACGGCCTTTGGGGACTTCGAGTTCGAAGGCGCTCTCGCCCTTGCGGAAGCGGGGTTCGGCGACCATCACCATCTTGTCGCCCACCTTGTGGCAGACTTTGACGGTGTCGCGATGCTGATCCAGGCGTATCAGGCCGTTTCCTGACTCCAGGGGAGAAATCTCCATGTCGCCCTTGGTGCCGCGGACGGTGATATAACGATTAGGTCCGCCGAACGGGTCGGCATGGTTGCAGCGGATCGTCACGGTCGCCTTGGGGTAGGTGAGCACCGCGAGCTGGTTATCGACGAAGGTGTCCTGCGGCGCGCGGGTGGCGTTGCCGAAGGCTTGGACCGAGAGGGGCGTACCCATCAGCGTCACGACCGTGTCCACGAGATGGCAGGCGAGCTCATACATCCCACCGCCGGGAATCTTAGCGAAACGCTTGCGTCCGGCTTCGTCGAGCAGCTTGCCCATTGAGGCGTCGATTTCCATGACGTCACCGAGCCAGCCTTCCTTGACCGCGCGGAACAGCAGCTGGATGCCGGGGTTGTAGCGCAGCATGTAGCCCATCTGGACGGTCAGGCCTTTTTCCGCAGCGTAGCGACGGAGCGCCACGAAGTCGGCGTGTTTTTCGGCGCCCGGCTTGTCCAGGTGGATGTGCTTGCCGGCTTTCAGCGCGGCGAAGGCCGCCCGCGCGGAGTCTTCGAGGGTCGTCTCGATGACGACCACGCGGATGGACGGGTCGGCGAGGATCTCTGCTTCCGTCAGGTATTTCAGGCCGGCGAAGGATTTCGCCTTCTGCGCGCTGGCCTGGCGGGAGGCGATGGGCTCGGCGAAGCCGACGACGTCGTAAAGGTCGGGCAAGGAGCGGAGCGCGTCCATCTTGCCCGAGGCGTGGGCATGCGAGGTGCCGATCTGGGCGACGCGGAGGCGTTGCTTGTTTTCGGCGGCGAGCAGGCCGGCGAACGGGGCCAAGGCGAGGCCAGTGAGGAGGGTGCGGCGGTGGATCATTGGAGGAGCCATGCCGTGGCGGCGGTCTTCGCGTCGGTGCCGTCGACGTGCTTCGTGGCGGCAGGGAAGAGCGAGGCATCAGGTTCGCCGGCGACCCAGAGCGGCTGGGCGGAGGCGAGGCAGAGGAGGCCGGGGACGTCGAGATACTTCGCGCCGCCGGGCAGGAACATCGGGTCGCGGTAATCGAGCAGCTGGCCGAAGCGGAACCCCTTCGTCTCGACGGCGGCCTTGGCGATGGCTCCGCCGGTCACGGCCCGGGCGGCGGCGGCGACGGGGCCCATCTGACCGAAGCCGGCCAGCGAGACCTTCTTCACCGCCTGCTGGGTGGCGTCGCGTTTCGAGAGCAGGTAGCTCGTGATGGTCATCACGTCGTGCACGCGCTGGGCGAAGAGCGCGTGGTTGTAGCCGAAGGTATAGGCCGGGACTTCGCGGGGACCGGCGACGACGCGGGTCTGCTTCAGCTTCTTGTCATCCTGAAGAAAGAGGTCGGCCGTGAGCACGCCGATGCCACGATCGATGAGTTCCTGCAGTTCGGGGCGGATCGTGCCGTCGGGCAGGCGGGCGGATCCCTTGCCGGCGTCGTCGAGCCAGATCACCACCTCGCCGGTAGGATTGATTGGTTGCAGCCAATCGACCGTGACTTCTTCGCCGTAGGTCGCGTTGACCAGATGGCCTTGCGTGCGGAAGTGGGAGTCGCGCCACTGCGAGCTGGCGTCGGGGAAGGAGATGGATCCGGCCTGGGCGTAGGACCGGCCGATGAGGGCTTCGACGGCCGGACGCAGGATCTGCTCACGACCTTCGGTGGTCTTCGCCGCGGCGAGCAGCTGCTGTTGGGCGTCGGCCTTCAGCCACTTGAGCAGGTTACGTTCGAACTCCGGATCGCCGGCCTTCGGCGCGGGATGAGATTCGTCCCAGACGGTCAGCTTTTCCTTCGGCAGCGGCTGGTAGTCGCGCTCGATGATCGGGGCTTCGAAGCCCAGCTTGAAGTGCTTGTTGAGCGCCGCGTAGAAGCCCGAGCGGGTGACCGCGTTGTAGTTATGCGGGAAGTGTTCGCCGCGCTGGAGCGTCACATAGTCCTTCTTGCCGTAGAGCTTGTAGAGCGCCTGCAGGTCGGGGAAGCCCTTCGTCGCCATCTCTTTGGTCCAATCGTTGGCGGTGTTCATGCCTTGCGGCTTAGGCGCGAAGAGGGCCGCGATCTCGACGTTGCCGGAGTTCACGCGGAGCAGGGTCGCGTTCTCGCAGGTGCAGCCGCCTTGCATGGCCGTGCTCACCATCACCACGGGGTAGGACAGGGCGAGGCGAGGGTCGGTCGCCGCCAGGAGCATCGTCTGGGTGCCGCCGCCGCTGGAGCCGGTAACCGCCAGGCGAGTCGGGTCGACCTCAGGCAGCGTCAGCAGGAAGTCCACGCTGCGGATCGAGTTCAGGGTCTGGAGCCCCATCACGTTCTGCAGGTTGGCCTCGGCCTGCGGGCTGTAGAGTCCCCAGCCTTCGGTGCGGTTCATCTCGGGCCGCTGCTTCGCGAACTTATGGATGACCTCCGGCGAGAACTGCTTCGAGTCGGAGTCGCTAAGCGCGTCGATCTGCCAGACCACGCAGCCCATGCGGGCGAGCTGGACGCACATCGACTGGAAGCGGGACTTGCCGCCTTGTTCGAAGCGCTCCTGGCCGGTCGCGATCTCCTCGCGGACGTATTTGTCGGGTTGGATCAGGAAGCGCGCGTCGGTCCAGTGTCCGTGCGGGAAGATCACCGCCGGCACCTTGCCGTTGATGTTCTTCGGGCGGTAGAGGTTGCCCGTGACGAAGAAGCCCGGGGCGCTTTCGAAGTAGACCTTCTCGATCGTGTATTCGCCTTGGTCGATCTTGCCGTGGATGACCGCGTTGAGCGGCGTCTTGGTCGGCATCGGCCAGAGCCCCTGGGACACCAGCAGCTGCCTGCGGACGAAGTCGCGGCGCGGTTCCCATTCCTGCACGGAGTTCGGGGCGGGGAAGGGGAAATAGCCGTTGAGGTCCTTGAGCGGGCCGAGGCGGGCGTCCTCCGCATGGGCGAGGTTCAGCAGGCCGAAGGCCGCGAGGGCGAGCGTGGGGAGGCGCATAAGGGCAATATGAGCCCCTGGCCCTGAATGGGAAATAAAAAGGCCGGGCTAAGTCAGACCCCCTCAGGATGCTTTTTTCTTCGCTAGGGTCGGGACCGCGTCACGACATAGCCGCCTTTGGAAGGGCTGATTGCCTTCGCTCAATCTCCCGCCCGGTATGCATCAGTAATCCCACTCAGCCAACGGGGTCAGGCCTTACCTCGTTCAGCCAGCGACCAAAATCGATATTAACACGTGATTAAAGTCACACTCCCAAGAAGGGGGCGGCCTGACCCCAGGTTCGAGCTCGATGGTTATCCCGGAGGCCTTTCGAACGGCAGGCTCACCTGTTGACTCTTGTAGCAGGTTAATCATAACACTCAGCCACCCTCTTGAATGAGCCTCGCCGGACCAAAGATGGAATTGTCCCACAACCCATGAGTGCTCAAGTAAAACGCCTCACTATTGCGCTTGGAGTACTCATTGTTCTCATGGCTGGAATCTATCGGTGGAGCATCGCAAGGCAGGACGCGAAGCCTCAATCTATCGCTTCACATAAGCCACAGACGTCAAAAGCTAAGGGGCAACTTTCACCATCATCAAAACCAGCGCTGCTTCGGTATGATCCGCTTAAGGATCCAGGGATGAGCGCCGAGGCGGCGGCCATTTATTATCAGCGCAGAGAGCAAATGATTAGGGAACAGCACGGCGATGGGCAAATTGAAAAACCACTTAAGGTTCTTGAGGTCAGGACAGGAACAAAGTCAGATCTTATTACTGCAATTGGTAGTGTCACGCGTAACGGTTCGGTACGAGCTATACCATATCTTTTGAAGTTATTAGAGCACCAAGAATTGCTCGTAAGATGGAGCGCAGCAGAAGGCTTATGTTCATTCGGCGACAAGCGGGGCTTTGACTACATTCTTCAGCATTACGGACTCGTTACCGGCGCCGACTGGGCATCAGTGTTCAACGATGTTTTTGTCCAATATAAACCTCCTGGATACAATGATGCGTTGATCAAACTAATTTCAGAAGTTAAACGTGAGGATGAGGAGTCGCGGAAGCTTGCCGCTCTGGAAATCTCCACGGTGTTGGCCGAGATGGGTGAGCCTGCTTCTCTCGATGTGCTGCTTCCCAACCTTAAGCAATACCCTCCGTTGAGCGCTGCTAGGGTGCTAGCCTTGCGCAATGTCAACGATCCGAGGGTGACTCGATTTGCGATGGAGCTCATGCAAAGCGGCAAAAGCAGCGCCGTAAGGCAAGCTGCTGTAATCGTCTTGGCCGCACGAGGCGATCAAGCGGCCCAGACAAGCATTGTCGAAGCGGCGAAGAGACTCATTGATCTGCCGCAACCGCAGAACGCCGATGGCACATACAAGCCAGGGATGAATCCGGGTTCCGTAGGCGCTGTAACTCCCGCATGGGACAGTGATGCCATGCTTGCGCTAGAGCGAGGCATGGAGTTCGTTCCCGCTGCTCAAGCAGTGCCGGTGCTCAAGCAGATTGCCATTAGTGCGAACAACGTGCGCTTTAGTAAAATTGCTATCATAAGGCTTGCGAAGATTGGTAACGAAGCGGCTCGTGATGCTCTTTGGGAAACGGCACAGGCTTTACAGAAGCGAAACCGTGTTTTTGAAAGCTCTATCTTCGAGCCTGCAGGACAGGCGCTAACGTTGTTTGATGACGAAACTTCGTTGAGTATGGCTAGAACCCTTTTTGGCGGGTACCAGTACGGTTTCGACGAGGCTAAACTTTTTTCGGAGTCCAAAGGATGGGATGGTTTGTTCAAATGAAGGTGACCCTGGCCTGACTCCCTAAAGTTTGACAGTTCATGACTGGAGTTCCGCAGGCACCTGAAACCCAAGGACAAAACCCGAGGAGACTCAGCCAACGGGGTCAGGCCGCTGCTCGTTCAGCCAGCGACTAAATTCGATAATAACAGGCGATTTACGTCACACTCCCAAGAAGGGGGCGGCCTAACCCCGTGCTCGAGCTCAATGTTAATCACGGAAGCCTGTCGAACAGCAGGCTCACCTGTTGACTCTTGTAGCAGGTTAATCATAACACTCAGCCACCCCCTTGAATGAGCCTCGCTGGGCCAAAAACGGTTTCATCTCATCACTATGAAAACTTTATTCAAAGTAATCGTTTTAATACATGCATACATGGGAACTGTAATGGCTGCAGAGCCCATACCTTCCCTGAATCAAACCCGTCAAATAGATCTTTTGACGGCAGATAGTGGATGGATTTTAAGGATAAGACCGGATGGCTCGGCTCATCTCCAGTTCGGTTCACTGATGGAGGATGGCGCTAGATGTCCTGCCGGAACCTTCGCTTTTAGTGATGTATATGCTTTCTTGGTTCCTAAAATTAAGGAAAATAATTCTGCAGGCGATGTTGCCGTTGCCATAGTTCCTGAAACGGCGACTTCCGTAACGTGCCAATATATCAATGAATTCGAAGCTAAGCCATTCTTCTTAAAGGCGCAGCAAACATGCATGCCAATTTGGGACAAGGTTCGATTTGACGAGCTGGTGCATAAATACCCCATCGAGTCAGAGTTCAGCTTGAGTAAGCCTGCCGAACCGGGCGCATTACAGCCTAAAGCCTTGTCGCAAGAAACGCCCACACCGAAGCCGCAGCCCGAGGTGCAGCCTACAAAGTCAACGAAAGCCACTGTTACTTCAGCGACAACTATCATAGCCAAGGATACCGCGACCGAAGCTCCTACCGCAATAACGCCATGGAACATCATCATTGTGCTTTTTCTGGCGTCACTTGGCCTGCTGTGGTGGATTCTCAAGCGGCGTCGATGACTTGGGATAGTCCAGCTTTTTGATCCAGCTGAATACGACTCTCAAGGTTTGATCTGGCCACGCTAGCTGGGCCCGGCTGGAGTGCGGCGGGTCGGGCGCCTGACCGCCAAGTTGGTTCTGGTAAAATGGGAAATAAAAAGGCCGACCTCGCGGCCGGCCTTTGTTACGGATGTTTCCGTGCTTATTGGGGCTGCTTGCGGCTGCGCGGGTTCTCGCCCTGCGGGCGGCGCGGTTCGCCGGCCTTGCGCATCTTCTCGAAGAGCGGAGCGATCGAAGGGTCGGCCTGGCGGGCGACATCCTCGGCGATTTCGATCGCCTTGCGCTGGGCCGCAGCGGCGGCTTCGCGGGCTTCGCGCACGGCCGGGTTTTCGTTGGCCTTGGCCATCGCTTCGCGGACGCGGCGCTGTTCGTCAGGAGAGAGTCCGGGGATCACGCCGGGGCGGTCGGGGCCAGGCTCACGGACGTCGCCGCGAGGGCGGTCTCCGTTCGGCTGATTGGGACCACGGTCGCGGCCGGGCTGGTTGGGCTGGCCTTCGGGACGGCGCGGCTGCTCGCCGCGAGGCTGCACCTGCGGCTGGCGGTCCGGCTGTTCGGGCTGTCGGCGCTCCATGGCCTTCTTGATCTTCTCCAGGATCGGGGCGACTTCGGGGTCGGCCTTGCGGGCGGCTTCGTCGGTGACCTCGCGGGCCTTCTTCTGGGCCTCCATGGCGGCCTGCTGGGCCTTGGCCGCCTGTTCGTGGGCCTCCTTCACCGCGGGGTCCTGCTTGGCCTTCTCCATGGCCTCATGCAGACGCTTCTGTTCGTCGGGGCTGAGCGGGACCGGGAGGCGCGGGTTGGGGCGACCTTCCGGGCCGGGTCCGTCGGGGCGGAACTGAGGGCGGGGGGCTTCTTCGGCGGCGAAGCCGAGGCTGGCGGCGAGGAGGAGCAGGGGCAGGTGCTTCATGGTATCGATATAACAGCGGGGCGGGGGAGGAGTTTCGTTTATCGTGGGCCGTCCTTAGGGCTTGGCAACCTAACGGGCTTTGGGTTGTCCTATTCCCATGCTACCCCGCCTCGCACTCCTCGTGCTTTGCTGCTCCGCGCTCGTTTCGGCCGGAGAGTTGAAGCTCATCTCCCTGTTCTCCGACCACGCCGTCCTCCAGGCCGGCGACGCCGCCGTCTTCGGCAAGGCCCATCCGGGCTCGAAGGTCAGCGTCAAACTCGGCTCCGTCGAAGCGACCACCACCGCCGGCGCCGACGGCAAGTGGCGCGCGACCCTCGCCGGCCTCAAGCCGGCCGAACAGGGCAAGGACCTCGTCGTGAGCTCGGGCGAAGAGGTCTTCACCGCCCATGACGTCATCGTCGGCGAAGTCTGGATCGGTTCCGGTCAGTCGAACATGGATTGGGTCGTCAAGAACACCTCCGCCGCCGCGGACGCCAAGGCCCGCCCCGCCGACGCCGGCCTGCGCGTATTCACCGTCGCCCGCACGCCCAAGGCCGAGCCCGCTGACGACGTGCAGGGTTCCTGGAAGCTCGCCGCTCCCGACACCGTCGAGGGCCTCACCGCGACCGGACTTTTCTTCGCCCGCGAACTGCGCGCCAATATCAAGCAGCCGGTCGGCGTGATCCATACTTCCATCGGCGGCACGCGCGCCGAGGCTTGGGGGCCGAAGGGCATGTATGCCGACGTTCCCGAGGCGAAGGACTTCGACGCAAAGGAAGCCGCGGGCATGAAGGCCCGCGCGGCTAATCTCGAGAAGATCCAGGCCCGCCTCAAGTCCGAGAAGGACAAGGCCGTCGCCACGAAGCTGCGTCAGGACGCGGGCAAGCTCACGCCGGTCTGGTCCAACGGACCCCACATGAATTGGAACGGCATGGTCGCTCCGCTCGTCGGTTACTCCGTGCGTGGCACGATCTGGTATCAGGGCGAATCCAACGCCGGTCAGCCCGAAGCTTACAAGTGGGTCCTCGGTTCCATGATCAAGTCCTGGCACAAGGCCTGGGGTCAGGAATTCCCCTTCATCATCGTCCAGCTCCCGCGCTTCATGGCGCGCAAGCCTGAGCTTGCTGTCGAGGAAGGCTGGCCCGCCATCCGCGAATCCATGGAGTGGATCGCGGACAACGTCCCGGGCGCGATGATGTCCGTGAACATCGACCTCGGTGAGGAGAAGGACATCCATCCTAAGGACAAGCTTCCCGTCGGCGAACGCTTGGCCTACGTGGCCCTGCAGCGCGTCTACAAGACCCGTGAGGTCGGCGAAGCTCCGCGCGTGAAGAAGGCCGAACGCCAGGGCGACGCCTTCGTGCTCACTTACGATCGTCCGGTGGTCCTCAAGAATGACGGCAAGGGCTTCGCCCTGCTCGGCGCCGACGGCAAGTGGGCCTTCGCCCAGGCCAAGGCCGAGGGCGCGATCGTGACCGTCACCGGCGTCAAGGCCCCCAAGGAAGTACGCTATGCCTGGGCTAACTTCCCTGAGGTGAGCGTCTATTCCGCCGGAGCCGACGGTCTGCCGGCCGGTCCTTACCGCAGCAGCAAGTAAGCCTTCGCTTAAAGGCGCATGGCCAGCACGAGACCTCCGGAACTCCGGAGGTCTCTTGGTTGACGGCCATGAGGGATGGGCAAGGATGCCGGCATGCGCTCCGTTTGGCTCCTCCTGCTGTGTCTCCTGTCAGTCTCCTCCGCCCGCGCGGTCGAGTCCGTCGCTCCGCCGGCCGGACTCAAGGTGCTCACCGCCGGCCACAGCTTCCATGTCTGGATGCCGCCGCTCGTCGCCGAGATGGCCAAGGCCGCGGGCATCCAAGGCCACGAGCAGCTGGCGATCTCCTCCATCGGCGGCTCGAAGGTCATCCAGCACTGGGACCTGCCCGCGACGAAGAACAAGGCCAAGCCGGTCCTCGAGTCGGGTAAGGCCGATCTCTTCACGATGTCGCCGACGTTCCTGCCGGATGCGGGCATCGAGAACTTCGTGAAGCTCGGGCTGGAGCATAATCCCAAGATCCGTTTCACGCTGCAGCAGAACTGGGTGCCGTATGAGGATCCGGCCATCTGGCTGAGCCGCGAGCGTCCGAAGCAGGTCGACCGCGACGGCAAGACGCTTGCGCAGCTGCGAGCGATGCACGACGGCTACTTCAAGATGATCGAAGATCACGTACAGGAACTGAACACGCGCATCCCGGCTGCGAAGATCGCTATCGTGCCGAGCGGCGAAGCCGTGATCACGCTGCGCGATAAGGTCATCAAAGGCGAGGCGCCGGGCATCCGTTCGCAGAACGAACTCTTCACCGACGTGCTCGGCCATCCCGGCCCGCAGATCCGCGTGCTTTCGGCCTATTGTCACTTCGCCGTCATCTACCGCCGCTCGCCGGTGGGCCTGCCGGTGAACAGCCAGCTCGCGAAGCTTCCGGAGGCCGAGAAGCTCAACCGACTGCTGCAGGAGATCGCCTGGAAGGCAGTCACCGAGCACCCGTTGAGCGGCGTCGCGAAGTAAGTGCCGATGTTGTCGTAAATTAATCAGAAAGGACCCTTTCTGGGCTGCGGTCTTGCCAGCCTTTCGTCGGCTCCGAACACTCGTGGTCAAGATGCCACGCGCCGTCTGCCTCACGAACGTCGCCCACGAGGGGCCCGGGATGCTGGGAGATCTTTTGCGTGACGCCGGTTATCAGGTCGAAGTCATCGAGGCGTTCACCGGCGTGGCCTTGCCGTCTGATTTGGGCGGCGACGATGTTCTCGTCGTCATGGGCGGACCGATGGGTGTCGCCGACATCGGTAAGCCGGAGACTCCCTGGCTAGGTCCCGTGGTTGAGCTCTTGCGTCACCGGATCGCCAAGGACTGGCCGAATGTCGGCGTCTGCCTCGGCATGCAGCTCATGGCTCATGCCGCTGGCGCTAAGGTCGCACCGATGACCGATGCGAAGGGCGCACGGGTGCGTGAGGTCGGCTGGGGTCGCCTGGATTTCGTCGGCACCGACATCACCACCCGTGGGCTGCCCGCGAGCATCGAAGTCCTGCATTGGCATGGTGATGCCTGCGAGCTGCCGGTCGGGGCGATCCGCTTGGCTTCGACGCCCGCCTGTCCGGTGCAGATGTTCCGTCTTGGCCGTTCGTTCGGCATGCAGTTCCATCCGGAGATCGACGGCCCGACGGCGTGCCTATGGGCCGAGGAGGATGCCGATTTCGTGCGTGCGGCCAATGGTGCCGACGGCGTGGCCCGTCTGCAGGCGGCTTCGCCCGCGGCGGCGCAGCGCACCGAGGCCCATCGTCGGAGGCTCCTCGCGCAGGCCTTGGCCGCAGTGACGGCTTGAAGGCTGGCGATGGGGTGGTTGCATCGCCTCATCCCCATGAAGCGTCTGCTGCTCCTTTCCTGTCTGGCCGTCGGTCTCGTCGCCGCCGAACCGCCGAAGGGCGAACCGACCAACGCCAAGGAAGCCGCCGCCCAGGCTGCGGCGAAGAAAGCCGCGCAAGACAAGGTCGTCGACGAACGTTATGCGGCTTTGGTCGCGAAGCTCTCGCCCGAGGAGCAGGCCTGGGAGAGGGTGCTTCAGGGACAGCTCGGTAATTTCTACCTGCCGCTTCACAAGCGCGACAAGATCGCGGGGAAATCGAACGCCTGGGACTTCGTGAAGGATGACCCCAAGCTGCCTCGCGTGCTGCTCATCGGAGACTCGGTCTCGCGTGGCTATACCCAGCCGACGCGCGTCGCCCTCGCCGGCAAGGCCAATGTCCATCGCGCCCCGGCCAACTGCGGGCCCACCGCTTCGGGCCTGAAGAACCTCGAAGTCTGGCTGGGCGAAGGGAAGTGGGACGTCATCCATTTCAACTTCGGCATCCATGACCGCGGCACCCCGGCGGCCGACTACGTGAAGCGTCTCGAGGCCATCGTCGCCCGTCTCGAGAAGACCGGCGCCAAGCTCATCTGGGCCAGCACCACGCCGATCCCGGATAACCCGGCGCAGAAGCAGACCGCCCAGTCGATCGTCGAGAAGAACGCCCTCGCGGCCGAGGTCATGAAGAAGCACGGCATCCCGACGGACGACCTGTTCGCCGCCATGACGCCCCGGCTGAAGGAGTTTCAGCCTCCGCTCGACGTTCACTTCACCGGCGCCGGCTACGATTTCCTCGGCGCCAAGGTCGGCGAGTCGGTCCTCTCTGTCCTTAATCGCTGAGTCATGAGCAACCCGTCCCTGCGTATCGCCCGCGCCGGCAAGGAAATCGGCGTTCATCTGCTCGAAGAAGTCCGCCGCCGTCTGGCGGATGGTCAGCTGCTTCCGACCGACCACTACTGGACGCCCGGTATGGCGGCTTGGGCTACTTTGGCGGAACTGCCTGGACCGGTGCGTCAGCTGCCGTTCCCGCGTCCCCTTGAGAAAGAAGCCGGCTTCATCGACGGTATCCTCGGACGACAGGACTCCCATGCGGGCCTCATCCGTCTCTGGGATAAGCTCGCCTCCGCTCCGCGGGAATGCCTCGTCGACGAGGCGACCCTCGCGGCGATCGACGCCGAAGTCGGCTACGTTGTCCGCAAGCGTTGCCGCAAGGAGCTCAAGGCCTGGTATCGTCAGGCCGTCGAGGCGTATCTCTCGGACCGTTACTTCGCGCCGGAAGAGGAGGCCAACCTCACGAACCTCGCCCGGACCTTCGGATTGAATTCGGTGGAGACCTTGGAGCTCCATGGCGACGCGTTCGCGAGCTACTTCAACATCGGCTTCCAGACCTGCATGCTAAGGGACATTACTCTCGAGGAGAAGGGTAGGGAAATCGCTCTGCTTACCCGCCTCGTGCCCCTGCCGGCGGAAAAGATCGCCGAGATCCAGAAGCCCGTGCTCTCGCGCTATTTCGATCAGCGCGCCGCCGCCATCGCCCAGCAGGACGACGGCGATGAGATCATGGAGCCCGGCGCCGTGGAGGCCGTGTTCGACGAAGCCCGGCAGCTCGGCGTCGACCTGCCGAGCATGATGCCCGTGCTCACGGATCGTCTCCGCGCCGGCCGTCAGGTCTGGTCGCTCTACCGCGCGCCCTTGCGTGAAGTCCCGTGCGGGCTCGACGTCGGCTCCGAGGGTTGTTTTTGGACTCGGGAGGTCGACTTCGCCCAGAACAAGCGCGTCACCGTCCGCCGGAGCTACGGCGGCTTCGGCACCAGCGTGAAGATCTGGGGGCCGATCCGTTACCGCTCGGGTTCCTATGGCGTCGAGCGCGAGACCGAGGATCAGGTCGTCAAGGTCGACACCGGCACGCTCGTGTTCACTTCCAAGCGCGTGATCTTCTCGGGCAGCCTTAAGAGCTTCAACTTCAAGCTCACCAAGGTGCTGGACGTCACCTCCTACGCCAACGCCATCGTCATCGACAAGGACACCGGTGGTGACGCCATCTTCTTCTTCCCGCACGGTCAGACCGAAGCGGCCGTGATCCTGCGACGGCTCGTGAAGCAGGCGAAGGCCTGAGCCTTAGTTGGCGCCGGGGGGCGTCTGGAAGGAAAGGGCCAGGCGGAACTGGTTCAGGCAGCGCTGGTCGCTCGTTGCGTCGATGATCGCGAAGGTCACGCGGCGGAACGCGCCCTTGAAGGGGCCTTGCAGGGCCTGGCGGAAGAGGTCGGCGATCAGGGCGGGGTCGTTGGCGAAGTTGCCGCAGCCCCACGCGCCGAGCACCAGGGCGTCGTGGCCGTTGGCCTGCGCGGCGGCGAGCACCTTGACGATGCGGGCGCCCATCGCGCCGGCGATCTTCGGCTGGTCGAGCGGGGCGACGTCACGGGCATCGCAGGCGGCGGCGGAAAGGAACGCCACCTTGTAGGGTTCCTCGAGCAGCTGATGGTCGTCGCCGCGGAAGACCGGGACGTCCGGCGAATAGATCATCGCGTCGGAACGCAGCGCGTTGGCCTGATGCGCGTGGAAGGCATACATCGGGCCGGCGACCTGGCAGGCGAAGAGGGCGGAGGAGCGGCAGTGGTATTCCTCCTGCGCGCGTTCGCCGGCGAGGAAGCCGCCGCCGGGCACCGTCGGCGAGGCGAAGTTGAGCACCATCGTGCGCAGGCCGGCTTCGTGATGGCGGAATGCGGCCGACAGCGACGTCTCTTCGGTCACCTCGACGAGCGTGGCGCATTTACCGGTCCGCGGGAAGGTGTGCCGGTGGTCCGGCGGCAGGTGCGTGGTGCGCGCGACGGCGGAAGCGATATCCGCGGCGATGTCCACCTGGCGGCTGGTCGGCGTGGCGTAGAGGCCGAGCTCGATGACCTGCATGGCCTCCCGCCCCATTTTATTGGCGAATTCTCGTGGAATCTTGGGGTCGAACGGCATGGGCGAGGGGAGCCGATACCATGGAGCGGCGCGGGGCCGAAGCCAACCGCAACCTATGACAGGCGGGTCGTTTGACGCAGGGGCCGCCCGATGGCATAACATTCTTATGTCGCAACCGCCTCTGACCGTCTTCTACAGCCCAGCCTACGCCGTCGACGGCAAGATGGAGACCGTCAGCAAGTCCAAGCTGGTCGCGGGCCTGATCGAGTCGGGCGCGGCCGGGGAGGTCTGGCTGGAGGCTCCGAAGCCGGCGACGCGCCGGGAGCTGGAACTCATCCATGAGGCCGAGTATGTCCGCCATACCTTGGAGGACAAAGGCGCCTTCCTGGAGGTCGGTCCGTGGTCGCAGCCGCTGCTGGACAGCATCCTCGCCTCGACCGGCGGCATGCGCGACGCCGTGAAGGAGGCCTTGAAGAACGGACGCTCGGGCAGCCTCTCCAGCGGTCTGCACCATGCGCGTCGTAACTCCGGCAACGGCTTCTGCCAGTTCAACGGGCTCGCCCTGGCTGCGCTCGAGGCGCTCAAGAAGGTCAAGACCGTCGGCATCCTCGATCTCGACGCCCATGCCGGCGGCGGGACTTTTGATATCCTCGGCGACCACCCGCAGGTGTATCTCGCTGACGTCACCGTGAGTTCCTTCGATTCCTGGGAGCCGACCGACAAGAACCGGCACTTCTACGTCGATGTCGAGAAGCCGAAGGCCTATCTCGGCCACGTCGAGGACGCGCTGCTCACCCTGGAGCGGGTGGACTTCCTGATCTACAACGCCGGCATGGACACCTATGAGAAAGCGGGCGGCATGAAGGGCATCACCAAGGAGATCATCCTCAAGCGCGAGAAACGCGTCGTCGAGTGGGCCCGCGCCCGCAAGATTCCGCATATCTTCGCCTTGGCCGGCGGCTACAAGTGGGGCGGCCTCACGCTGGAGCAGGTCGCGGAACTGCACCTCGAGACCGTCAAAGCCTTCGCGGCCTGATCACTCCGGCTTCGGCACGTTCAGCTGCTGGAGCCGGAAGGCGCCGCTCTCCGTCGGAAGCACCACGAAGAGCGCGCAGTCGCGGCTCTGGGCGAGCGCGACCATCACGTGCCACTGGTCCTGACGGACGCCCGCCACGACGAACATCGGCATCGCGCCGGGTTCGGTGCCCGAAGGCTCTTCGATCGCCACGCCCTTGTGGTCGACGTCGAAATTATGCGCCAGCCACTTGCCGAGTTCCTTGGCGAGGCCGCGCATGTCGGACTTGCCCGCCTCGACCTTGGCCTGGTCGACGAGCGACCACAGCGGGAAGGCGAAGTTGTGGACCATTTCGGCCATCGGCGCGGCGGCGGAGAGTCGTCAGGCCTGCTTGATCAGCTCGGCCGTCGCGGGGACGTCGGAGATGATCTGATCGGGGTCCGGACCCACGCCGATGTAGCGGAGGTTCGGGAGATAGGGCAGGGAGCCGCCGCGGGAGGCCAGGCGGACGATCTCGGCCATCGTGTACGCCACGTAGCGGCGCGCCTCGGCGGGCAGCTGGGCGTAGGAGCGGACCTTGGTGATGTCGGCCGTCCAGCTGGGCAGGGTGGCGTAGATGGGCTGCAGGGTGCGACGCACCGCGTCGTTGCGAGGCACGCCGGAGACGATCTTGCCGGCCGCGTCGCGGTAGCCCGTGCACACGAGCAGGTCGCCGCCCTTCCATTCGCCGTGGGGCGAAAGGGCGTCGAGCTTGTTGAGGACGATGTCGTCGTAGCCGCCGTAGCGGAGGGCGTCGGCCTTCTCAACGAGGTCGGACCAGCCGACCATGCGCTGGCGGCCGGTGCTCGTGCCGAACTCCAGCTTCGCGAGGGCGCGCTGCAGCGGGTGCTCCTCCGGCATCTTCGTCAGGAAGACGTGGGTGCCGACCTTGGTGTCGTAAGCCTTGCAGCAGCCGACCGTGTGGATCGCCTGGACCGGGATGCCGGCGGACTGGAAGAACTCCGGCGTGTAGGTGTGGGAAGCCGTGACGTTCGGGGCGAAGCCGGCGCGCTTGTCGAGCCAGTAGGCCTGGCCGAACTCGCCGATGATGCGGCGGTCGGCGGCGAGGTCGCCGAGGATGCGTTCGCGGACGTCGCCGATCGCGTGCGCGAGGGCGGCGCCGGCCTGCCAGTAGCAGTCGAGGACGGCGGCGTGGTCGAAGGTGAACGGCTCCTTGCCGGCGAAGCGGGTGAAATCGAATTCAGCGGCGGCGAAGACGCCGGACTCGATGGCGCCCTTGTTGGCGCGCAGTTCGGCCTCGGTGAGCTTGGCGAAGAGGCCGGCCCACTTCTCGGGCGAGAGCTTGCAGACGTCGCGCACGATCGAAGCGGCGCGATGGAGGCGGGCCGAGAGGCGGACGGCGTAGTCGGACTTCGCGCCGAGGAACTCCGAGTAATGGATCTGGAACTGGCCGACCTCGTCGGCGTAGGCCGGGGTGATGCCGCGTCCGGTGGAGCCGCGGGCCTCGTGGCCGAGGACGTTCACGCGGTAGTCTTCCCAGGCGAGGTCGAGGATGCGGTGGGAGACGTCGCTGATCATGCAGCGCTCGTCGATGAGCAGGCGCTTGAGCACCGGGATGCCGATCTTCTCGAGGGGCAGGGCTTCCCAGAGGGCCTTGCGCGGGTCGGCGACGACGCCGGCGCCGAGGGCGAGGCAGGCCACGTCGTGTTCGGCGACGCCGCCCGGGAGCAGGTTGAGCTTCAGGCCGGCGACGGTGTGGCCGGAGTTGGCGCCGCCGTTGACCTTGAGGACGGTGCCGACGACGTCGCGACGGCCCGTGAGGGCCTGCAGTTCGCGGACGATCTCAGGGATGAGGCGTCCCTTGCCTTCGTCTCCCATGCTGATGCCGACGTCGGCGATGAGTTTGCTCTTAAAGGAGGTGAGTGCCATGGGCAGGGAGGGGGAGGCGGGCGGGCCAGGCCGTCCGCAAGCGAGGAAAGGCGGCGGTAGGCGTCAGGCCGAGGCGCCCTTCTGGCGTTCGTAGAAGTCGTTGATCTTCTTGGCGACGTCGCGGTAACCGGAGTCGGCCATGTAGATGATCTTGTATTCGTCGACGGCTTCCTTGGCCTTGCCCATCTTCTCGAAGGTGTCGCCGAGGGCGTAGATGATCTCCTTCTTCAGGTCGTTCATCAGCTGGACTTCGCTCTTGGCGGTCGTGAGCTGCTCGATCGCGAGGTCGTACTTGCCGCCCTGCGAGAAGGCGCGGCCGATCGCGAGGAGGGCCGGCTGGCGGAACTTCGGGTTGCGCTGCGCGTACTGGAGCTGCTGGACGGCCTCGTCGAGGCGGTTGGCGGCAAGGAGGAGCGTGCCGAGCTCGTGGCGGTAGGAGAAGTCGTTCGGGTAGCGTTCGACGAGCGTGATGGAGGTCTTGAGGCGGAAGTCGGCGAGCTCGGTCTCGTTCTTGGCGAGGGCGTCCTTGCTGGCGGCGTCGGCCGGGCTGGCCGCGATGGCCTCGCGCAGCTGCTTGGAGATGCGTTCGTAGCGGCGGATGATCAGGTCGCTTTCCTGGCGCTCGAGGGAGGTGTCCGCCTTGCCCTGGCTCGTCACGCGGCCACGCTGCAACCAGGCGATGGCGCTGTCGAGGTCTTCGGCGATGAGGAACATGCGCACGATCTCGCGGTAAAGGTCGAGGCTGTCCGGGGCGGCCTGGATCTTCTGGGCCAGTTCGGCGGCCTGCGCGAGGGCGGTGGCGGAGTCGGTGACGGTGCGGGAGGCCTGGTCGAGGCGCAGGGCTTCGTCCTTGTCCTTGAGCTTGGACTGGAAGTCGCCTTTGTCCTCCCAGTTGCCCTTCTTCATCGTCTTGCTGACGGAGGCCTTGCGGACGACTTCCTGGAGGTCGCCGTTGCCGGGGAAGAGCTTGAGGCCGCGGTCCGCGGCGGCGAGGGACTGGTCGTATTCGCCGCCGGCGATCCAGGCGTTGGCGAGGTCGACGAAGTGCTGGACCTGGCCGGGCTCGTTGGTCGCGAGTTCTTCGTAGGCGAAGGCGGCGAGCTCGTAGAAGCCGAGCTTCAGGCCGGCGAGGGCGAGGGTCTTGTTGGCGTTGGCGTCGGTCGGCTTCTTGGCGAGGGCTTCTTCGGCGGCGGCGATGGCGGCCACGGGGTCGGCTTCGACGGCCTTGGCGACCTTGCCGGCGGAGAGGGCGCTGGTCAGGCCGTCAAAGAGGCCCTTCTTGGTGCCGAGCATCGCCTTCTGGGCCTTGCGCAGGCTACGGCGCACATCGATGCAGCCGGGATTACGGGCCAGGATGCCGGAGAGGACTTCCACCGCGTACTGGGGGTTTGTCTTCAGTTGCTGGTCCGCGGCCGTGATCTGTTTCTGGAGCCGGGGATCGAGCTCGGTAAGGGCGACTTTTTTCATGGAGAAATGGGCAGATTGACCTTCGAAAACTGACCTTGGCCTGTCGGGTGGTCAATCCCTTGGACGTGAAAAACGCAGGTGACGGCGCAGGGCCGGGCGGAGCGGGGCGGCGATGATCCGGCCGACGCAGCCGGGGGCCCGGCAGGCGCACGGGTGGAAGAGGCTTTCGGCCAAGGAAAACCCATAATCAAAGGTGATTTCCTCCCCGGCCCGCAGGGGGCGGAGGCTCGTCAGCCAGGCGCCCTCGGCGGTGCCGTGCCAGACGAGTTCCGCGTTGGGTTCGCAGGAGTGGTTGGCCCAGCGGGCGGGGTTGTCGGGGACGGAACCGTCGAGCCAGAGTCCGGGAGCCACTTCCAAGGCGAAGACCTCGCCCGTCTCCGGGCGGGCGGGCGGCGTCGTGGTCGTCGGTCCTCGGTAGGGTGCGAGCCGTTCGCCGGCGACGAAGTCCCGGCGGGCGAAGAGTCCTCGGCCGGCGATCGCGGAGGGCCGCGTCTCGACGACGGGTTCGTTCATGCCTCCGGACGGAGGTCGCGGGTCATCAAGGCGACGACCCCGGCGCGCGGGTCGAGTCCCTTGTAGAGGATCGCGTGCAGGCAGGACAGGATCGGGGCGGCGAGGCCGCGGCTGGTCGCGAGCTTCGAGAGCGCTTCGGCGGCGCGATGGCCTTCGACGGCTTCCTTGCGCGCGGCGAGGGCGGCGAGGGTGCCTTGCGGATCTTTCGCGAGCTGTTCGCCGAGCGAGCGGTTGCGGCTCCACGAGCCGTGGGCGGTGGCCATCAGGTCACCGACGCCGCCGAGTCCGAGGAAGGTCTCCGGGCGCGCGCCGAGCGCTTCGCCGAGGCGGGTCATCTCCTGGAGCGAACGCGTCAGCATCGCCGCCTTGGCGTTGGAGCCGAGGCCGAGTCCGTCGCAGAGTCCGGCCCCGAGGGCGTAGACGTTCTTGAGCGTGCCGCCGATCTCGACGCCGACGAGGTCGGTCGAGGTATAGGCGCGCAGGGTCGGTCCGCTGACGGCCGCCTGCACCTCCTTCATCAGGGCGTCGTCGGCCGCGGAGGCGAGGACGAGGGCCGTGGGCAGGCCTTGCGCGACTTCATCGGCGTTGCTCGGTCCGCTCAGCGTGGCGACGGGCAGATCGCCGAAGGCCGCGGCCATGAGTTCGGACGGTCGGCGCAGGGTGGCGAGGTCCAGGCCTTTGCAGAGGGAGATCGCCATCTTTGCGCCCGAGTCGCGGACGGCGGGGCCGATCGCGGCGAGCAGTTCCGGCAGGCCTTTGGAAGGGCAGGCGAGGAAGACCAGGTCGGCGTCCATCAGGGCCGGCAGCGGCTCGAGGCCGATCTGGATCGAATCGTCGAGGCGATGGCCCGGCAGGTAATCGGTGTTCTCGCGCGTGGTGGCGAGGGCGAGGGCCTGTTCGGCGCGACGCGGCACGAGCGTGACGGTCTGGCCTTGGCGGGCGAGGTGGATCGCCATGGCCGTACCCCAGCCGCCGGCTCCGAAGATGACGCAGTTCATTTGGATTTCTTGGTGCGCACCTTGGCGGCCCAGCGGCGGACGGCCGCGACCGCGTCACGGTGCAGGTTGGCTTCCGGCCGGGCGAAGGGCGGCGGTTCGGGCGTGAGGCCGAGCAGGTCGTGGATGACGAGGATCTGGCCGTCGCAGCCGCGACCGGAACCGATGCCGATCGTCGGGACGGACACCGCTTCGGTGATCTTCGGCATGAAGGCTTCGTCGACGCACTCGACCACCATCGAGAACGCGCCCGCGGCGGCGACCGCCTGGGCGTCGATGAGGATCTTCTGCTGATCCTCGGGCGTCAGGCCGCGGCGCCGATAGCCGGCGGCGTGGACGCGCTGGGGAAGCATGCCGACGTGGCCCATCACCGGGATGCCGGCGTCGACGAGCCGGGCGATCGCCGGGGCGAGGGAGGCGCCGCCTTCGATCTTCACCGCCTTGACGCCGCCTTCCTGCAGGAAGCGACGGCAGTAGCCGAGGAGCTTGGGGAAACTGTCGTGCGCCAGGCCGAAGGGCAGGTCGCCGACCACGAGCGCTTCGGTCTTCGCGCGGACGACCGCGGCCGAGTGGTGGATCATCATGTCCAAGGTGACCCCGACCGTGTCGGGCAGACCCAGGACGGCGTTGCCCAAGGAATCGCCGACGAGGATGAGGTCGGCGCCGCCGGCGTCCGCGATGCGGGCCGTGCTCACATCGTAGGCGGTCAGGCAGACGATGGGCCGGACGCCTTTGAGGGCGCGGAGGGACCGGGTGGTGGACTTCACGCATTGGGCTTACCCAGAGACGCTCCGCTTGTAAAGCGTGGGTAAAGGGTGTAAGGTGTTCAGGTGTGGCGTCGTGTCGTCAGTCTCTTCCGTAAGCCGGATTATCGGGTCAACGCCTACGCGCACCCCGATCTCTCGTCGCAGACCCGGCTGGCCTGGCATGCGCGCCTGAAGCTCCTGCTGAGCGCCCGCCGCGGGCTGGATCACGCGGACGAGACGCCGGCGCTCTGGACCCGCCATCGTAAGTGGCTGCTGCTCGCCCTCGGGGCGCTGCTCGCCTGGTTCCTCGTCGAAAGCGCCGCGGGCTGGGGTTTCTACGAAGGCTGAGCCGACGCGGACCTCAGGCCGGTCCGAAGCCGAAGAGATCGACGCCGAGCTGCTTGGCGCGGGCGATGACCGCGGGCTTGTCGATGAGGATGACCGCATCGGCTTCGAGCGCGGCCTTCGCCACGCCGCCTTCGGCCATGCTCTCGAGCGTCTTCACGCCGAAGCAGGGGACGTCGAAGCGCCAGTCCTGCGCGTGCTTCGAGGTCTTGGTGAGCAGCATCTCCTTGCCGCCGGTGGCGGCGCAGCGGCGGAGCATGTTGTCGGTCCCTTCGAAGGCTTCGACGGCGATGACGGTGCCTTTCGCCGTGACGACGGATTGGCCGACGTCGAGGCGGGCCATCTCGCGGGCCATGCGCGTGCCGAATTCCAGCTGATCGTCGGCGATGCCGCAGACCCAGCCGGTCATGCAGCCGGGGGAGGCGAGGTGGTCGTCGAGGAAGACGCGCGCGTCGAGCATGCGGACGCCGACCTGCTCGATCTCGGCGGAGATCGCGCCGAAGATCGTCTCGGCGTTGCGCTCCTTGAGCGAGGCCATGAGCGCGATGAGCTTCAGGTCGGGCACCATGCCCGTGAACAGTTTGCGCGGCGTGACCTGGCCGGCCATGACCGCGCCGGCGGCGCCGAGTTCCTTGAGGGCGTCGAGCATCTGGCCGAGTTTGCCGACGGGGATGGCGCGATGGTCGGCCGGGTCGAAGGCGGCGATGAGGGCCGGGTCGGTCTCTTCTTCGAAGGACACCAGCTTGATCTTGGCGCCGCGGGCGCGCGCGCACTCGACGAGGAGGGCGGGGTAGCGGCCTTTGCCGGCGATCACCACGACGGTCTGCGACGGAGCGAAGTCCGGAGGGAGGAATCGGGAGGCGACCGCCATGGAGGCAGTGTTTCGCCGGAGAGGCCCGGGCTCAAGCCTGCTTTGGGTTGCCACGGGCCCCGCGCCGGAACGTAATACGTCATGCCTGCCGCCATCGGCATCCTGGGTGGGACCTTCGATCCTCCGCATGCCGGACATGTGGCGGCGGCCGTGGCCGCGCGCAAGCAGCTGGGCCTCGATGAGGTCCGCGTCATCCCTGCGGGCCAGGCCCCCTTGCGCACGGGCGCCCCGGTGGCGTCCGCCGCCGACCGCGTCGCGATGTGCCGGCTCGCTTTCGCGGAGCATCCGTGGGCCGTCATCGACGAGCGGGAGACCCTTCGCAGCGGTACCAGCTGGTCCATCGACACCGCCCGCGAACTCGCGCGCGAACACCCGGAGGCTTCGCGGGTCTGGATCCTGGGCGCCGATCAGCTCGCCCGCCTCGACCGCTGGAAGGACGTCGTCGAACTCTGCGGTCTCGTCGAGTTCGCCGTCCTGTCGCGTGACGGTATCTCGACCTCGCCGCCGGCGTCCTTGGCCGCGGTCATCCGCCTGACCGTGCTGAAGGCGCCTGAGGTGCAAGTCTCCTCCACGGCCTTACGCGAAGCCTTGCGCCGCGGTGATTCGCCCCGAAACGGCTTGCCCCTAGGGGTCGCCCGCCACATCGATGAGCGCTCCCTTTACCAAGCCTGACCATGTCCGCCCTTAAAAAGAAGACCACCAAGAAGGCCCCGGCTCGCCCGGCCGCCAAGTCCAAGGGCCGTGCTCCCGTCAAGGGCGGCAAGCCGGTGGCCCGTCCGGCCCGCCGCATCATCCCGGCCGTCCCGCCCCTGAAGGCCAAGAGCCGTGGCGAGAAGGCCGCCGCCAAGCCGATGGTCGTGCTGCCCAAGCTGCCGGCCCACCTCGTCGCCGCCATCCGCGCGCTCGACGAGAAGAAGGCCGTCGAGATCCGCGTCCTGGAAATGGGCCAGATCTCGTCCGTCGCCGACTTCCTCGTGATCGCCACCGGTACTTCCGAGCCGCATCTGCGCGCCCTCCGTATCGCCCTCGAGCAGGCGCTCGACGAGGTCGGCGTGACTTCCCGTTCCGAATCCCAGCGCGACAGCGGCTGGACGGTCGTCGACGCCTTCGACGTGCTCTTCCATGTCTTCCGTGAAGACATCCGGAAGAGCTACGCCCTCGAAGCGCTCTGGAAGGACGGACTGGATATCCCGGTTTCGGCCATCCTGAAGGCCTGAAGGGGAACGCATCACCCGGTGGTGGTAGTGGGCAGGATCGAACTGCCGACCTAGGGCTTATGAGTCCCTCGCTCTAACCAACTGAGCTACACTACCGAAAACCGAGTTCGGTCAGTCCAGCCCAGCCCCTCGGCTTCGTCAAGCCGATTGAGGCTTCAGGGGCGTGGGTGGACGATGATCCAGAAGCACCAGAGCCACAGAAGCAGGCCTAGGCAGGCCAAAGCCAAGGCGAGGCCGGACTGGGTCTGACGGATTTCCGCCAGGCCTTCCTGGTCGAGGGTCCGGCCGATCCGGCGCACGAACGCGACGGGGAGGAAGCAGCCCACCGCCGTGGTGAAGGTCAGCAGGATGAAGAGCGAGATCGGCGGGGTCTCCGGCGAGACCACGTGCCAGCCATAGACCGTCAGCGCGAAGAGCGGCGGGAGCAGGAAGGTCGAACCGCACCAGAGGTAGCCGGCGCGGACGGTGCGTTCGAGATTCTCGCCCGCGACGGAGCGGCCGACGTCGGGCAGGAGACCCGCGCCGTCGTGCGGCGTGAAGCCGGGCGGGGGCGGCGGTTGGTCGCCGGGCGCGATTTCGGCGGAGGGCGAGATCACGCGCGTCAGGCCGGCGCCGCGGAGATAGTCACGCAGCGTCATCCAGCCGCCGTCGACTTCGATGTTGTGGAGCAGGCTGATCTCGCCGGCCCGCAGGAGTTCCTGCACGCGGGCGAGCGGGAAGGGGCCGGTCACGGCGCCTTTCCAGCGGAGTCGGAATGCGTTCGTCGGAGCCATGTTCAGAGGTCGCGTCCTTGGAGCAGGGTCTCCCAGCCGCCGTCGGGCGGGTTCAGTCCTTTGGGGATGCCGGCGGCCTGGGCCGCTTCGGCGACGAGGCCCGGGTAGCGCAGGAGCGGCGAGAGCGGCGCGGCGTCGGCGACGCGTTTCGGCAGGCCGTCTTCGCCGACGCGGAAGAGCACCGCGACCTTGCCTTCGTTGTCGAGGCCGTAGAGCGCGCTGCCCTTCGTCGCTTCGCGCAGGCGCGGCGTGCCGTCGCGGCCGACCATGCCGGCGAAGACCAGACGACGGGTGCGCAGCTGCGCGAAGGTCGCGCGCCAGAAGCGGGCTTCCTCGGCGTAGCCGGCGCCGCCTTGCGTGACGAGGAAGGCGCGGAGTTCGGCCTTCACGTCGGCCCACTTGTCGCGGAAGAGGTAGTCGTAGGGCTCGAGCGCGTTCTGGGTGATGCGGCGCAGCTGTTCGGCGTCGCGCTGCGCGCTCGGCGAGAAGAGCAGGCCCCAGACGTCGGGGCGGCCTGCGGCGAGCCGGTAGAGTTCCTGGAGCTGGAACGCGCGCAGTTCGGGATAGGGCGAGTCGCTGCGGCGGATGCGTTCCATCGTGCGCAGCGGAGGTTCGAGCAGCTGGCCCGTCCGGGCGTCCTGGAAGCGGATCACCTGGCGGATGAATTCGAGTTCCGGGATCGGGGCGAGCGAGGTGAGTTCTTCGCCGTTGCGCAGGCCGTTGTTGAATTCCCGCCGGCGCCACGTCCCCTCGACCACGGCGCCGTCGCGGGTCAGTTCCTTCGCCTTCTGGGTGAACTCGGCGCCGTCGGTGAAGGCGAGCTTGGTCTCGGTGATCGGGCCGACCACGTAGACGGAGCGGCCGGGCGTGACGCCGCGGACGGAGTAGAGGCTGAGCGTCGCGCGCTGGAGGCTGTCCGCGAGCGAGGTGTCCGAGACGCGGCGCAGCAGGCTTTTCTCGGTCTCGGTCAGCGCGGCATGCTGGAAGACGCCTTTGGGGTCGGCGGTCACGGCGGCGTCCCACATCGCGGCGACGCGCGGGGCGAGGACCGGGCGGGGCAGGGCCTGCAACGTGGAGGCGCGCGTGAAGACGAACGAGGCGCGGGCGCCGAGGTCGGTCTTCTCGCCGGCCGTGTTGGCGGAAGCGTCGGCGAGGGCGGCGAGATAGGTGCTGAGGTCGCCGGCGGCTTCCAGCGCGCGGAGGGCGGCGGCGATCTTACGGTCGCCCGCGAGCCGGATCTCGCCTCGGTCGGCGGCGGCGGCGGCGGAGTCGAGGTCACGGTCGCCCGCCTCGCCCAGGATCTTCAGCAACGACCGGAGGCGTTCGAGGTTCTCCATCGCCGCCACCGGGTCGCCGATCGTGGTGCTTTCGCTGACGGCCTTGTTCAGCGCCGCGGTGCGGCCGGCGAGTTCCTGCCGGAGCTTGCCCAGGTGATTCTGCGCCGAAGCGGAGAGCCCTTCCGGGTCAGGCAGCACGGTCCGCAGCCGTTCGCGCATCGCGGAGCCGGCGGCTTCCAGCGACTTCAGGTAGGCGGCGGTGCGACGGAGGACGGCGGCGACGTTGGCGTCATTGATGCCTTGGCGGCCGGTCTCGGCCAGCTGGCGGGCTTCGGAACGGAGCTGCTGCTCGAGCGTCATCTGCTTGGCGAGCGCTTCGCGGAGGGGGCGCGTATCCGCCTTCCGTCGTTCGATCTCCGCCGCGTTGCCTTCGCGTTCGAATTCATCCAACGCCCGCAGGGCGGCTTCGTGGTCGTGGAGTTCGACGAGGCGCGCGGCCTCGGAAAGACGCCCGAGCGCCTCTTCCTCCTGCTGGCGCTGGAGGTTGACGCCGACGACGACGCCGACGATGACCAGCAGGCCGACGACCCAGGAGGAGGTCAGCAGCAGGTAGCGGCGATTGAGGCGGGTGCGCGTGGCCTGACGGAGCGCGCGGGCTTCGCGCAGCAGTCCTTCGGGCAGCCGCTCGGCGTGCGGGGCGGCGCGGTCGAGCCAGGCGCTGAGGCGCACGATGAGGATCGCGGGCGACGAGCCGCGCGCGGCCTCCAGCCCGAGGATGCGCCACTCTTCGAGCAGGCCTTCGACGGCGGCGCGGAGGGCGGCTTCGGCTTCGGCCGTCGCGGCGAGTTCGCCGGCCCACGCCTCGAGTTCGGCCATCTGCGCGAGCAGTTCCGGCGAAAGGTTCAGCTGGTGGTCGCGTTCGAGCGCGCGCGTGCGGCCCAAGGCGGCGGCGCAGGCTTCCCAGTGGCCGCCGGCGCGGGCCTCGGCGGCTTCGGCGACGAGCTTCGCGGCCTGTTCGGCCGCGTTGGCCCGCAGCCACGTCGCGCGGCGGGCGCGGGCGTCGTCCCAGCGCGGCTCGCCGGCGAGTTCGTTGGCCCCGAACCGCTCCATGCGCTGCATGAGTTCGGCGGCCTCGGCGGCGCGGCCTTCGGCGAAGAGGGCGCCGACGCGGCCCAGCGATTCGCGCAGGAACTTCGCGGACAGACGGGCGAGTTCGGACTGCGCGTTCGGGTCGTCGGGGTTGATGCGGACGATGGAACGGAGCACCGCCAGCGCGCGGTCTTCGTCGCGGCGACGGATGGCGTCGCGGTAGTCGCGGTAGAGCGGGTGGCTTTCGCCGATGACGCGCCCGTAGAGGCTTTCGACCGCGAGCACGTGCTGGCCGTCGAGCGGGAAGCCGGCCGGCAGGCCGCGTTCGCGGCACAGCGCGTGCCAGCGGTCGGACTCCGCGAAGCTCAGCAGGGCGCAGAGGCCGAGGAGGTCAGGCTCCGCTTCGGCGGCCTGGAAGGCGGCGTGTTCGTTGCCGCCGCGCACCAGCGTGGCGCATTGCTCCAGACGTTCGCGGGCGCGCAGGCACAGCGCCGCGTATTCCCCGGCCAGCGAACGGGCCTCGAGATCAGGCGTCCCGAGTTCGAGCTGGCCGCGGATGCGGGCGATGAGGCGTTCGGCCTGCATGGATCAGCGGAATTCGACGAGGCGCGGACCGGCGGTCCCGTTGGCGTCGACGGCCTGCACGCCCCAAGGCGCGCCGGCTTCGATCAGCTTGCCCTCGCGGAAGGCTTTGCGGCGGGCGGCGACTTCTTCGTAGGGAGGGGCGCCGGGGCCCTGCTTCGCTTCCAGTCGGAGCAGGTCGGTCTCGAGCAGCGAGCGCGTCGCGCGGACGGAGGGCAGGTCGCGGTCCGGGAAGCCGTGTCCGGCCGGATAGAGGCCGACCTGGCCGTGGGCCCAGACGAAGGCGTTGACGGCGGTCTCGGCCCACGGAGCCGGACGGATCACGCCGGTGTCCGCGTCGAAACGGAGGGCGCCGACGCCGAGGTCGAGCGGGCGGAGAGAGGCGGCGTCCCCGATGAGGGCGAGCACGCGGCGGTCGCCCTTGGGCAGGATGATCTCGATGAGCTGGTTGGCGGGGCGGGCGCCGTCGGTCGGAGCGAGGATGAGCGACACGACGTTGCGGCGGGCGCCGAGGCCGATGCCGATGGCCGCGAGCTTGCCCGGCTCGGGCGTCGATTCGAACCAGGTCGTCGCGCCGCTGACGCGGATCTCGCCGTTGACGTAAGGCGTCCGGTCGTCGCGCTGGTGCGGCGAGAGCAAGGGCAGGACGCGGAGGCGGATCTGCGCGGCGGAGCGGGCGGACGCGCCGGCTTCGACGACCCACTTGTTCAGATGGTCCACCGCGGCGCGCGACAGCGGGAACTCGGCTTCGGTGGGAGACTTCGGCCCGGTGTCGGAGAAGCGCCACTGGCCGGGGACGGCGAGGACGGGACGGACGTCGAGCGTGGGCAGCAGCAGGGTGCGGTCCTTGATTTCGAGCAATTGCTTCCAGGCCGCGTCTTCCGGGACGCCGAGCTGCTTGCCGACGCGCAGCGCTTCGAGGGCTTCGGTGTGGGCGGCCTGGCTGACCTTGGGGTCGTCGAGGATGTCGCGACGTTCGATCTTGTTGCGCAGCTCCTTGACGGCGCCGGCGGAGAAGCCGTTCAGGATGCGCGGCAGGATCTGCTCCTTGTAGTTGCCGAGCCGACGGGCGTCGCGCTCGTTGGTCTCCAGCCAGAGGCGGGCGGCGGGCAGCATCTCGCCGGATTCAAGCAGGCTGAGGATCTCGTTGACCGCGCGGTTGACGCGCAGGATCTCCTCCGTCTGCGCCTGGTCGGCGGCGGAGGGGGCGGGCGCGACGACCGGGGCCGGCGCGGGAGCGGGCGTCTCGGCGCGATTCGTGAAGAAGATGGCCAGGCCCGCGGCGACGACGAGGAGCACGCCGCCGATGATCCAAGGCGTGGCCGAGCCGCCTTGCGGCGCGGAAGGCGCGGCGCCGGGGCGGCGGGTGGTCGCGGTCGGCGCGGTCTTCGGGGAGGTCAGGCCGGCGGCGGCTTGGCGCGCGAGCTCGCCGGTCGGCGCCGGCTGCGAGCGGGCGTCGACGAAGTCGATGGTCGCAGGGCGCTCGGCGTGGGCGGCCCAGACGAAGCCGGCTTCGCCCGTCAGGCGCGCGTCGGTGGTGAAGGTCGCGTGCCACGCGGCCTTGCCGATGAGCGTGGAAGCTTCGGCGAGGAGCCGCAGCAGCGTCGCGTTGGCGGGAGGGTTGCGCAGGCCGACCGTGGTCGCGCCGG
>JBJOMV010000001.1:0-95267 GCA_046052185.1 Verrucomicrobiota bacterium | reverse complement strand
CCTTCGACGCCGTCGGCCGCTGGCGCGTGAACTACGCGAAGCCCAAGAAAGGCCCCGCGCCGAAGATCGACACCTCCGGGGAATTCGCCTCCGGAGAGACCTACAAGGATTTCGCCGGCTTCCGCGATATCCTGCACGAGCGCCGAGAGGAGATGTTCACCCGTCACCTCATCCGCTCGCTGCTAGCTTACAGCACCGGCCGCCTCATGGAGCCGGCCGACGAATTCGCCGTCGACCGCATCCACGACAAGGTCAAGCAGCAGGGCCTCGGCCTCCGCACCCTGGTCGTCGAGTGCCTGACCAGCGACGTCTTCCGCTCCCGCTGAGCGAGGGTCAGGCCGTTCCGACGTTTGACGTGACCAGCCAGGCCTCGCCCCTTGCCTTCAGCCCGGACTGGAATCATAACGTCTCCCTCACCCCATGCGCCGCTTCCTCGCCTCGCTCTCCTTAGCCCTGGGGATCTTCCTCCCAACGGCGCAGGCCGCCCGCCCCAACATCATCTTCATCTATGCCGATGACCTCGGCTGGGGCGACGTCTCCTGCCACGGGGCCGAAGACTGGATCCGGACGCCCCGCATCGACCGGCTGGCGGCCGAAGGGGCCGACTTCGCCCAGTTCAACGTGCTGAGCCCCGTATGCTCGCCCAGTCGTATCGCTGCCATGACGGGTCGCTTCCCGGCACGCTTCGGAGTCAACAACGTCTTCAATTCGCAGGTCCTGGGCCCCAAGAAGAACAGCACGATGCCGGACTGGCTCGACCCCGAAGCTCCCACCCTGCCCCGCACCCTGAAGGCCGCCGGCTACCGCACGCTGCATTTCGGCAAATGGCACATGGGGGCCGACCAGAAGAAGGCGGCCGACGCGCCGCCGATGTCCGCCTACGGCATCGAGGAATCCAAGGTCTACCACGGCCCCGGCCCGGGCATCAACCTGCATGACATCGGGATCGAGGCCGCCCAAGCCATCGGCCGGCTCAAGGGCGGGCAGCCTTTCTACATGAACGTGTGGCTGCACGAATCACACACCATGCACATCCCTTCGCAGGAATCCCTCGACGCCTTCAAGCACCTCGACCCGCGCCGCCAGGTCTACGCCGCGGTCCTGCGCGAAGCGGACCAGAACGTGGGACGCATCCTGGACGCGCTCAAGCAGGCCGGATTGGAAAACGACACCATCGTGATCTTCTCCAGCGACAACGGTCCGGCCGGACGCCCCGTGGCCGCCGGCGATCGCGCGGCCTCCCCCGCGGACGGCGATCAGAAGAAGGGTTTCGACGTCTTCTACAGCGTCGGCTCCACCGGCGGCCTCCGCGGCCGCAAGGGCAACCTCTTCGAAGGCGGCATCCGCGTGCCGTTCATCGTACGCTGGCCCGCCCGCATCCCGGCCGGACACAAGGATGACCGCACGGTCCTCTCCGCGGTCGACCTGCTGCCTACCCTATGCGCCGCCGCCGACGTGACGTTGCCGGCCGACCATCAGGGCGATGGCGAGAATCTGCTGCCCGCCCTGCTCGGCAAACCCGTCGGACGTACCAAGCCGCTTTTCTGGAAACACTACCACGTGAACCCACGTGATGACATGTGGGCGGCCTGGGCCATGCGGGAGGGCTCATGGAAGCTGCTCATCGACGCCACCGGCGAACGCTCCGCCCTCTATGACCTTTCGACCGACCGCGCCGAAGCGAAAGAGGTAGGCGCCGACCACCCCGAGGTCGTGGCCCGACTGAAGCAGCGGTTGCTGGAGTGGACGAAGAGCCTTCCCACCGCAGCCGACCCGCGTTGCCTGCATAAGCCGTAGTGTCCCGCCACCGCGCAAGCCACGGGCAGGACATGAGACGATAGTGCCGCCCGGTGAAACATCGGGCGTAGCAGTCTGTCGAAAGAGGCGTAGAATACTTCTACCCCATGTCCGCCCCCCTCGAGCTGACCCGCCGCCGCTTCCTCGGCCAGATGACCACTGGCATGACGGGGCTGGCGTTGTCGCGCCTGCTCATGAGCGACCTCGGCGCGGCGGTGCCGCCCGGCGCCCACTTCGCCCCGAAGGCCAAGCAGGTGCTCCAGATCTTCTGCCCGGGCGCGGCTTCGCACATCGACCTCTGGGACCATAAGCCGCTGCTGGAAAAATATGACGGTACTCCCCTGCCCGGCCCGGTCGAGGTCACCTTCCAAGGCAAGAACGGCAACCTGATGAAGTCCCCCTGGGCCTTCAAACCGGCGGGCAAGAGCGGCAAGATGATCAGCTCCAACCTGCCGCACATGGCGCAGCACGTCGACGACATCGCGTTCATCCACTCGATGACGTCGCGCAGCAACACCCACGGCCCGGGCTGCGTCGCGATGAACACCTGCTTCACCCGCGAAGGCTATCCGAGCGGCGGCGCCTGGATCAGCCACGCCCTCGGCTCGCTCAACCAGAACCTCCCGACCTACGTGTCGGTTCAGGACGTCCGCGGCGAACCGCCGAACGGCAAGGCCAACTGGGGCAACGGCTTCCTTCCCGCCCGCCACCAAGGTGTCAGCATGGCCGCCCAACAGGCGCTGCGTAACCTCGACCGCCCAGCCGGCATCTCTCCAGCCGAAGACGAGGCCACCCGTGAGTTCCTCCGCGCCACGAACCTCGAGCACGCCGAAGCGCACGCAGGCAACGACGAACTCCGCGCCCGCATCGCGGCCTACGAGCTCGCCGCGAAGATGCAGCTCGCCGCACCGGAAGTCAGCGACCTCTCCCGCGAACCGGAACATGTCCATGCGCTCTATGGCACGAGGGACGCCAACCCGCTCAAGGCGGCGTACGCCAAGAACTGCCTGCTGACCCGGCGCTTCCTCGAACAGGGCGTGCGCTACGTCAGCCTCTACTGCGCCTCCCGCGCAAGCAATGTCGACGGCCTCCTCAATTGGGACGCCCACCGCACGCTCAAGGCCGACTATGACCGCCACTGCCCGGTCTTCGACCAGCCCACCGCCGCCCTGCTCGCGGACCTGAAGCAACGCGGGATGCTCGATGACGTCCTTGTCATCTGGTGCACGGAATTCGGCCGCATGCCGACCCACCAGAACGGCACGACCGGCCGCGACCACAACCCGGACGCTTACACGACCTGGATGATGGGCGCCGGCGTGAAGGGCGGCGTCTCCTACGGCGCGACCGACGACTTCGGCCGCCGCAGCGTCACCGACGTCGCGACCTGCTACGACTTCTACGCAACGGTGCTCCATTTGCTGGGCCTCGACCACGAGAAGCTGACCTACTACCACAACGGCGTGAACCGCCGCTTCACCGACGTCCACGGCCACGTGATCAAGCCGGTCCTCGCATGAGCCGCCTGAGCCTCGCCCTCGCCCTGCTCGCTTCCGCACGTGTCATCGCCGCCGACGACCCCGGAAGCGTCGCGTTCTTCGAGCAGAAGATCCGGCCGGCCCTCGCCGAGCACTGCTACGAATGCCATAGCGCCAAGGCCAAGAAGCTGAAAGGCGGCCTCGCCCTCGACTCCAAGACCGGCTGGCAGAAAGGCGGCGATTCGGGCACTCCGACGATCATCCCCGGCAACCCCGACGAAAGCCTGTTCCTCCGCTATGTCCGTCACCTCGAGCCGGACATGGAGATGCCGCCGAAGAAGCCGAAACTGCCAGACGCCCTCATCGCCGATTTCGCCACTTGGATCAAAGCCGGCGCCATCGACCCGCGCGACCAAGCCACCGTCGAGGTCAAACGCGCCGATAAGTCCTGGTGGTCCCTCCAGCCGCTCGCCAAGGAATTCAAGCACGCCGATATCGACGGCTTCATCGACGCCAAGCTGGCCGAACAGAAACTCACCCGGAGCGCCCCGGCCAAGCCCCAGGCGCTGATTCGTCGTCTGAGCTACGACCTCACCGGCCTCCCGCCCACGCAGGCCGAGGTCGATGCGTTCGTCGTCGCCCATCAGGCCGACGCCCGTAAGGCGACCGAAGCCCTTGTCGATCGCCTCCTGGCCTCACCTCGCTACGGCGAACATTGGGGGCGCCACTGGCTGGACGTCGTCCGCTTCGGCGAAAGCAACGGCTTCGAACGCAACTTCACCATCGACGACCTCTACCCGTTCCGCGACTACGTCATCCGCTCGCTCAACGACGACAAGCCCTTCGACCAGTTCATGCGGGAGCACCTCGCCGGCGACGTGCTCGGCAAGTTCGACCCCGCGGTCGAGATCGGCAGCGCCTTCCTCGTCGCCGGACCTTACGACGACGTAGGCAACCAGGACGCGACCGCCCAGAAGGTCATCCGCTCCGCCACGCTCGACGACATGGTCACCGCGACGGGCAGCGCTTTCCTAGGCCTCACCATCAACTGCGCCCGCTGTCACCACCACAAGTTCGACCCCATCCCGACCGAAGACTACTACCGTATCCGCTCAGCCTTCGAAGGCGTCGTCCACGGCCGCCGGCCGCTGGCGAACAAAGAGCAGACCCAGGCCTTCAACGCCGCGATGGGTCCGCTGAACAAGGAACGCGCCCAGCTCGTCGCCGAGCAAGAAACCCTCACCAAGGCCATCGAAACCAAGGCCAAGGCGCTGCTGGCCACGCGCAAGTACCCGCGCCCCAAGGCGGACACCCTGCTGACCGAGGAAACCATCACCCCGACCGAGGCCCGCTTCGTGAAGTTCACGATGTCCGCGACCTCCGCCAACCCGAAGAGCGGTACGGGCGGACGTATCTCGGAGTTCGAGATCTGGACCGCCGAGCCGACGCCCCGCAACGTCGCCCTCTCCTCTTCTGGAGCCAAGGCCGAAGGTGCCAAGGGCGCCACGGCGGAGGACTTCCCCGCGGCTTACAGCGCCGCTTTGGCCATCGATGGCGACGAAGGCGCGCAGTGGTTCATCGGCAGCCCCGCCGAGCTGGTCATCACCCTGCCCCGGATTGAAAAGATCGGGCGTCTCGCCTACCGTACGGCGAAGGGACGTCTGCTGCGCGACAACACGCAAGGCGCCACGCCCTGCGAATATGAGATGTTCGTCTCCCTCGACGGCAAGGACTGGAAGAAAGTCGCCGACTCCTCGGATCGCCAAGCTTGGTCGCCCGCGCACGCCTTCGAACGCGTCCGCAAGGAAGTCACCACGCCCGCCGAAGCCAAGCAGCTCGGCGCGCTCGGCCGTCAGCTCGCCGACGTCGACCAGCGCATCGCCGCGGTACCGAAACTCCCCGTCGCCTGGATCGGCACGCACCAGCCCAAGCCGGCCCCGACCTTCGTTGAGAAAGGCGGCGATCCCACCAAGCCCGCCGCACAGGTCGTCCCGTCCAGCCTCGCCGTACTCGACCTGGTCACCAAGCCCTACGCCCTGAAGGCCGACGCAGGGGAAGGCGAACGCCGCGTGGCCCTGGCCGAATGGATCACCCGCGACAATCCCATCACCGCCCGCGTGCTGGCCAATCGTCTCTGGCATTACCACTTCGGCACCGGACTCGTGGACACCCCGAGCGACTTCGGGTTCATGGGCAGCAAGCCGACGCATCCCGAACTCCTCGACTTCCTCGCCCAGCGATTGATCAAGAGCGGCTGGAAGCTCAAAGCCCTGCATCGCGAGATCGTCCTTTCGCAGACGTATCTTCAGTCGGCAGACTTTAATCCGGCTGCCGCGCGCATCGACAAGGACGCCCGCCTGCTCTGGCGCTTCCCGCCGCGTCGTCTGCGCGCCGAAGAGATCCGCGACACCATGCTCGCGACCGCCGGCCAGCTGAAGCTCGAGCCCATGGGCGGACCAGGCTTCCGCCTCTACCGCTATCTCGTCAACAACGTCTCGACCTACATCCCGCTCGATAAGCCTGGACCGGAAACCTACCGCCGCTCCGTCTACCACCAGAACGCCCGCGCCAGCGTGGTCGACGTGCTGAGCGATTTCGATCTGCCCGATATCGCCTTCGCCGCGCCCAAACGCGCCAACACCACCTCGCCGCTGCAGGCCCTCACTCTCCTCAACAACGGCTTCACCCTCGACATGGCCAAGGCTTTCGCCGCCCGCCTCGACGGACCCGACCCGGTCACCCATGCCTATTCCATCGCCCTACAGCGTCCGCCCACGGCCACCGAACGCGCCGCAGCCGAGAAACTCCTCGCCCGACACGGCAAGGCTGCCTTCTGCCGCGCCCTGCTCAACAGCAACGCCCTGATCTTCATCGAATGAGACTCCGCACCTTCATCGCCACTCTGCTCGCCTCGGCCACACTTTTCGCCGCCGAGACCTTCGAGGTCGACGGGCATAAGGCCGTGATCCACCCGGCGGCGAAGCCGGCGGACGGCAAACCTTGGCTCTGGTATGCGCCGGCGCTCAAGGGCGGCGTCTCGATCGTCCAGCACAAGCTCTACGCCGACGCCTGCCAGCAGGCCGGCATCGCCATCGCGGGCTATGACCTCGGCGAAGTCCGCGGCGCGCCGAAGAGCGCGGCACAGTTCACCAAATTCCACGAAGAGATGGTGAAGCGGGGCTACTCGCCCAAGCCCATCCTGCTCGGCCAGAGCCGCGGCGGCATGATGACGCTCACCTGGGCGTTCCGTAATCCCGACAAGGTGAAGGCCTGGATCGGCATCTACCCGGTCTGCAACCTCGCCAGCTGGTCGCTGAAGAACTCGAAGGCCCAGACGCTCGCCGACTTCGGCCTGACCGAAGCCGAACTCACGAGCCGGCTCAAGGAGTTCAACCCGCCCGACAACCTCGCCGGCCTGGCCGCCGCCAAGGTCCCGATGTTCGCCGTCCATGGCGACAACGACGTGGTCGTCCCCCACCAGGACAATACCCTGCTCCTTAGGGCGCGTTATGAGGCCCTCGGGGGTAAGTTCACGGTCAAGATCGTCCCCGGCGAAGGCCACAAGGTCGGCCCGTCGTTCTTCGCCTGCCCGGAGCTGGTCGAGTTCCTGCTAAAAGAGGCAAAATGAGGGCCTAGGCCGTCGGAAAAGGTGGAACTCCGAGGGCGGGCGGGTTACCCAAAGGTACCCCATGTTCCGCCGCCTACCCCTAGGCCTGGCCCTGCTCCTGCACGGGCTGGTGTTCGCCGCCGAGACCCGCGACCTCATCCTGGTCGCAGGGCAGTCCAACGCGGTCGGTTACGACGCCTATGCGGAGGAGTTGCCGGCTGACCCGAGGGACGCCGCGACGATGTTCTGGTGGCGCGTGGGCGATCCGCCCCCCGATGAATTCGACGGCACGAGCGCCCGTCAATGGACGACCCTGCAGTTCCAACCGCGCACTCCGGCCAAACCAGCCGTCGACGGCAAGAAGGTCGCCCGCCAATACGGCAACTTCAACCTGAAGTCCAAGGGCGGCTTCGGACCCGAGATCGGCATGGTCCGCACGCTGACGACGAAAGAGTCACGCCCGCTCGCGGTCATCAAGACGGCCTTCAGCGGCACATCCGTCGCCGCCGACTGGAACGTCGGACTGCCGGGCAAGGCTGACGCCTGCTACCGCGCGATGATCGACGAAGCCAAGGCCGCCATCGCCGCCGCGAAGTCGAAGGACGTCACCCTCCGTCCGCGCGCGTTCGTCTGGGTGCAAGGCGAGAGCGACGCCAACGCGAAGGACGCGCCCGCCTATGCGGCCAATCTTTCGGCGATGCTGAAAAGCCTCCGCACCGAACTCGACGCGCCGGACCTGATCCTGCTCCTCGGCGTCAACACCCGCTTCGGCAACGGCAAGAACGCCTTCATGCCCAAGGTCATCGCCGCCCAACAGGAAGTCGCCGCCGCCCTGCCCCGCGCCCGCTATGTCGATACTGCCGGCGCCGAGACGCTCCCGCCTTCGCACACGCACTTCACCGCCGCCGGCACGCTCGAGATCGGGCGTCGCTACGCCGAAGCCCTCCTTTCCTTCGAATCCGCCAAGTAGACCATGCGCCCGCCCCTCCTGCTCCTGACCTTCGCCGCCCTCGCCGCCGAGGCCGCCCCGAAGCTCGACTTCAACCGGGACATCCGGCCGATCCTGTCCGACAACTGCTTCGCCTGCCACGGCTTCGACGCCAAGAAGCGCAAGGCCGACCTCCGCCTCGACACGGCGGAAGGCGCCACCGCGATCAACGACGGCGTGCAGGCGATCAAGCCGGGCGATCCCGAAGGCAGCGAACTGATCAAGCGCCTCCTCACGAAAGACCCCGAGGAAGTGATGCCGCCGCCGGAATCGCATAAGAAGCTCACCCAGGCCCAGATCGACACCCTGCGCCGCTGGATCGCCGAAGGCGCGCCCTACCGTAAGCACTGGAGCTTCGAACCCCCGGTGCGCCCGCCGGTGCCCGCCGCCGCGGCCGGCACCTCGCCCATCGACGCGTTCCTGCATGCCGAACTTTCCGCCCAAGGCCTCCAGCCCGCCCCCGAAGCCGACAAGGCCCGCCTGCTCCGCCGCGTCACGCTCGACCTGACCGGCCTCCCGCCGACGCCCGTCGAGGTCGACGCCTTCCTCGCCGACGTCTCCCCGCAGGCCTACGACAAGGTCGTCGACCGCCTGCTGGCGTCCTCGCGCTACGGAGAACACATGGCCCGCGGCTGGCTCGACGCCGCCCGCTATGCCGACACCCACGGCCTGCACCTCGACAACGAGCGCAGCATGTGGCCCTACCGCGACTGGGTCGTGAAGGCCTTCAACGACAACCTGCCTTTCGATGTCTTCACCACCTGGCAGCTCGCCGGCGACCTGCAGCCGAACGCCACCCGTGAGCAGCGCGTCGCCAGCGGCTTCAACCGTTGCAACGTCACCACCAGCGAAGGCGGCTCGATCAACGAGGAACTCCTCTTCCGATACGCGGTGGATCGCACCGACACCACCATGGGCGTGTGGATGGGCCTGACCGCCGGCTGCGCGGTCTGCCACGACCACAAGTTCGACCCGGTGACGACCAAGGAGTTCTACTCGCTCTACTCGTTCTTCTACAGCGCGGCCGATCCCGGCTTCGACGGCAACATCCTGCTCACGCCGCCGGTCCTCCAGCTCTCCACTCCCGAGCAGGAGAAGAGCATGGCCGAGTTCGATCAACGCATCGCGGCCAAGCAGAAGGCCATCCGCGAGGCCATCGCGTCCTTCAAGTATGTCGACCCTGCGACCCTCACTCCGCCACCGCCCGTGCGCACGGGCGAGACCATCTGGTTCGAGGACGCCTTCCCAGAGAAGGCCAAGGTCGAGTCTTCCGGCGAACCGACGACCTTCGTCGAAGCCAGCCAAGGTCCGGTGCATAGCGGCAAGCGCGCCTTGAAACGCACGGCCAAGGGCGTCGCCCAGGACTTCTTCGCCAACGGGGCCTCCTTCGAGATCCCGGCCAACGGCGTCATCTCCGTCTGGGTCTACCTCGACCCGGCGAACCTGCCCAAGTCGATCATGCTCCAATTCCACGTCGGTGGCTGGAACCACCGCGCGTTCTGGGGCGAGGAAGGCGCCATCCCCTTCGGCAAGGTACGTACGCCGGAGAAAGTGAACATGGGCAAGCTGCCCGAGGCAGGGAAGTGGACGCAGCTCAAGGTCGACATCGCCAAGCTCGGCCTTAAGCCGGGCATGAAGGTCGACGGCTTCGCCTTCACGCAGTTCGACGGCACGGTCCATTGGGATCGCCTCGCCATCAGCCATCGCATCGACGAGGCCAGGGACGTCCAGTGGTCCTTCAAGGTCTGGTCCGAGAAGAAGCAGGGCTCCCGCGTGGCCGAACTGCCGGGCGACCTGCAGAACCTGGTGCGCGGCAAGAAGGCCGCCCAGTGGAGCGACGCCGAACGCAAGCGCCTGCTCGACTGGTGGCTCGAGAACGAATTCCAAGGCGGCCGCGAGAAGCTCGACGGCATGCGCGCCGAGAAACTCGCCGAGGAGTCCCGCAAGAAAGCCCTGACCGACCAGATCCCCGCCACGCTCGTGATGGCCGACCTGCCGCAGCCGCGCCAGGCGCACGTGATGATCCGCGGCCAATACGACAAGCCCGGCGAAGCGGTCTCCCGCGGCGTCCCCGCGGCCTTCCATCCGCTGCCGAAGAAGGATGCCTACGATCGGCGCGACCTCGCGGCCTGGATTCTCTCGCCTGCCAACCCCCTCACGACCCGCGTGACCGTCAACCGTTACTGGCAGCAGTTCTTCGGCGTCGGCCTGGTGAAGACCAGCGGCGACTTCGGCTCGCAGGGTGATTCGCCCAGCCACCCGGAACTGCTCGACTGGCTGGCGGTGGAATTCCGCGAGTCCGGCTGGGACATGAAGCGCCTCGTGCGCCTGCTCGTCACCAGCGCCGCCTATCGCCGCTCCGCCGCCGCCTCGCCGGAACTCCTGGCCAAGGACCCCGAGAACCGTCTCCTCGCCCGCGGCCCCCGCCATCGCCTCGACGCCGAGGTCATCCGCGACCAGGCGCTCTTCGTCTCCGGCCTGCTCAGCCCGCGCATGGGCGGCAAGGGCGTGCGGCCTTACCAGCCCGACAACGTCTGGGAACCGGTCGGCTTCACCGGCAGCAACACCGCCCGCTATACCCGCGACACCGGGGAAGCGCTCTACCGCCGCTCGCTCTATACGTTCTGGAAGCGCACCGCGCCTCCGCCCTCGATGATCGCCTTCGACGCACCGGCCCGCGAAGCGAGCTGCGTCCGCCGTGAGCTCAGCAATACGCCGCTCCAGGCCCTCGCGCTGCTCAACGACGTCCAGCACGTCGAAGCCGCCCGTGCCTTCGCCCAACGCATCCTCAAGGAAGGCGGCGCCACCGATGAGGCCAAGGCCGCCTTCGCGTGGCTGACGGCCGTCGGTCGTCGTCCCGCCGCCAGCGAGACGCAGGTCACGCTCGACGCCCTCCGCGCGCACCGAGCGCGTTACGTCGCGCAGCCGGCCGACGCGACCAAGCTGATCACCTTTGGCGAGTCGAAGCCCGACGCTTCCCTGCCCGCGCCCGAAGTCGCGGCTTGGACCCTCACCGCCAGCCTCCTTCTTAACCTCGACGAGACCCTCAACCGATGAACGATCCGATCCAAGACCACCTGCGCCTCCTCAATCGGCGCCGCTTCCTGAGCACCGCCGGACTCGGCGTCGGCGGTGTCGCCCTCGCCGGTCTGCTCTCCCGCGAGGCCAAGGCCGCGAACACCGTGCACAAGCCCCTCGCCGGCTACCCGCACTTCGCCCCCAAGGCCAAGCGCATCATCTACCTGCATATGAACGGCGCCCCGTCCCAGCTCGACCTGTGGGACTACAAGCCGCAGCTCGAGGCCCACTTCGACAAGGACCTGCCGGAGAGCATCCGTAACGGCCAGCGCATCACCACCATGACTTCCGGCCAGGCGCGCTTCCCGGTCGCCCCGAGCCAGTTCAAGTTCGCCCAGCACGGCAAGTCCGGCCGCTGGATCAGCGAACTCCTGCCGCACACCGCCAAGGTCGTCGACATGCTCGCGGTGATGAAGTCCGTCAGCACGACCGCCATCAACCATGACCCGGCCTGCACGTTCGTGATGACCGGCAGCGAGATTCCCGGCAAGCCGAGCATCGGCTCGTGGATCAGCTACGGCCTCGGCAGCGAGAGCGACGACCTGCCCTCGTTCGTGGTGCTCACGCCCAAGAGCGCCGGCGGTCAGGCGCTGTTCACGCGCATGTGGAGCAGCGGCTTCCTGCCCACGCGACACACGGGCGTGGCCCTCCGCTCCGGCGGCGACCCGGTGCTCTACGTCCAGAACCCGCCCGGGGTGCAGCCCGCCGACCGCCGCATCACGCTCGACGCCCTGTCGCAGCTCAACGCCGCCGGCCACCGCGAGCTCGGTGACCCCGAGACGCTCACCCGCACGGCCCAGTATGAGATGGCCTTCCGCATGCAGGCCAGCGTGCCCGACCTCACCGACCTCTCCAAGGAGACCCCGGCCACCCTGGACCTCTACGGACCCGAGGTGAAGGAGTCGGGCTCCTTCGCCCACAGCGCCCTCCTCGCCCGCCGCATGGTCGAACGCGGCGTCCGCGTGGTGCAGATCCTGCACCGCGGCTGGGACCAGCACGGCAACCTGCCGAAGGACATCGCCCGCCAGTGCCAGCAGACCGACCAAGCCTGCGCCGGTCTGTTGCTCGACCTGCAGTCGCGCGGCATGCTCGAAGACACCCTCGTGATCTGGGGCGGCGAATTCGGCCGCACGGTCTACTCGCAAGGCACGCTCACCAAGACGAACTACGGCCGCGACCACCATCCGCGCTGCTTCACGATGTGGATGGCGGGCGCCGGCGTGAAGCCTGGCATCTCCTATGGCGAGACCGACGACTTCAGCTACAACGTGACCAAGGACCCGGTCCATCTCAGCGAGCTCAACGCCACGATCCTCCACCTCATGGGCGTCGACCACCGCCGGATGACCTACAAGTTCCAGGGCCTCGACCAACGCCTCACCGGCGTCGAAGAACGCCACGTCATCAAGGGCATCCTGGCCTGAACATGAGCCGCTTCCTTCTCCTGTTGGCATCACTCGTCAGCGCGCTCACCGCGGTCGCCCGACCGCCCAACGTGATCTTCATCCTGACCGACGACCAAGGCTGGGGTGACGCCAAGTTCGCCGGCCATCCCTACGTGAAGACGCCGAACCTGGACCGCCTGGCCAAGGAGGGCACCTGGCTCCGCCAGTTCTACGTCGCCGCGACGGTCTGCTCGCCCAGCCGCGCGGCGTTCATGACCGGACTGGTCCCGGCGCGCTTCGGCATCCATGGCCATTTTGCCGACCACGCCCAGAACGCGGCCCGTTCGATGCCGAACTGGCTCGACCCCGAGATAACCACCCTGCCCGACCTCCTTAAGCAGGCCGGCTACGCCACCGCGCACTTCGGCAAATGGCACCTCGGTCACGGCACTGGCGCGCCCGCCCCCGAAGCCTACGGCATCGATGTCTCCAAGACCCAGAATTCTTCGGGTACGCCGCTTGGCGACGAAGGCAAGGAGCCATACTTCCGCGCCCGTTCTACGCAGCTGATGGTCGATGAGACGATCAAGTTCGCCCAGGCCAACAAGGGCAAGCCCTTCTACGTCAATCTCTGGACGCTCGTCCCCCACGCCGCGCTGAAGCCCACGCCGGAACAGCTCGCGGTCTACGCGGAGCTCCAGCCCAAGGCCGACGATCCCGCCTTCGGCGAATGGACCCGCAAGTATTACGCGAACGCCAAGGACCTCCGCTCGCAGATGCAGGTCTTCTGCGCCTCGCTCACCGACCTCGACACCCAGATCGGCCGGCTGCTCGACTCCCTCGACGAACTCGGCCTGACCAACGACACGCTCATCTTCCTCTCGAGCGACAACGGTCCCGAGGACTATCGCGTCGGCAACGCCGCCAACGCCGGCGTCGGCAGCGCCGGCCCGCTCCGCGCCCGTAAGCGCAGCATGCATGAAGGCGGCATCCGCACCTTCGGCCTCGTCCGCTGGCCGGGCAAGGTCCCGGCCGGCCGCGTCGAAGAGAACGCGGTCGTCGGGGGCGTCGACTTCCTCCCCACCATCGCCGCCCTGGCGGGCGTCAAAGTCCCGGCCGGTCTCAAGGCCGACGGCGAAGATCGTTCGGCCCTCTGGCTGGGCGGTGCCGCCACGCCCCGGCGAGCCCCGCTTTACTGGGAATGGATCTCCGGCGTCCAAGGACCGCAGGACGGCTACCAACCTCCGCCCCTCTGCGTGCGTGACGGCGACTGGAAACTCTTCGTCGACCATGCCGGCAAGAGCGCCCAGCTCTTCGATATCCCCAAGGATCCCGGCGAACACCATGACGTCGCCGCGCAGCACCCGGAAGTCGTCCAGGCGCTGACCGCGAAGGCCCTCGCCTGGAACAAGACCCTGCCGGCCAGCCCCGCCCGTGATAAGTTCATCGCCAACGGACAATCCAAGGGCGCGCCGAAGACGGCGCCCGCAAAGCCCAAGAAGACGCTCGACCGTCCGAAGATCTTCGACGGCTGGGACAAGGACAAGGACGGCTTCCTCGCGAAGGACGAGTTCATCCCACACATGGCCGACCAGGCCGACGCCCCGGCCCGCTTCATCCGCTTCGACCAGGACAAGGACGGACGCCTCTCCAAGGATGAGTTCGTCCGCGCCGGCAACTGAGCCCTTTCACCATGCGACTCCTCACCCTCCTCGCCCTCCTCGCGGGCGCCGTGCTCGGCGCCCAGGAAGCCCCCAAGACCAAAGCGCCGGCCAAGAAGGCCAAGGCCCCCCCCAAGGCCGACGCATATTCGGCCTCACTGCCCAAGCCCACCCACGCGAGCGTCCGTTACGGTGAACACGAGCGCCACGTGCTCGACTTCTGGAAGGCGGAATCCGCGACGCCGACGCCGCTGGTCTTCATCATCCACGGCGGCGGCTGGGTCGGCGGCAGCAAGGAGCGCGCGGAGAAGTTCGCCGACGTCGCCGCCTTGCTGAAAGCCGGCGTCTCGGTCGTCTCCATCAACTATCGCCTGATCAAGCGCGACCCCGCGATCGACACCTCGCCCGCGGTGAAGGCGCCCCTGCACGACGCCGCCCGCGCCCTGCAGTTCGTGCGCAGCAAGGCCGCCGAGTGGAATCTCGACAAGACCCGCGTCGGCGCCGCCGGCGGTTCGGCCGGAGCCTGCTCCAGCCTCTGGCTGGCTTTCCACGACGACCTCGCCGACCCCAAGTCGGCCGACCCGGTCGCCCGCGAGTCCACGCGCCTGACCTGCGCGGCCGTGACCGGACCGCAGACGACCCTCGACCCCGCCCAGATGAAAGAGTGGACGCCCAACAGCAACTACGGCGGCCACGCCTTCGGCTTCAAGACGTTCGCCGAGTTCCTCGCCGGCCGGGAAACCATCCTGCCGCTGATCGCGGAATATTCTCCCTATGCGCTGGTCTCCTCCGACGACCCCGCGGTCTACATGACCTTCGGCGCCCCGCCGGCCATCGGTCAGAACGAGAAAGATCCGACGCACACCGCGAACTTCGGCGCCAAGCTCGCCGAACACTGCTCGACCAAGGGCGTCTCCGCCGAATTGCACTATCGGGGGCTCGCCAACCCGAAGCATGCCACGCCGACGGATTTCCTGCTCGCGAAGCTGAAAGCCGCGAAATGAAGACCGCGGTCTTCCTTTACTCCCTGTTGATGGTCGGTTGCGCCACGCCGGAGACTTTCTCGGTCCGCGAGGACTTCGGACCGGACTTTGACGTCAAGAAATTCCTGACGCCGCTCCCGAACAAGAACACGTCCGTCCGCGATGGTGTGATGTGGACCCGCGGATCCAGCGGCGGCAAATATCCGCCGATGGTCTACCTGGCGCTGGCCGGCAAAGACCTGACGATGTCCTTCCGCTACCGTCACCTCGAGAAAGGCGGCATGCTCTGGCTCTTCGTCGACGGCGACGACGGCTACGGCTCGGTCGACCACATGCTCCGCGTCCGTCTCAATCGCGATAGCGTCGTGCTCGAGGTCGACGCCCATACCCTCGACCCCAAGCACCCGCTCCGCCAGAACACCCGCGAGGCCGATCCGATCAGCAAGGCCTACCGTACCAACGAGCACTTCCCGGCCGAGAAGGTCGACCTTTCGGCGAACGAATGGCGCACGGTGAGGCTCCTCTTCAAGGGCGATACCGTGGACATGTCCGTCGACGGCAAGTGGGCCCGCACGCTCCAGCGTCCGAACTTCGATGCGACCAAGCGTAAGCTCCTCTGGATGCAGAACGGCGGCGGCGCCGGCATCGAGATCGACGACGTCATCGTGACCCCGACTCCCTGATTCCGCTCTCCCCCATACCCCATACTCGATACTCCATCCTCTCATGTGGCACTCCGCCCTCCTCGCCTGCGCCCTCTTCCTCGTCGGCTGCACCTCCGGACCTCTCTTGGTCGAAACCGAACCGCCCGTGATCGTCGCCCCCGACCTCAAGTCGGCGTTCGCCGAACCATGGAAGATCCCCCATGGCGAATGGAAGCCTGACGACGGCGTCCTGCGCATGACCGAGATCCCTGCGCGCAAGCATGTGCCGGTGCTGCAGCACTGGGTCGGCCTGAAGACGGCCGTCATCGAACTCGATTTCCTCCAGGACGTCCCCACGACCTTCTATGTCGGCTGCGATGCCGAGAAGCACGTCGGCCGCGTGGTGATCACGCCCAAGGAAGTCCACATCGCCGAAGATTCCGTGAAGCCTTCGCACATCCTCGCGCGCCTGCCCTTGGAAACCGTCAAGGGCCAGTGGCGTCACGTGCGCGTCGAGTGGACCGGCGATCGCATGGCCGTGCGCATCGACGGCCAGGAGCTGAGCGCCCAGCACCCCTTCCTCGCTACGCCCAAGACCCGCAGCTGGATCGCCGGCGCCAAGTCCGCCGAAGTGCGCAATCTCGTGATCAAAGGCATCCCGCAATGAGGACCCTGCTCGCCTTCCTCTTGGCCTCGGTCGCGGCCCAGGCGGCGGACAAACCGAACATCATCCTGATCTACTCGGATGACCACGGCTGGGCGGACCTCGGCATCCAGGGCTCGGACCAGGATATCCGCACGCCGCACCTCGACGCGATGGCGCGCGACGGCGTGCGTTTCACGCGCGGCTACGTCACCGCGCCCCAGTGCGTGCCCTCCCGAGCCGGCGTGCTCACAGGCCGCTACCAGCAGCGCTTCGGCGTGGAAGACAACAACAAGGGCCCGCTCCCGCTCGAACAGCTGACCATCGCCGAACGACTCAAGGCCGCCGGTTACGTCACCGGACAAGTCGGCAAATGGCACCTCGACCTCATCGGCGGCAAGAAGGGCGAGAAAGGCCTCCGCGTCGCCAAGGAGCACATGCCGCACGCCCAAGGCTTCGACGAATACTTCCGCGGGGAACTCCGGCAGTTCTACGCCTCGCATGATCTAAAGGGAGCACCTTTCGCCGATGCGCCGCACCTCCTGGCTGACAACCGTTTCCGCGTGGTCGTGCAGACCGAGGCCGCCCTGTCCTTCTTGGACCGGCGGGCCGCCCAGCCTGCTCAGCCGTTCTTCCTCTACCTCGCCTACTACGCTCCGCACGTCCCGCTGGAATCGCCGGAGCCCTGGTTCTCCAAGACGCCCGCCCATCTGCCCAAGGAACGGCGTCAGGCCTTGGCGATGATCGCGGCGATGGACGAAGGCATCGGCCGGCTGCGCGCGAAGCTCAAGGCGACGGGTCAGGATCAGAACACGCTCATCGTCTTCATCGGCGACAACGGCGCGCCCCTCGGCAAGGCCTGGGACGGATCGCTCAACACGCCGCTCGTCGGCCAGAAGGGCATGCTGAGCGAAGGCGGCATCCGCACGCCGTTCGTGGCCACCTGGCCCGCCCGTCTGCCCGCCGGCAAGGCCTACGATCAGCCCGTCAGCAGCCTCGACGTCGCCGCCACCGCCGTCGCCGCCGCCGGCCTGCCGAAAGCCCCGGAACTCGACGGTAAGGACCTTGCGCCCTTCGCCACCGGCCAGAACGGCGCCGCGCCGCATGAGCGTCTCTTCTGGCGCTGGGGCTCGCAGGCCGCGGTGCTAGAGCACCCGTGGAAGCTTGTCCGACTAGGCGACCGCGAGGAGATGCTGTTCGACGTGACGACGGCCGACGGCGAGAACGTCGCGAAGAACCAAGCCAAGGCGCGGCCGGAGATCGTGGCGCGCCTCCGTTCGGCGCTCAAGGCCTGGAGCGACACCCTCACCCCGCCCGGCCTGCCCACGAGCTTGGATCCGCATCATGAAGGCATGTTCGCCGAACACGGCGTCATCACTGCCCACTCCGCCGCACCGCGCAAGAACGAGCCCGCCGGCGCAGTGCAAGGATGGTTCTGCCGTAACGGCACGATCGCGACCAAGGACGGCGTCCTGATCATCACCGCCGACCCCAAGGCCGCCAAGAACGCCAGGCCTTTCCTCGCCAAGACCGGCCTCACGCTGAAAGGCCCCGTGACGGCGCTCATCAAGGCCGACGCCAAGGTCGCGACCCAAGGCTCGCTCAGCTGGCGCACCAAGGACCAGCCCGACTTCCTGCCCGCGAACCTCGTACGATTCGAGATCCCCGCGGGCGCCTCCGAACAGAGCATCCCCCTGCCCGTCGCCGGGGATGCCATCCATATCCGCTTCCATCTCGGCGACCAGGCCGTAGGACTGCGCCTCCGCTCGATCGAACTGCGTCCCGCCAAGGGCGAGCCCGATACCGCTGACTTCGGCCGCTGATTCGTATCCCCTCATATAAATAGCCTGTCCAGACGGCGTCAGGAGCCTAGGTTCTCCTGACCTCATGAACGCTCGCGCCCTCCTCGTCTGCCTGCTCGCGCTATCGCCCCTCGCCGCCGCGGAGCGCCCGAACATCCTGCTCATCGTCGCCGACGACCTTGGCTGGGCTGACGTCGGCTGGCACGGCGGCTTCGGCAAGACCCCGCACATGGACAAACTCGTGCGCGAAGGACGCGAACTCGACCGTCATTACGTCCAACCCGTCTGCACGCCGACCCGCACGGCCCTCATGAGCGGACGTTGCCCCGGCCGCTTCGGCCCGCAAGCGCTCAGCCCGAGCAACCTTCGCGCGATGCCTCTCGGCACGACGACGATCGCGTCGGCACTGAAGGCTGCGGGTTACCGCACGCACCTCGCCGGCAAGTGGCACCTCGGCGCGCGACCGGAGTGGATCCCGAACGCCTACGGTTTCGACACCAGCTACGGCACGCTCACCGGCGCGGCGGATCCGTGGACGCACAAATATCGCAAAGGCAACCCTTACGAGGACACCTGGCATCGCGACGGGAAATTCTTCCGCGAAGAAGGCAACGCCACCGAACTCGTCGCCGCCGAAGCCTTGAAGCGCATCACCCAGGGCGGCGATAAGCCATGGTTCGTCTACGTCCCCTTCCACGCGGTCCATACGCCCGTCGACGCGCCCGCCGAATACAAGCAGCTGTACGACGGCGTGAAATTCCACGACGACCCGGTGAAGCATGAATCCCGGCTGCGCATGGCGGCGATGGTCTCGCAGCTCGACGCCAAGATCGGCGCGTTCGTCGCCGCGCTGGAGCGCACCGGCCAGCGCGAGAAGACCCTCGTCGTCTTTACCTCCGACAACGGTGGCATCGAAGGCCTCCAGAACGCCTACGCAGGCACCGTGCCCCACTCGCCTTTCAACAGCGAGAACGACCCGTTGCGCGGCCAGAAGAACACCCTCTTCGAGGGCGGCATCCGCGTATGCGCCTTCGCCAACCAGCCCGGCATGCTCAAGCCAGGCAAAGTGTCGGCCCCGCTTTACGTCGGCGACTGGCTGCCGACCCTCGCCGGGCTCGCCGGCTTCCGCCCGGAGAAAGACCCGCAGTGGGACGGACTCGACCGCTGGAAAGTCATCCGCGGAGATGAAGCCGCCCCTGCGCCACGCGTCGTCTACATCGCCCACCCACAAGGCCAGGCCCTCTTGCATGGCGACTGGAAAGTCATCCGCATGAAGAAGGGCGCCCCGCAGCTCTTCGACCTCGGCCAGGACCCCTACGAGAAGACCGACCTTGCCGCCACTCGAGCCGACAAGCTCAAGGAGATGCTCACGCTGCTCGACGCCCAACTCGCCAAGGACGATAAAGTGATGCCCGCCGACCTCAAAGGCCTCCCCCACTGAACCTCCGACACCCTACTTCTATGCCGCCCCTAAGTCGCTCCTTCTGGCCCACCGGCCAACGGGTCAACTGGTCAACTTTCCTGTCCATCCTCCTCGCCCCGCTTGCGGTCGTCGCCGCGGATAAACCTAATATCATCCTCATCCTCGCCGATGACCTCGGCGGCCGCGACCTCGCCTGCTTCGGCAGCAAGTATCACGAGACGCCCAACCTCGACCGCCTGGCCGCCCGCGGCGTCCGCCTGACGCAGGCGTATTCGGCCAGTCCGCTCTGTTCCCCGACGCGCTCGAGCATCCTGACCGGCCAATACCCGGCGCGACTCGGCATCACCTCCCCCGTCTGCCACCTCCCGACGGTGCAGCTCGAGAAGAAGCTTGAGCCGGGCAACGCCAACAGCCGGATGCTCGTCGCCCAATCGATCACGCGCCTAAGACCCGACTACCACACGCTGGCCGAGGCGCTCAAGTCCACGGGCTATGCGACGGCGCACTTCGGCAAGTGGCACCTCGGCCATAACCTCCAGGCCGGCGACGCCTACGAGCCGCGCGACCAAGGCTTCGACGTCGACTGGCCGCACACGCCCAAGGCCCCCGGCCCCGGCGGCGGCTACCTCGCGCCGTGGAAATTCATCACCGATCCGGTGATCAAGGACGAAGCCGGCCGGCACGTCGACGAGCGCATGGCCGACGAGGCCGGCAAGTTCATCCGCGCCAGCAAGGGACGCCCGTTCTTCGTCAACTTCTGGCTCTTCTCCGTGCACTCGCCGTGGAACGCCCGCCAGGATTACATCGAATACTTCAAGCGGAAGACCGACCCCGCGAACCCGCAGCAGAACCCGCTCTACGCGGCGATGGTCAAGAGCCTCGACGACTCGGTAGGCCGGCTGCTCAAGCACCTCGATGATTCCGGCGAAGCCGACAACACGATCATCGTGTTCTGGTCCGACAACGGCGGGTACGCCTACCCGCCCAAGAAGACCGATCCCGACGGCTTCGCTGAGATTCCCGCGACGAGCAACCTGCCCTATCGCAGCGGCAAGGCCTCGCTCTATGAAGGCGGCACCCGCGAGCCGGGTATCGTCGTCTGGCCCGGCAAGGTGAAGGCCGGCGCGACCGCCGACTTCCTCATGCAGTCGGTCGACCTCTACCCCACGCTGCTCCGCGCCGGCGGCGCCGCGAGCAAGCCTGACCAGAAGGTCGACGGGCTCGACCAGACGGAAGCGCTCCTCGGGGGTGCTTCGCCCCGCGACCGCGTATTCTGCCACTTCCCCCACGGCAACGCGACGCGCGACTCCGTCATGGACGGTTTCTACGCCGGTACCTACGTGCGTAAGGGCGACTGGAAGCTCCTCCGCTTCTACGCCCGCAATGATGACGGATCGGATGACCTCGAACTCTACGATCTGAAGAACGACCTCGGCGAACGTCACAATCTCGCCAAGGAGAAACCTGAGCTCGTAAAAGAACTCAACGGACTGATCACCGATTTCCTCAAGGACACCGAGGCGGTGATTCCGAAGCTCAATCCGAATTTCGGCAAGGCCGCGCCCAAGGCGCCGGCCAAGAAGAAATCCCTGGCGCCCGATGATCTCCCCGGCAACTGGAAGAATCGCGCCGGCAAGGCCTCGGTCATCGAAGGTGCCCTGCACATCGAGTCCAAAGGGGCTGACTCCTTCATCGGCGTCGGCGCGGGCCTGACGGGCGGCAAGGCCTCGCTGTCCTTCCGCATCCGTGCTCCGCAGGCCGGCGAAGGACGTATCGCCCTCCTGGGCGCAGCGGGCGGAGCCGAAATCCTTTCCGTGCCCTACCGGACCTCCGGCGAAGCCGTCTGGCAGACGGTCACCGTCGAGCTGAACCCCAAAACGACCACGGGCATCCTCCGCCTCTACCTGCCCGCCGGTTCCGCGGCGGTCGACCTCGACGACATCGTCCTGACCCCCCACCTCGGACCGGCCCGCCGCTGGGAGTTCTAAAGCAGCCACCCTAGACCCGCCGTTGGACGAGCCTGTGTAATCAAGGCTCGTCTCCGGGCGCACCTTACCGCTTAGGCTCTGAGTCATGGGAAGATTCTGCTCTGCGTGGCTCGCCACCCTCCTCTGCGTCGCGACTCCTTCGTTCGCCGACCTGCAGGCTGCGGAACCGGTGACCACGCCGGCCATCCGCGAACGCGGCTTGGTCTCGCCCGGCGACACCGCCCGGCTGGCGGCGGTCATGGCGAAGGCCCGCCGTGGCGAGGAGATCTGCGTCGCCGCCATCGGGGGCTCGATCACCGCCGGCGGCCTGCAGACCAAGGATCCGAAGAATCGCTACGTCGCCCGCGTCGCCGCCTGGTTCACCCAGACCTTCCCCCAAGCCAAGGTGCGGTTCGTCAACGCCGGCATCGGTGGGACGAATTCCCTCTACGGCGCCATGCGCCTTCAGCGTGACGTCCTCAGCAAGCAACCGGACCTGGTCATCGTGGAGTATGCGGTGAACGACAACCACCCCGTGCCGATGTTCTGGAGCACTTACGAAGGCGTCCTGCGTCAGATCCTCCGCGCGCCGCAGCAACCCGCCGTGGTGCAGCTGTTCTTCATGCAGCGCAAAGGCGAGAACGCCCAGGAGACCCAGCACATGCTCGGCCGCCATTATGACCTGCCGATGGTCAGCTTCCGCGACGCGTGGTGGCCGGAAATCTACGCCGGCCGAGCCCAGTGGGAGACGATGTATGCCGACGTGGTGCATCCGAACGACACCGGACATATCCTCGCCTCGGAACTGCTGATCGCCCTGCTCCAAAAGGTCAAAAACCAGCCGCCTCCCGCCGCCGTCCGGACGACGCTGCCTGAGCCGATGATCTCCGACCTCTTCGTCGACTGCCGCTACGCCCAATACGCCGACCTCCAGCCGACCGAGAACAGCGGATGGAAGCGAACCGCGGACGGCCAACGCTGGGAAAGCCCGGCCTCCGGCGGCGCCATCGAGTTCGGCTTCGAAGGCGAACTGCTCTTCCTCGGTTACGAGATCGATGCGGCCGCCGAACCGATGGCCACCTACCGCATCGACGGCGGCAACCCCCTGCCCTTGAAGCGAAATCCCAACCGCCTACCGCTGGCGGAGGGACTGTCCCCAGGTCCGCACCGGGTCCGCATCCAATATGCCGCCGGCCAGGCGGCTCCTGCCGACTCGCGCGTCCGGATCTGGTCGATCGGGGCCGCCGGCAAGACCCGCTAGCAGGCTCCGCGGAAGGTCGACAGCCCTCCGGCTGACAAGCCGATGGGTGCCCGCCCCAGGAAGCAGTTCAGGTGGTTTTTGAACCCCCAGAAGGGGAACAAGCGCCGCGCCAGGCCTATCATATGTCGTCATAAGCCCAATCCGACTTTCCCTCGGCCGTTTCCCTGATTAATTGAAACCACCCTTCCCCATGCGTAAGCCCTTCTTGGCGCTCCTGCCCCTCCTCGTCACCGCCGCCTTCGCGGCCGACAGCGACGTGCAGTTCAACCGCGATATCCGCCCCCTGCTGGCCGACAACTGCTTCCACTGCCACGGCCCGGATCCCGGCACCCGCAAGGTCGGCCTACGACTCGACACCGAAGCCGGCTTCTTCGCCCCGCGGGTCGACAAGCAAGGCAAGGAGGAGCCGCCGACCATCATCAAGGGCAAGCCCGACCAGAGCACCCTCTACCAACGCATGCTCTCCACGGATGAGGATGAGATCATGCCTCCGCCGGAGACCCACAAGAAGCTGAAGCCCGCCGAGATCGCGCTCGTGCGTCGCTGGATCGAGCAGGGCGCGCCGTGGCAACCCCACTGGTCGCTCGTCGCCCCGCAGATGGCGCCGCTGCCGAAGACCTCCGATGACAGCTGGGCCAAGAACCCGATCGACCGGTTCGTGCGGGCCAAGCTCGACGCCGTCGGCCTCAAGCCCGCGCCCGAAGCGGACGCCGCCGCCCTCATCCGCCGCGTCAGCCTCGACGTCACCGGCCTGCCGCCTTCGCCCGCCCTGCTGACCAAGCACCTGCCCAAGGACGGCAGCCGCCTCAGCGACGCCCAGCTCTCGGCGCTCATCGACGAACTGATGGCCCTGCCGGCCTACGGCGAACATCGCGCCCGCTACTGGCTCGACGCCGCACGCTACGCCGACTCGCACGGCCTGCACTTCGACGCCTACCGCGAGATGTGGCCCTACCGCGACTGGGTCGTGAAATCCTTCAACCGCAACCAGCCGTTCGACCAGTTCACCGTCGAGCAGCTCGCCGGCGACCTGCTCCCCAATCCGACCGAAGAACAGCGCATCGCCACCGGCCTCCAACGCTGCAACCCGACGACCAACGAAGGCGGCACGATCGTCGAGGAGAACCTCGCCAACTACGCCGCCGACCGCGTGCAGACGATGGGCTGGGTCTACCTCGGCCTGACCACCAACTGCGCCCAGTGCCACGACCATAAGTTCGATCCGTTCTCGCAGAAGGACTTCTACGCGATGGCTGCGTTCTTCCGGAACACCACGCAGGGCGGACTCGACGGCAACGTGAAGGACGGCCGCGGACCGGTGATCTACCTGCCTTCCGACGCCGATCGCCCGCGCTGGGACGCCCTCCCCGGCGAGATCGCCAAGGGCAACGAGCAGGTCGCCGCGGCCCGCAAGCTCGGCACGCCGCTCTTCGAGCAGTGGTTCGCCAAGGCCAAGCCCGCCGACCTCGACGCCGACATCCCCGCGAAGGACCTCGTCACCCGCCTCGCCCTGAACGACGGCAAGGGCCTGCCCGCCGGCACCACTGCCGCCGGCGAACCGATCGCGTGGATGAAGAACGGCAAGACCGGTCCGGCCCCCGTCTTCAAGAAAGGCTCCCACCTCTCGCTCGGCGACGTCGGCAACTTCAGCACGAAGCAGGCGTTCTCCGCCGGCGCCTGGATCAAGGCCGACAAGGCCGAGGGCACGGGCGCGATCATCGCCCGCATGGACGACCCGAAGCAGGCCCAGGGCTGGAATCTCTTCCAGACGGGCCGGAACGTCGGCGTCTACGTCATCAGCAAGTGGCCCGACGACGCCATCAAGGTCACGACCACCCGCAATCCGATCAACACCGCCTACCAGCACGTGTTCATGACTTACGACGGCAGCGGCAAGGCCGCCGGCGTGAAGATCTACGTCAACGGCGTCCTCGCCGAGACCCGCGCGGAGATCGACAAGCTCAAGACCGACACCAAGGCCGCCACCCCGACCCGCATCGGCCAGCGCAGCCAGAGCGAAGCCTTCCATGGCTCGATCCAGGACGTCTTTCTCTACGCCCGCGCCCTCGCCCCGAACGAGGTGACGACGCTCTCGAAGCTGGCCACGCTCCGCCAGTCGCTGGCCGGCAAACCCAACGCCCAGCAGAAAGACGCCCTGCGCGAACACTTCCTGCTCAACCGCCATGAGCCCTTCAAGCTCGCCGCGAACACCGTCGCGAAGCTGACCGCCGAGCAGACGGCCATCCGCGCCCGCAGCCCGCTCACCCACGTCCAGGAGGAGAAGATGGATAGCCCCGCGATGGCCAACATCCTGATCCGCGGCGCCTACGACAAGAAAGGCGACGCCGTCGCGGCGGAGATCCCTGCCGCCCTCGGCAAGCTCCCCGCCGACGCCCCCAAGAATCGCCTCGGCCTGGCGAAGTGGATCGTCAGCGACGCCAACCCCCTGACCACGCGCGTGACGGTCAACCGCATGTGGCAGGAGCTCTTCGGCACCGGCCTCGTCAAGACCTCCGAAGACTTCGGCATCATGGGCAGCCTGCCCTCCCACCCCGAGCTCCTCGACTGGCTGGCGATCGACTTCCGGACGCACGGCTGGGACGTGAAGCGCTTCTACAAGCAGCTCCTCACCAGCGCGACCTACCGCCAGGCGGCCCTCATCACCAAGGAGAAGTTCGAGAAGGACCGCGACAACGCCCTGCTCAGCCGCGGACCGCGCTTCCGCATGGACGCCGAGATGCTGCGCGACCAGGCGCTCGCGGCCAGCGGGACGCTCTCGCCCCGCATGGGCGGCCCGGGCACCAAGCCCTACCAGCCGGAAAACATCTGGGAAGTCGTCGGCGTCGGCATCCAGGTCTACAAGCCCGACCAGGGCGAGAACCTCTACCGTCGCTCGCTCTACAACTACTGGCGCCGCATGGCCCCGCCCGCGAGCCTGGACCTCTTCAACGCCCCGTCCCGCGAAGTCACGTGCGTCCGGCGCGACCGCACCAACACCCCGCTGCAGGCGCTGGTCATGCTCAATGACCCGCAGTATGTCGAGGCCGCGCGCATCCTCGCCCAGCACACCCTGCAGGGCGCCGGCGACGACGTCGCCCGCCTCAATGCCGCCGCCGTCCGCACGCTCTGCCGTCCGCTCAAGCCGGCCGAGACGACGATCCTGACCGACAGCCTCGGCAAGCTCCGCGCGCATTATGTCGCCAAGCCCGACGACGCCGCCGCCCTCCTCGGGGTCGGCGACGCCAAGGCCGACGACAGGCTCCCCCGCCCCGAACTGGCCGCTTGGACGATGGTCTGCAGCCAGCTCCTCAACCTCGACGAAGTCCTCAACAAATAATCGCCATGTCCATCCTCCACGAGTGGAACACCCTCCAGACCCGCCGCCGCTTCCTCGGCACGGGCGCCAACGCCCTCGGCGCCGCCGCGCTCACCAGCCTGCTCGGCCGCTCGCTGGCCCACGCCGCGCCGGGCGCGATCAGCACGCAGCACCTGCCGAAGGCCAAGCGCGTGATCTACCTCCACATGGTCGGCGGCCCCGCCCAGATGGACCTCTTCGATTACAAGCCGAAGATGAAGGAGATGTATGACAAGAACCTGCCCGCGAGCATCCGCAACGGCCAGCGCCTGACCACGATGACCAGCGGCCAGGCCCGCTTCCCCATCGCGCCCTCGAAGTACAACTTCTCCCAGTTCGGCCAGTGCGGCATGTGGCTCAACTCCGACCTGCTGCCGAACCTCGGCAAGCACGCCGACGAGATCTGCTGGATGCGCTCCCTCAACACCGAGGCGATCAACCACGAGCCCGCCATCTGCGCCATGCAGACGGGCAACCAGATCACCGGCCGCCCCTGCCTCGGCTCCTGGGCCTCCTACGGCCTCGGCTCCGAGAACGACAACCTGCCGAACTTTGTGGTGCTCATCGCGACCCCGACCAACCGCGACCAGGAGCAGGCCATCTCGAGCCGCCTCTGGTCGAGCGGCTACCTGCCGGGCGAGCACGCCGGCGTCTCCTTCCGCAGCAAGGGCGACCCGATCCTCTTCATCAACAACCCGCCCGGCGTGCCCGACGACCTGCGCAAGCAGACCATCGACGGCATCAACCAGCTCAACCGCCTCAACTACGAGACCGTGGGCGACCCGGAGACCCATACCCGCATCAAGCAGTATGAGATGGCCTTCCGCATGCAGGCTTCGGTGCCGGAACTGACCGACCTCTCCAAGGAGCCGGAACACATCTTCAATCTGTACGGCGAGGAAGCCCGTAAGCGCGGAAGCTTCGCCAACAGCGTGCTGATGGCCCGCCGTCTCGTGGAACGAGGCGTCCGCTTCGTCCAGATCTACCATAACAACTGGGACCATCACTCCAACCTTACGGGCCGCATGCGGAGCCAGTGCAAGGACATCGACCAGCCCTGCCACGCCCTCATCGAGGACCTCAAGCAGCGCGGGATGTTCGACGACACGCTCATCGTCTGGGGCGGCGAGTTCGGCCGCACGATCTACAGCCAGGGCGGACTCACCAAGGAGAACTACGGCCGCGACCACCACCCGCGTTGCTTCTCGATGTGGATGGCCGGCGGCGGCGCCAAGGGCGGCCAGATCTACGGCGAGACCGACGAGTTCAGCTACAACATCGTCAAGGACCCGCTTCCGATCAACGACTTCCACGCCACGGTCCTCCACCTGCTCGGTTACGACCACGAGCGCTTCACTTACAAGTACCAGGGGCTGGACCAGAAGCTCACCGGCGTGCTCCCCACCAAGGTCGTCAAGGCGTTGGTCGCGTAGCAGGGCTAGGGCTGGGGCCAGAGACAGGGCTAGGCTAACCCCCTAGCCCTTCTTATTTTCTGGCCGTTTCACCAGCCCTAGCCCTGGCCCTGCTCGTTTCCACCTTTGCACTTTTGCACCTTTGCACTGTATCTTGACCACCCCACCCCATGCGCCTCCCCCTCCTCGCCTGCCTCCTCGCCCTCCCTCTCGCCGCCGCCGACGACGCGACCTGGCTGCAGACGAAAGGCACGCTGCTCTTCCACGACGCCTTCGAGCGCGAGGAGACGGGCAACGGCCTGAAGGGCATCGGCAACGGCTGGGAAAGCGCCACCGCCGACCGCGTCCCGCAGCTCAAGCAGGCCGACCTCGACGCCGGCGTGATGAAGATTGCCAGCGCGACCAAGGAAGCCGGCCACGCCGCGCACATCCACCACGACGCCGGCTTCGCCGATGGCGGGGTGATCGTCCGCTTCAAATTCCCGGGACTGAACAAGGCCGAGGGCCTGCAGCTCGGCTTCGTCGACCGCGAACTCAAGGGCGTCCACGCCGGCCACATGTGCTACGCCATCCTGTCCCCGACCTCGCTGGTGCTCAAGGACAGCATGACGGGCGAGATGAACCTGGCCCTGCGCAAGCAGCGCGCCGACGCCGCCGCGGCGAAGCAGAAGCTCCCGGCCGAAGTCGAAGCCCTGCTGAAGAAGAAGAGCCTCAGCACGCCCTTCAAGACCGACACGGCCTGGCATGTGCTCACGCTCGTCACCGAAGGCGACGAACTCCGCTTCTCCCTGGACGGCAAGCTGGTCGCGAAACATCGCTCCGAAGGCTATGCCCATGACCCCAAGCGCTGGTTCAGCTTCCTCGTGGGCTCGACGGTCTGGATCGACGACGTGAAGATCTACAAGGTCCGCTAAGCCATGAGAATCCTCGGCATCGAAGGCGGGGGCACGCGAACTTCGGCCTTGTTGGTCGACGGGAACGACGCCGAACTGGCCTCCTTCGCCGTCGGTCCCGGCAACCTCCGACTCCTCAGCCCCGAAGAACTCGCCGCCCTGCTTGAAGCCATCCGCGAACGACTGCCCGCCCCGCCGGACCGCGTCGGCGTCGGCATGGCCGGCGTCCGCACCGACGCCGACCGCGAACGCCTGCGCCGCGCCGTCGGATCGACCTGGCCTGGCGTGCCGGTCGTGGTCGGCGACGACCTGCTCCTCGCCCTCGAGGCGGACCCCTGGCCGACCGACTGCGCCGCGCAGGTGCTCCAGCTGAGCGGCACCGGCTCCTGCTGCCTCGGACGTCATCGCGACGGCCGTACGGTCAAGATCGGCGGTCGCGGCCATATCATCGGCGACCGCGGCAGCGCGTGCGACATCGCGATGCATGCGCTCAAGTCCACGGTGACGATCTCCGACATCGACGCCGACTGGCCCCGCCTCGGCGCCGACATGCTGGACTTCCTCCAGATGAACGACCCCGAGTCGCTCATCGAATGGTCGATGACGGCGAACAAGACCGAGATCGCCTCGCTGGCGCAGGTGGTCTTCGCCGCCGCGACCTCCCGGCAGGACCCGATCGCCGTGGCCATCCTGCGCCGCGCCTCCGAGCGACTCAGCAAGGACCCGGTCCACTGCGCCGCGCGGGTCGCCCGTCCGAGCGAGAAAGTCCGCTTCGTGCTCAACGGGTCGACCTTGCTCAAGAATCCCTGGTTCGCCGATGAGGTCGCTGCGAAGATCCTCGCCGCCCGGCCCGGCAGCGAGGTCGTCCGCCTCGCGCGCCCCGGCGTCTGGGGCGCGATCGCCATGGCCCGCCGCCTCGAAAGCCCCGCTCCGGCTGCCGCACCGGCCTTAGCTTCGCCCGCACCCTCCGCGACAGCCTCCTGGCGTCCCGTCGCCAACGCCCCGACCGAAGGGCGTAATCCGAAGTCCGCGGGCTTCGCGGAGATGCCGCTCGACCAGGCGATCCAGCTCATGCTCGCCGAAGATGCGACGCTGCCCGGCAAGATCCTCGCCGAAAGCGCCCACGTGGCTTGGACGGTCGAAGCCGTCACGAAGGCCTTCGCCTCCGGGGGTCGACTGATCTATTGCGGCGCCGGCACGTCCGGCCGCCTTGGCGTGCTCGACGCGAGTGAATGCCCGCCGACCTTCCGCACGCCGGCCTCGCTCGTCCAAGGCATCATGGCCGGCGGGCGTCAGGCGCTCTGGAGCGCCGTCGAAGGCGCCGAAGACGACGAAGCCGCCGGCATCCAGGCCGTCGTCGCGCGGGCGGTGACCGCCCAGGACGTCGTGATCGGGATCTCCGCCAGCGGCCACGCGCCGTTCATCTGGGGCTGCCTCGCCGAAGCCCGCCGCCGCGGCGCCAGGACCGTCCTCGTCGCCTGCAATCCGGCCTACCGCGACCATCCCCTCCTCGACCGCGCGATCCTCCCCGACACCGGTCCGGAAGTGCTCACGGGCTCGACCCGGCTCAAGGCCGGCACGGCGACGAAGCTCGTGCTCAATCTGATCACCACGCTCGCGCTCGCCCGTTCGGGCAAGGTGATGAGCAACCTCATGATCGACCTCCACCCGTCGAACTCCAAGCTCCGCGGCCGGGCCATCCGCATCGTCCGCGAACTGACCGGCGTCGACGAAGCCGCCGCCCGCGCGGCGCTTGAGTCCCACGGCTGGGTCATCCGCCAAGCCGTGACCACCCTTGCGGGCCGGGCCTAAGAAACTTATGTATCGCACCATCCTCCTGCTGCTGGGTTCTTCGCTGAGCCTGGCCGCGCTTGACCAAGCGACGCTCGACCTCGCCCTTGAGCCTCCGGCGCTCAATACGAACCCAGGAGCGGAATACGCCGACGCCAATCGGCCCGGCAACATGATCATCGGGCTGGATCGTACGCCGAAGGGACGTCTCTGGGCCGCTTGGATCGGCAACGGCGATAGCGCCAACGGCTTCCTGATGCTGGCTTCCTCCGATAACGGCGGTAAGAACTGGTCGAAACCTCGCCTCGTCATCGATCCGACCGACCTCCCGGGCAAGCCGAACCGCCGCACGCTAGTCGGCAACCTCTGGACGGATCCGCAAGGCCGCCTGTGGTGCTTCTTCGACCAGAGCCTGGGCTACTTCGACGGACGCGGCGGCGACTGGGTCACGCGCTGCGACAACCCTGATGACGCGAACCCGACGTGGACGGCGCCGGTGCGCATCGCCGACGGCTGCACGCTCAACAAGCCGACGGTCCTCGCCAACGGCGACTGGCTCCTGCCGGTCTCGCTCTGGACCCGCGACCGCATCGGCCCATGGAACAAGGACTTCCGGGGCGTGGAGACCTTCCGCGACCACCACCGCGACCTCGACGCGATCCGCATGGCCAACGTCTACGCGTCTTCCGACCAAGGCAAGACCTGGACCCGCCGCGGCGGCGTGACTTTTCCGGGCACCGACTTCGACGAACACATGATCGTCGAACGCAAGGACGGCTCGCTCTGGATGCTGGCCCGCGCGGGCAAAGGCATCAGTGAATGCACTTCGGTCGACGGCGGCCGCACTTGGAGCACGCCCACGGACTCGTCGATCCGGAATCCGAAGGCCCGCTTCTTCCTCCGTCGGCTCAGCTCCGGCAACCTGCTGCTGGTGAAGAACGGCCCGGTTGACGTCCAGCTACCCCGTCGCTCCAGCCTCATGGCTTTCGTCTCGAAGGATGACGGCCAGACCTGGGGCCCGGGCCTCCTCCTCGACGACCGCGCCTCGGTCTCCTACCCCGACGGCTTCCAGGCTCCGGACGGCACGATCCACATCCTCTACGACTGGAACCGCCACACCGACGCCGAGATCCTGCTCACGAAGTTCACGGAAGAGGACATCGCCAAGCAGACGAAGGTCACGCGCTCGCTCGTGAACAAGGCGACCAAGACCCCTCACCCGGAACTCGGCGGCCATGGCGTGCGTGCTGACGCCAAGTGGACGGCCCAAGGCCTCATCGACGCCAAGCAGGATCGCACCAGCATCCCTTACGAAGGCTACACGCCGAATCGGATGGTCTGCGACACCACGCTGCGCCTCATGCCCGACGGCTCCTGGATCTATTTCATGCTGGCCGGAGGCGACACCGAACCTTCTCCGCTGAACTACACCGCCATCACTCGCAGCACCGACGAAGGCCGGACCTGGTCGCCGCTGGCGACGTTCGACGTCGGCTTCCCGCGAGAAGGTCAGACCATCGGCCAAGGCCCGACCGAAGTCCTCGTCCGCGATGGACGCGCGACGCTCTTCTTCTCGACCCACTCCAAGCACTGGGCCAACGACTGGCGCTCCTGGTATCTGACGAGCGACGACTCCTTCAAGACCTGGAGCAAGCCCGCCGAACTGCCCGGCCGCCTCAAGGAACGTACCTTCATCCGTCCGTCCATCACCACGCGCGATGGCCGCATCCTGATGCCCTTCCAGCACTACGTCGGCCCGGACGCCGAAAAAGCGAAGGCCCCGCTCGACCGCGCCTTCACCAACCCGCGCAACGGCGTGCTGATGAGTTCCGACGGCGGCAAGCACTGGAGCGAGCACGGCAACGTACGCCTCACGCCCAACGACAGATACTTCGGCTGGGCCGAACCGACCATCCATGAACGCGCCGACGGCTCGATCCTGATGTATATCCGCGCCGACGGCCTCGGCGGCGTGCTCTATCAGGCTATCTCCCGGGACGGCGGCCGCACGTGGCCCGAATTCGCTTCGGTCACCGATATCCCCAACCCCGGCAGCAAAGCCACCCTCTTCCCGCTCGGCGGTAAGGCCGTCGCCTTACTGCACAACAATAACTCCAAACGTCGTGCGCCGCTTTCCCTCTGGATCAGCTTCGACGACGGCAAGACCTGGCCCTACCAGCGCGTGCTCGTGGCCGAGGCCGGACCCGACCCGAAGTATCCCGGCAAGCTGATGAAAGGCTCGCTCAACTATCCGGACGGCTTCGTCAGCGCCGACAAGCAGTGGCTGCACTTCGCCTACGACGACGCCCGCCACCGGGCCGTGCATTACAGCGCCAAGCTGCCGCCTCTGCCGGCCAAGTAAGCAGCCCTAAGCAGGCAGAATGAGTTGGCAAAGCGGGGCCGTGGGCTAAGTTGCCCTCTCCCCCGCCCATGCGCCTCCTCCTCGCCTTCGGGCTCCTGTTGCTCGCCCGCCCCGCCCAAGCCGCGGAGGCCGACGTCATCGTCTACGGGGCCACCCCGGGCGGCTTCTGCGCCGCGATCGCCGCCGCCCGCGAAGGCGCGAAGGTCGTGCTCCTCGAACCCACTGCCCACGTCGGCGGCGTCAACACCGGCGGCCTGAGCTTCAGCGACTCCAACCAGACCGTCCGCTCCACCTTGCTGGGCCTCTTCGAGGAATGGCATCAGCGCATCGCCGCCGATTATGCCGCCCGCGGCGTGAAGCTGCCCTACGATGTCGCGGTGAAGGACAACTCGGTGTGGACGTACGAACCGCACGTCGCCGCCCGCGTGACGGACGCGATGCTCAAGGAAGCCGGCGTACAAGTCGCGACGAAACAGACCCTCGAAGGCGTCGAGAAGGACGGGGCCAAGATCGTCGGCCTGCGCACCTCCGGCGGCATGCACGCCGCGAAAGTCTTCATCGATGCCACCTACGAGGGCGATCTGATGGCACGCGCCGGGGTGGTCTGGCACCTCGGCCGCGAGAGCCGCGATGAATACGGCGAATCGTTCGCCGGCCGCCAATACCCGAAGGAGAAACTGGCCATCAACGGCTTCGACGCCAACGGCCTGCCGCTGCCGTTCATCACCTCGCTCCGCCCGGGCGACGACCAGGCCGGCGAGGAGACCGTGATGGTCTACAGCTTCCGCCTCTGCCTGACCAAGAACCCCGCGAACCGCGTGCCCTTCCCGGAGCCGCAGACCTACGACCCGGCCCGCTTCGAGCTCGTCCGCCGGTATTTCCAGAAATACCCGAACGCGCCGCTGCCCTGGGATCTTTATCCCCTGCCGGGCGACAAGTTCGACGCCAACAACGGCATCGGGAAGATGTTCTCGATGGGCCTCGTCGGCGAAGCCAACGGCTGGTGCGCCTCCGACCCCGCCGGCCGCGCGAAGCTCTGGGAGAAGCACAAGCAGTATACCCTCGAGTTCTACAAATTCCTGACGACCGACCCGGCCGTGCCGGCGAAGATCCGGGCGACGATGGCCGAGCTTGGACTCTGCCGAGACGAGTTCCCCGAGACGGAACACTGGTCGCCCCAACTCTACGTCCGCGAAGGGCGTCGCATGGACGGCCGACACATGCTGACGCAGAAGGACGTGCTCGAGGAACCGAAGAAGGATGATCCGATCGCGGTGTCGTCCTTTCCCATCGACTCGCATGACTGCCGTCGCCTGGCCTTGCCCGACGGCGTCATCAACGAAGGCACCATCTTCCCCGTGCGCATGCCGGGACGTCGCCACGGCTACGCCTATCACATTCCCTACCGCGCCATCACGCCCTCGGCTTCGGAATGCTCGAATCTGCTGGTGCCCGTGGCCCTCTCGGCCACGCATGTCGCGTATTCGTCCGTCCGCGTCGAACCTACCTGGATGGCCATCGGTCAGTCCGCCGGCGTCGCCGCCGCGCTCGCCGCCAAAGCCGGCGTCACGGTCCAGGCGCTCGACTATCCTGCGCTCCGCACCCGCCTGCTCGCCCAGAACGTCGTGCTAGACCTCCCTGTGCTGCCGCCCGTCGGCAAGGTCGCCCGCGCCGCCGGGCCGGTCTCGCTTGACCCGAAATCCCTGCCGGGACTTATCCTCGACGACGCGCAGGCGGAACTCTCGGGCGAGTGGGAACGCTCCACGAACTTCAAGCCGCACGTCGGCACGGGCTACCTGCACGACGAACAACGCTCCGACGGCAAGTCGCGCGCGGTCTTCCGGTTCCAAGGCCCGGCCGACGGTGATTACGAACTGCGCATGGCCTATTCCGCCCACGAGACGCGCACGACCCGCCTGCCGGTCACGGTCGTGGGCGGAGGCGCCGAACATCGCTTCACCGTCGACCAGACCCAGCCCCTTCCCGCCGGCCAAGCCTTCCGCCCGATCGGCTCTCTTCGCCTTCGTCAGGGAGTGGAGTATACGCTCACCGTGACCAATCAGGACACCAAAGGCTTCGTGATCCTCGATGCCTTCCAGTTGCTCCCGGTCGCCGCTTCGGTAAAGTAAACCAATGAAAACCCGCCTGCTGCTCTGCCTCGCCGCCCTGCTCGCCGGCTGCTCCACGCCCAAGGAAGAACCCAAGCCGGCGGCGTCGCTCCTGCCCGCAGGCTGGAACGCGAAAGCCGCGGGCGACAAGGTCATGGCCGGGCTGTTCAAGGTGACCGGACCCGAGGTCAAGGGCGCGCATGACGCCCATTTCGCGATCGTCGGCGACCGCGCCTATGTCGTGGCCGAGGTCAATGACCGTCAGGCCGGCGAAGCGGCCCAGTGGCCCTTCGTCTACGCCACGCTCTCCATCGTCGACCTCCGCAACGAGCGACTGCTCGACGTGATGACCCTCGCGCGCTCCGAACAAGCTTTCGCTAACGAGACCCTGCCCGTCGGCGCCTGCTTCGTCCCCCGCATCAGGCAGATCGGCCCGAAGACCCTCCGCTGCTGGTTCGCCAGCGAACAGCCCGGCAAGCGCCAGTCGCAGACCTACTACCGTGACTTCGATCTCGGCACGCTGACCTTCGAGCGAGAGATCCATCGCATGAAGCTGCGCACGAGCGAGGGCGTCTTCGACCTCCAGCCGCAGCACCTGCATGCCGACGCCGCCAAACAGGGCTTCAAGCGGAAGCCCGTCGACGCTGGGCTCTACCTCTTCGACAACTTCAAGGAGTTCGACGGCCGCACCTATCTCGCGATCAACAACTACCTCGGTGCCCAGCAGGCCCTCTGCGAACTCAACGCCGACGCCGACACCCTGACGGTCGTAGGTCACTTCAACGGCCCCGGCGGCCCGGCCCTGACGGAACCCGCGGTCAATCGTCTGCCCGACGGCACCTGGCTGGCGATCTGCCGCCAAGAGAACGGCGACCACAACTACTGGTTCTGCGAGAGCCAAGACGGGCGAAACTGGACGACCGGGAGCGAGAAGGCCTTCGTCAAGCAAGGCGCCGGCTCCAAGCCGACCTTCGACAAGTTCAACGGCACCTACTACCTCGGCTGGCAGGAGCGCACCCGGATCGAAGGCGTCAACCGCAGCGTCTTCAATGTCGATGTCTCCAAAGACGGCGTCGCTTGGGAGAGAAAATACCGCTTCGAGACCCCCAAATCCTTCCAATATCCCACCTTCGTCGAAAGCAACGGGGCGGTCTGGCTGGCGGTGACCCAGGGGGACTCCGACCCCAGCCGGAAAGAACGGATCATGTTCGGGCGTATCGAATGAGCCCTGCCAGGCGTCCGGGCTAAAAACTCCTCGCAACCAAACTGGGCGGGAGGTGTATTACTCCTACCCCCATGCGATTCCTCGCCCCCCTCCTTCTGGCCGTGGCCGTCACCGGCTGCGTAGCCGGTGAACTGTCCTTCGACAAGCAGACGCTGACCAAGGACTTCGTGGCCGAAGGCTGCGCGGTCGCCGACTTCGACCATGATGGCCACGTCGACGTCGCCGCCGGTTGGTTCATCTGGAAAGGCCCCGACTTCAAGCAGCGTGTCGCCTATGCCGTCGAGCCCTCGCACGACAAGGGTCCGAACAAGACGCCCTTCAACGGCGCGACGGGATACTCCGACTACTTCATCGCCTACGCCTACGACTTCAACGCCGACGGCTGGCAGGACATCCTGGTCTTCGGCTTCCCCGGCGACCCCGCCCTCGTCTACGAGAACCCCAAGGGCAAGGCCGGCCCCTGGACGGTCCATAACATCTTCGACGTCGCCGACGGCGAGTCTCCCCAGCTCGTCGACATGAACGGCGACGGCAAGCCGGAGCTCCTCTGCCACACCAGCGACCTCGTCAAAGACCCCAAGACCAACAAAGGTCGCCACGGCGGCCAGTTCGGCTACGCCGAGATCGACTGGCAGAAGCCGTTCGGCAAGGCCCGCTTCCGTCCGATCACGCCGAAGAACAAGGCCAACGACCAGAAGATCTTCAAGTATACGCACGGCTACGGCGCCGGCGACGTCAACGGCGACGGCCGCATGGACATCCTCGAGGCCAACGGCTGGTACGAGCAGCCCGCCGACATGTCCAAGGACTCCGACTGGAAGTTCCACGCCGCCAACTTCGGCGTCGGCGGCGCCCAGATGCATGTCTACGACGTGAACAAGGACGGCCGGAACGACGTCATCACGAGCATCAAGGCGCACAGCTACGGCCTCTCCTGGTTCGAACAGAACGCCGACGGCTCCTTCAAGGAGCACGTCATCCTCGGCAAGACCAAGGAGGACAACGCCGACGGCAAGGGCTTCAGCCAGATCCACGCGGTCGAGCTCCAGGACATGAACGGCGACGGCCTGCCCGACATCATCTGCGGCAAGCGCCGCTGGGCCCATGGCATCAAGGGAGACGACGAGCCCAATGCCGACCCGGTGCTCTACTGGTTCGAACTGAACCGCGATGGCAAGGGAAGCGCGAGCTTCACGCCCCGTCGCATCGACTCCGACAGCGGCGTCGGCACCCAGTTCTTCGCCGGCAAAGTGAACCAGGACGCGAAGCCTGACATCGTCATCGCGAACAAGCACGGCGTGTTCGTCTTCACGCAGAAATAAACCCACCCACATCCCCCATGAAGGGGTCAGACCCCATCAATGGGGTCTGACCCCTTTATCTTAACCCCTCCATGCGTCCCCTCCTCTGCCTGCTGCTCGCCCTGACGGCCGTCGCCGCCGACCGACCGAACGTACTCTGGTTCATCGTGGATGACATGTCCGCGAACTTCGGGAGCTACGGCGAGACCAGCATCGCGACCCCGCACGTGGATCGGCTCGCGAAGGAAGGCACCCGCTTCAGCCGAGCCTACGTCACGGCCCCCGTGTGCTCGCCCTGCCGCTCCGCGCTGGTCACGGGCATGTATCAGACGACGATCGGAGCCCACCACCACCGCAGCGGACGCGGCGAACTGAAGATCAACCTGCCCAGGGAGGTAACACCGACGCCGAACCTCTTCCAGCAAGGCGGTTATTTCACGTGCATCGGCAGCGGCCTGCCCGACCTCGATTTCCGTGGCCTGCCGTTCGGCGCCGGCAAGGGCAAGAAGGCCAAGGCCGGCCCGGGCAGCCGACTGGGCAAGACGGATTACAACTTCGAGTGGGACCCGGCCATCTACGACTCGCATGACTGGGCCGGGCGCAAGCCGGGCCAGCCGTTCTTCATGCAGGTCCAGCTGCACGGCGGCAAACTGCGCGAAGGGCCCGAGGCCGCCCGGGCGCAGTTCCGCGCACGCGTCGTCCGTGAGCTCGGCGCCGCCACGGATCCGGCGAAGGTCACCCTGCCGCCGTATTACCCGCGCGACCCGGTCCTGCTGCAGGATTGGGCCGATTACCTCGACGCCGTCCGCCTGACCGACGCCCATGTCGGCCGCGTGCTCGCCCGCCTCGAAAAGGAAGGCCAGCTGGCGAACACGCTGATCGTCTTCATGACCGACCACGGCATCAGCCACGCCCGCGGCAAGCAGTTCCTCTACGAGGAAGGCGCGCACGTGCCGCTCGTCGTCCGCGGTCCCGGCGTCGCCGCCGGCCTGGTCCGCCCGGACCTCGTCGAACACATCGACCTCGCCGCCCTCTCGCTCGCCGCCGCCGGCCTGGGCGTCCCCGCCTGGATGCAGGGCAAGGACATCCTCGCGCCGAATTACGTCCGTCGCGAGGAGGCCTTCTCCGCCCGCGACCGGTGCGACGAGACCACCGAGAAGATCCGCAGCCTGCGCACGGACAAGTTCATCTACATCCGTAACTATCACCCCGGGCGTCCGCATCTGCAGCCCTGCGCCTACAAGGACGGCAAGCCGATCGTCCAACAGCTCCGCGCCCTGCACGCCGCCGGCAAGCTCCCGGAACTCAGCGAAAAACTGCTCTTCAGCCCCACCCGCCCGCGCGAGGAACTCTACGAACTCTCGGCCGACCGCTGGCAGGTCCGCAATCTGGCGGAGGACCCGGCCTACGCGACCGTGCTGGCCGACCACCGTCGTCGCCTCGACGCCAAGCTCGTCTCGACCAAGGACCCCGCTCCCGAGTCCATGGCCATGTACGACAGCGACATGAAGCCCTACGTCGGCAAGGGCAACCCCGAGGTCGAACGCAACATCGCGCAGATGAAGAAGTGGGCCGCCGAAGGAAAATGATCATGCGTCTCCTCTTCGCCCTCCTCCTTGCGCTGACCGCCGTCGCCGCCGACAAACCCGCTCCGGTCGAGACCGACAAGCGGCTCCAGTCCGACGGCAAGGGCTGGCGCGTCGAGAAAGCAGTCATCAAGGACGCCAAACTCCCGCGCGTGCTGCTCATCGGGGATTCGATCCTCAACGGCTACCAAGGCCAGGCCACCAGGCTCCTCGCCGGCAAGGCGAACGTCGACCTGTGGGTCAATCCCTACAATCAGTCCGAGCACGTCAACAAGCTCCTCGGTGAGGTCCTGGCCAACGGGCCCTACGACGTCGTCCTGTTCAACATGGGCCTGCACGGCTGGCAGCCCGGGCGCATCAAGCCCGGCACCTTCGAGCCTTTGATGAAAGGTTATGTCGATGTGCTGAAGGCGAAACTCCCCAAGGCCAAGCTCATCTGGGCCAGCAGCACGCCGGTGACCGTCAAAGGCAAGCCCACCGAACTCAACGCCGAGATCGACCCGATCATCGTCGAACAGAATCGCCTAGCCGCCAAAGTCATGACGGAGATGGGCGTGCCGGTGGTCGATTTCTATGGCCTGCTGATCGACAAGCGACCGCTCGCCCGCGGCGACATGTTCCACTGGAACAAGCCCGCGTACGACCTGCTCGCGCAGACCGCCGTCGACGCCATCCTCCGCGAACTCGCCGCCAGATAACATGCGCCCCCTGCTCTGCCTTTTGCTCGCGTTGACGGCGTCCGCCGCCGACCGCCCCAACATCGTCGTGATCCTCGCGGACGACTACGGCTACGGCAGCGCCGGCTGTTACGGCGCGGACCCGCGGCTGGTCCGCACGCCCGCGATCGACCGGCTCGCCGCCGAAGGTCGCCGCTTCACCGACGGCAACACGACGTCCTCCGTCTGCTCCCCCACCCGCTACTCGCTGCTCACCGGCCGCTACTGCTGGCGCACCTCGCTGACGCATGAAGTGCTCGGCACGTTCTCGCCCCTGCACATCGAGCCGACCCGCGTCAACCTGGCCTCCCTGCTGAAGGCGAAGGGCTACCGCACCGCCGCCGTGGGCAAATGGCACCTCGGTTACGGCCGGGAGAACGAAGACCCGAAGTGGCGCACGGACTACCAGGCTGAACTCTCCCCGGGTCCACTCGACATCGGCTTCGACTATCACTTCGGCGTGCCGAGCAACCACGGCGACCTCACGGGCGTCTACGTCGAAGACCGCTTCGTCTATGGCCTGCGCTCCGGAAAGATCCCCGCCGGCCTGAAGGTGGCTGGCCCTGCGGCCGACAGCGACGACTACCAGGCGAGCTACGGTCCGGGCGACACCGAGAACGGCAAGGCGAAGATCCTCGAACTGGACGCACCTCGACGGAAGAACGAGCGGGTCATGAAGGTGCTCACCGACAAGGCCACGGCGTGGATCGAACGCCAGCCGAAGGACCAGCCCTTCTTGCTCTACTTCACGCCCGTCGCCGTCCACAACCCCGTCACGCCTGACAAGGACCTCGCCGGCAAGAGCGCGGCCGGCCCCTTCGGCGACTGGATCCACGAACTCGATCAGAGCGTCGCCCGCATCCTCGCCACCCTCGATAAGGTCGGGGCGACGGAGAACACGCTGGTCATCTTCACCAGCGACAACGGCGGCGTCGCCAAGCCCGAGAACGAGCGCCTCCTGCAGACGACCGCCATCAAGGCCGGCCTCAAGGTCAACGGTGACGTCCGCGGCGGCAAGCATGACGTCTGGGAAGGCGGCTTCAAGGTGCCCTTCGTCGTCCGCTGGCCCGGCAAGGTGGCCGCCGGCTCCACGACCGGACAGACCGTCAGCGTGGTCGACATCCTCGCCACGACCGCGGAGATCGTCGGCGCACCCCTGCCGTCCAAAGAGACCGGCGCCGAGGACAGCCGTAGCTTCCTGCCCGTGCTCCTGGGCTCCGCCGACGCCAAGGGCCGCGAGGACATGATCGTCCACAGCGCCGACGGGACGTTCGCGCTCCGCAAGGGCCGCTGGAAGTGGATCGAGGGCGTGCCGGTCGATGAGATCGCGGACGGCGCCCGGAAGGCGCGCAAGGCCCAGTTTCGCCCACAGCTCTTCGATCTGCAGGCCGACCCGGCCGAGACCAAGGATGTCTCGGCGGAGCATCCCGAAGTGGTCGCGGAACTGAAGGACCTGCTGCGTCGCTGCCGCGACGGCGGCTACAGCCGCGAACTGCCTCCGGCCGACGTGAAGCCCACCCACGCGCGGATCGCCACCCTGCCTTCGCTGACCGGAAGAGCCACGTCTATCGCTCCGCTGAGCTCGGCCGGCGAATGGACCGCGCGCGACGGCGGCCTCTTCGCAAAGCCCAAGGGCGGCCTCGATAAACCGGCGTCGCTCCGGGCGCCGCTGGCCTTCGGCGACGGCATCCTTGACTGCGAAGTGAATCTGCAGGGCGCGAACCGCGTCTCGCTCCGCTTCGGAGCCGGCGACGCCGGATTCCGCCTGGTGATCTCCCGTACCTCGGCGATCCTGACCAAGAACCCGTCCAAGGGAGAGGCCGCCACCGCCACCGAAGACCTCGCCAAGAAGAACCTGCGACTCGCGGCCGGCGAGTGGTATCCGGTCCGGCTGACCTTCAAAGGCGAGGAGGTGACCGTCCAGGTCAATGACCAGACTTTCAAAGGCAGGCACTCCTGCCTCGGCAAGGACAAGACCTCCCTCGACCTGCTCGTCTTCGGGCCCACCGCCGGCTTCCGTCAGGTGCGCGTCGCCCAATAATTCCATGCGCCTCCTCGCCAGCCTCATCCTCACGGTCTCGCTCAACGCCGAGAGCGTCGCCGATCGTAAGGTCGTCCTCGGCCTCGTCGACACCTGCGCCCAAACGCCCAAGACCTACGACGCCGAGGGCTTCAAGCCCGACGGAGAAGTCCGCGCGATCTTCTACGAAGCCCTGCCCTACCAAGGTAAGCCTACCCGGGTCTTCGCCTGGATTGGCATCCCCGCCAAGCGGGAAGGCAAGGTTCCCGGCATCGTGCTCGTCCACGGCGGCGGCGGCACGGCCTACAAGGAGTGGGTCCAGAAATGGAACGCCCAAGGTTTCGCGGCGATCAGCATCGCGGTCGAAGGCCAGACCGACGTCGACGAGAAGAAGGAAGCCAAAGGCCGCCCCATCTGGGCGCGTCACGGCTTCGCCGGCCCCGCCCGCGACGGCACCTTCGCCGACACCAAGCTACCGCTGAAGGAACAGTGGATGTATCACGCCCTCGCCGATACGATGCTGGCCAATTCGCTGCTCCGCTCCCTGCCGGAAGTCGATGCGTCGAAGATCGGCGTGATGGGCGTCTCCTGGGGCGGGGTGATCACCAGCACGGTCATCGGACTCGACGCGCGCTTCGCCTTCGGCATCCCGACTTACGGCTGCGGCCATCTGTTCGACGCCGAGAACCACTGGGGCCGCGCGTTAAATGATAACGAAGGCTACAAGCAGGTCTGGGACGGCATGAATTACGCCGACCGCGTGAAGATGCCCGTGCTCTGGCTCTCCTGGCCGCAGGACGCCCACTTCCCGCTCGGCTGCCAGGCCGAACACTACCGCAAGACGCCGGGACCGCGCATGGTCTCGCTCATCACGAAGATGGGCCACAGCCACCCCGCCGGGTGGAACCCGCCCGACAGCTACGCCTTCGCCAAGAGCGTGGTCGAGACCGGCAAGCCTTGGGGCGGATCTCCTAAGGCCAAGACCGAGTCCGGCACGGCTGTCGCGGTATTCCATTCCACCAAGCCTATCACGCGCGCCGTGCTCGTCTCGACGACCGACGAGGGCTTCACCGGCACGCGGAGATGGGTCGAGACGCCGGCCATGGCGGCCAGCGGTGGCGGCGGCACGACCGCCTCTGCCCCGCTTCCCGCCGGCACCACCGCTTGGTATGTCAACGCCTACGCCGGCGACCTGACCCTCACCTCCGACTACCAGGAATTAAAATGATCCGCACCCTGCTCTGCCTGCTCCTCGCCGGCCGCTCCCTCGGCGCCGCCGACCAGCCTGCCGGCCGTTCTTTCCTGATGCTTGGCGGCATCACGCAGATCGTCGACGCCGCCGGCCGGCCGACCTGGAAGTATCCGGCGGCCACCCGTGACGGCCACGTCCTGCCCAACGGCAACCTTCTGCTCACCCTGTCGAAGAACAAGGCTTACCCAGGCGGCGCAGCGGTTGAAGTTACCCGCGATCAGAAAGTGGTCTGGGAATACAAGGGCACGCAGACCGAAGTGAACACGGCGGTGCTGCTCGACAACGGGAACGTCCTGCTGACCGAAGCCGGCGACAAGCCGCGCCTCCTCGAGGTCGGCCGTGACGGCTCGACCAAGGTCGAGATTCCGCTGGGTTGCCAGACCAAGAATCACCACCTGCAGAGCCGTATGGCCCGCAAGCTGCCCGACGGCCATTACCTCGTGCCGCAGGACCGCACCGTCCGCGAGTATGACGCCGCGGGCAAGGTCGTCTGGGAACGCAAGAGCCCTGAGTCCAAGTCGGACAATCGTTCCTTCTGCTGCCTCCGGAACAGCGCCGGGCACACGCTCATCAGCCTGACGGTCGCGAATCACGTCATCGAGGTCGACGCCGCCGGGCAGGTCGTCTGGGAACTGCGCGACGGCGACCTGCCGGGAATCCGGATCAACCGCGCCACCGCCCTCGCCTGGCTGCCCAACGGCAACATCATCTTCAGCAACTACGCCGCCCGCGCCCCGCAGCCCAAGCTCGTCGAGATCACCCGCGCGAAGCAGGTCGTCTGGACCTACGTGGACGCCACCAAGGAAGGCGTGCACGAGTTTGAGCTGCTGGATGATGCTGGCAAACCGCTGCCGGGAGTGCTTCGCTGAGCCGGACGTGCAGTTCACCGACCCGCAGGCCGCCCTCAACCACGCGATGGAGCTCCATCGCCATGGTCAGCTGGCGGACGCCGAGAACCTGTATCGTCAGCTCCTCACGCACTTTCCGGACTCGACCGACATCCTGCACCTGCTCGGGCTCATCGAAGTCGACAGCGCGCGCGAAGTCGAAGGCTTCGCGAAACTTTCCGAAGCCGTCCGCCGCTCACCCCAGACGCCCCATTACCACGCCAACCTCGGCGTGCGCCTGCTGGACCGCCGTCGGATCACCGAAGCCGAGGCCTGCCTCCGGGAAGCAATCCGCCTGCAGCCGGAACACCCTACCCACCACTATAACCTCGGCAATTCGCTCCTACCCCAGGGACGCCATGCGGAGGCGGTGGCGAGTCACCGGGAATCCTTGCGGCTGCACCCGGACAACCCGGACGCGGAACTCCAGCTGGGCGTCGCCCTGCATGCGGCCGGCCAGAGGGCGGAGGCACGCGCCTGGTATCGCGAGGTGCTGACGCGGAGGCCCGACCATTTCGGCGTCGCCACCAACCTCGGCGCCCTCCTGCAGGAGGAATGCGACCTGGACGGGGCGGCGGACTGCTTCCGCCAGGCCATCCAGGCCCAACCCACCCACCCGGTACCGCTCAATAATCTCGCCGTCATCCACAAGGAACTCGGCGAGGCCGGCGAAGCGGTCCGGCGACTGAGGCAGTGCGTGGAGCTCGACCCCGCCTCCGCGTCGATGCACAGCAACCTCATCCTGATCATGCATTATGATCCGGCGACGACCGCCGCGGACCTGCGCGCCGAACACGTCCGCTGGAACGCGCGTTTCGTGCCGGGACAGAAGATCACGCACGCCAACTCCGCCGAACCGCGCCGGCGCCTGCGCGTGGGCTTCGTGTCGGCGGATTTCCGGGACCACGTCGTCGGCCGCGCCCTGCTGCCCTCGTTCCGCCGACATGAACAAGGTGACTTCGAGATCTACGCCTATTCGGCCGCGCCGGCGGACGCCTTCGGACAAGCCTTCAAAGAGGCCGCCGCCGGCTGGCGTGAGATCGGCGGAATCCCACCCGCAGAAGTCGCCGCGATTATCCGTAGCGATCAGATCGACATCCTCATCGACGTCGCCTTGCACACGTCGGACAACCGCCTCGAAGTCTTCGCACTCAAGCCTGCGCCCGTCCAAGCTTCGTGGCTGGGCTATCCCGAGACCTCCGGCCTCTCGACGATGGACTACCGGCTCACCGACGCCCTGCTCGAACCACCCGGCGGAAACCTCCTGGCCGATCCCGCCGAACAAGCCTGCCTGCTGCCCGGCTGCTGGACCTGTTACGAGCCGCCGGCCGGATATCCCGAGATCACCCCGCCGCCCTGCGGCGCCGGCCAAGGCTTCACGTTCGGTTCGCTCAACAACACCTGCAAGATCAACGATCAGGTCCTGCGTGCCTGGGCGCGCATCCTCGAAGCCGTGCCCGGCTCGCGACTGCGCCTGCTCGCCAAACAAGGCTCCCACCGCCGGAGCATCGTGGAGAAACTGTCGGGCATGGGCGTATCCGCCGAGCGGATCAGCTTCTTCGACTACGTATCGCTGACCCCGGAGCTGTCCCAAGGGGCCTTGCTGCGACGCTACAACGAGATCGACGTCGCCCTCGACACCTTCCCTTACACGGGAATGACGACCACGCTGGATGCCCTCTGGATGGGCGTGCCGGTGATCTCGCTCGTCGGAGAACGCAATCTGGGCCGGGCCGGCCTGAGTCTGCTCACCAATGTCGGGATGGCGGAACTGGCCGTGCCGGACGTGGACGCCTATGTCGCCCAGGCCGTCGCGCTGTCCCGCGACCTGGATCGGCTCGCCCGTCTGCGACAAGAGCTCCGCGCCCGGATGCAGGCCTCCCCTTTGCTCGACGCCGCAGGCTTCACCCGCCGCCTCGAGCAAGCGCTGCGGGACATGTGGGTTGCCTGGTGCGCGCGACAGCCCAAGGTAGGCTGACTCCCATGCGACTGCTGCTCTCCCTGCTGCTGCCCCTGGCCCTGTGCGCCGCCGAGACGCGCAAGCCGAACATCCTCCTCATCCTCGCCGACGACCTCGGCTACGGCGACGTCCGCGCCAACAACCCGGCCCGCGGCAAGATTCCGACGCCGCATCTCGACCGGCTCGCCGCGGAAGGGATGCGCTTCACCGACGGGCACTCTTCCTCCGGCGTCTGCTCTCCTTCGCGCTACGCGCTCCTCACCGGACGCTACCATTGGCGCACCCGCCTCCAGGCGGGCATCGTCGGCGTGTTCGGCGAACCGCTGATCGCGCCCGACCGGCTGACCGTCGCCGGCCTCGCCAAGCAGCACGGCTACCGCACCGCGGCCATCGGCAAGTGGCACCTCGGCTGGGATTGGCCGATCACCGAAGGCGAGCGGAAACTCTTCGGCGGCACGCGCGAAGCGCAGGCGGCGCAGCCCGGCGAAGGCCACCGGGCCGCCTGGGCGAAGGTCTTCTCCCAGCCCATCCCGGGCGGTCCTACGAGCAGAGGCTTCGATGCCTACTTCGGGACCGACGTGCCCAACTGGCCGCCCTATTGCTTCATCGAGAACGACCGGACGATCGGCACGCCGAGCGTCTTCCTGCCCAAGGAACTTTTCCGCGACCACCTCGCCAGCCTGCCCGGCCCCGCGCTGCCGGAATGGAAACTCGAGCGAATCCTGCCGGCGCTCACCGAGCGGGCGTGCCGGTTCATCTCGGAGTCGTCCGCCCGCAAGGAACCCTTCCTCCTTTACCTGCCCCTGACCACGCCGCACACACCCCTGGCGGTGAACGCGGAGTGGAAAGGCAAGAGCGGCCTGAACAATGCGGCCGCCGACCTGATCATGGAGACCGACGACGCGGTCGGCAAGGTCCTCGCCGCGCTCGAAGCCAGTGGCGCGGCCAAGGACACGCTGGTGCTCTTCACCAGCGATAACGGCTTCGCCGCCTACGTGGGCGCCAAGGACCTCGAGAAGCAAGGGCACTTCCCCAGCGGTCCGCTGCGCGACTACAAGACCTCGGTCTACGAGGGCGGTCATCGCGTCGCGTTCATCGCCCGCTGGCCCGGACAGGTCGCGGCCGGCACGACCTGCGACCAACTCGTCCATCAGGCCGACATCATCGCGACCGTGGCCGACATCCTGCAAACGAAGCTCCCGGCCAACGCCGCCGAGGACAGTTTCAGCTTCCTGCCGCTGCTGAAGGGCTCGTCCGCGCCGACCCGCGCCCACGCGGTCAGCTGCGCCTCAGCGGGCACCCCCGGCCTGCGCCTCGGGAACTGGAAATATATCCCGACCCAACCGGCCCAACTTTACGACCTCGCCGCCGACCTCGGCGAGACCAAGAACCTCGCGGCCGAGCAGCCTGAGCGCGTGGCGGAAATGAAAGCCCTGCTCGAGAAGCTCATCACCGACGGACGCTCCACCCCCGGCGAACCGCAGCAGAACGACGTCCCCGTCATCCGTTTCCCCAAAGCGGGCGCTCCGAAAGCCAAAGGCGCCAAGAAGGCCAAGTGAGCGTCATGCGGCCGACGGGGGACAGCCGCTGAAGACGCTCGCCCGCCGGGACGCTTTCCGACTCACTGCGGACGATGCTCGACTGGATCCATGGCCACACCCTGCTGCCCGCCGACGGCTGGATCCTCCTGCTCGCGCTTTTCGGGGCGACGTGCATCGGACTCTCGAAGTCAGGCCTCGCCGGCACGGCGACGCTCAACGTCGTCATCATGGCCAAGATCTTCGACGCCAAGCCCTCGGTCGGCATCGTCCTCCCGATGCTCATCGTCGCCGACCTGATGGGCTACCTCATCAACCGCCAAGGCGGCAGCTGGCGACAGATCGTGCCGATGATCCCTGCCGCCGTCGTCGGCGTCTTCGCCGGCTGGTTCCTGCTCGACCGGGTCGACAACGGATCCGCGCGCATCGTCATCGGCGTCCTCATCCTCGCCCTGCTGGCCTTCAACGTCGTCCTGCACCATCGCCGAGAGCAGCTCCTGGCCCTCACGCGTCACCGCACCTTCACCTGGGGCATGGGCGGCATCGCCGGCGTCGCCACGATGCTCGCCAACGCGGCCGGCCCGGTGATGACGGTCTACCTGCTGGCCCAGCGCCTGGAGAAAAAAGAACACCTCGGCGTGTTCTGCCGCTTCTTCCTTTTCATCAACCTCTTCAAGCTGCCCTTCAGCGGCAACCTCGGCCTCGTCACCGGACCGTCACTCATGACGAATCTGGTACTCCTGCCCGGGGTGATCGCGGGCATCGTGCTCGGCTGGCAGATCCTGAAGCGCATCAAGCAGGACGCCTTCGAGTCCGTGCTGGCCTGGCTGACCGCCTTCGCCGCCGTCTGGCTGATCGTCGGCTGACCGCTTGACTCCGCTCGGCAGGAAAGCGGAAATAAGGGCCTCATGAAGACCCCGCTGATCGCCCTCCTCGCCGGCTTCGCCCTCGTCGGCTGCCAGAATCCGGAAACCGCTCCCGCCACCCCGGCCAAGAGCGCTCCGGTCGCCGCTCCGGCCAAGGCCGTGCCGGCCCAGCGCAACCTCGCCGTCGGCGCGACGCCCGAGAGCGTCACCAAGGGTTTCGGTGGCAAGTATTTTGTCACCCTCATGGGCACGTCCCGCAAGGCCGGTGACGGCGACGGCAAGATCGTGAAGGTCGACGGCGACAAGGTCACCGTCCTCACCGAAGGCCTCGATGACCCGAAGGGCATCGTCTTCGTCGCTAACCGCCTCATCACCGCAGACTTCGACAAGGTCTGGTCCATCGACGCCAAGGGCAAGAAGACCCTCCTCGCCGGCCCGGCCGCCTTCCCGACGCCGCCCACCTTCCTGAACGACGTGGTGGTCTCGCCCGACAAGAAGAGCGTCCTCATCACCGACATGGGCGCGGTCACCAAGATGCGCGGCGCCGACGGCAAGCTCTTCGCGATGAACAGCGCCGAGCACAAAGACATCCCGGTCATCGCCCGCGTCTTCCAGGTCACGCTCGAAGGCAAGGTCACCGAAGTCATCGCCCCGACCCCGAAGATGCTCAACCCGAACGGCATCGACGTCCTCGCCAACGGCCGCATCCGCATCGCCGAGTTCTTCTCCGGCGACGTGCTCGAATACAACAAGGGCAAGTGGAAGACCATCGCCAAGGGCCACCGCTCCGGCGACGGCATCGTCCATGACTCCAAGGGCCGCTTCTACGTCTCGGAAGTCATGACCGGCCGCGTCACCCGCTACGAAGCCAACGGCTCCGGCCAGACCGAACTCGGCCAGGGCCTCAAGGCCGCCGCCGACCACTTCCTCGACGAGAAGGCCGGCGTGCTCATCGTCCCGGACAGCAAGGCGGGCGAGCTGGTCTTCATCGCCCTTTAAGGCATCCCGAGTAAGGTACGAAGAAAGGGACAGGGCTTGCCCTGTCCCTTTCTTCGTCTTTGCACTTTCGCACCATTGCACTGTATCTTTGCGCCAACCCCATGAAGTCCCTGCTCTCCCTCCTCGCCCTCGCGCTCACCCTGCCCGTCTTCGCCCAGGACGGCTTCACGCCGCTCTTCAACGGCAAGGATCTTTCCGGCTGGGACGGTGAACCCGGCCTCTGGGCCGTCGAAGATGGCGTGATCGTCGGCACGAGCGAAGTCGGCAAGCCGAAGACGAATTCGTTCCTCATCTGGAACGGCAAGGTGAAGGACTTCGAGATCCGCGCGACGGTCAAGGTCGTCGGCGACAACAACTCCGGCGTGCAGTATCGCAGCCGCCGCCTCCCCGAAGTGACGCCCTGGACGATCCTCGGCTACCAGTGCGACGTCCATCCGACCGACGTCCATACGGCGATGACCTACGAAGAACGCGGCCGCGGCATCTTCGGCTACAACGGCGTCGACGTGGTGATGGACCCGACGGGCCAGCGCTGGCAGGTCGGCGAACGCCCGCGCGTGCAGGCCGACATCTCCCAATACAACGAGTTCACGGTCATCGCCCGCGGCAACCGCCTCGAGCACAAGGTCAACGGCCAGACGACCTCGGTCTTCATCGATCATGACGAGAAGGGCCGCGCCCTCGAAGGCCTCATCGCCATCCAGCTGCACGCCGGTAATCCGCATAAGACCTACGTGAAACAGGTCCTGCTCAAGGTGCTCGAAGACGGCCCCGTCCTGCCCTTCGACCAAGCCGCCCTGCCCGCGGGCGCCAAGAAGATCGACAAGCCCAAGGTCGTCAGCGCCCAGGGCAAGAACCCGCCCGCCAAGAAGGCCCCGGCCAAGAAGTAAGCGACGAACCATCCGGACCCGATGGGGTCAGACCTGCTTAATGGGGTCTGACCCCATTTCCGTCTTTGCCCTCCGGCTGCTTTGCCCCGTAATTTGCCCTCACCCCCATGCGCCCCCTGTTCGCCCTGCTCTTTGCCACGCTGACGGCACTCGCCGCCCCGCAGCGACCCAATGTCGTGCTGATCCTGGCCGACGACCTCGGCTATTCCGACCTCGGCTGCTATGGCGGCGAGATCGCGACTCCGAATCTTGACGGACTCGCGAAGAACGGGGTCCGCTTCACGCAGTTCTACAACACCGCCCGCTGCTGGCCTTCCCGCTCCGCGTTGCTCTCGGGCTACTACGCGCAGCAGATCCACCGCGACGCGCTTCCTGGCATCGGCGGCGGCGGCCAAGGCGTCCGTCAGTCCTGGGCGCGCCTCCTCCCTGAGTTCCTCAAGCCCGCCGGCTACCGCAGCTACCACAGCGGCAAGTGGCACATCGACGGTCCGGTCCTCGCCGGCGGCTTCGACCGCTCGCTGGACATGCGCAACCAAGGCAACTTCTTCAGCGCCAAGGGCAACTCGATCGATGACGTCCCGGTGAAGGTCCCGGCTGATGAGAAGGGATACTACGCGACCATCGCGACGGCGGACCACGCCATCGACTGCCTCAAGGACCATGCGGCCAACCACGCGGACAAGCCGTTCTTCCATTACGTTCCTTTCATCGCCCCGCACTTCCCGCTCCACGCGCTGCCCGAAGACATCGCCAAGTATCGCGACAAATACCTCGCCGGCTGGGAAGCCCTGCGTGCTTCCCGCCATGCCCGCCAGAAGGAACTCGGCCTGACGAACACGACGCTCTCCGCGGTCGAACCCGAAGTCGGTCCGCCCTACGCCTTCCCTGCCGCGATGGAGAAGCTCGGCTCCGGCGAAGTGAACCGTCCGCTGCCCTGGGACTCGCTCACCGCCGAACAGCGACGCTTCCAGGCCACCAAGATGGCCATCCACGCCGCGATGGTCGACCGGATGGACCAGGAGATCGGCCGCATCATCGCCCAGCTCAAGGCCATGGGCGCCTACGAGAACACGCTCATCCTCTTCGCCTCGGACAACGGAGCCAGTGCCGAGATCATGGTGCGCGACGGGGGCCACGACCCGCAGGCCGAGATGGGCAGCGCCGCGACCTACCTCTGCCTCGGGCCCGGCTTCTCCAACGCCGCCAACACCCCGCACCGCCGTCATAAGACCTGGGTGCACGAAGGCGGCATCAGCACGCCCCTCATCGCCCACTGGCCGGCCGGCCTCGCCGCCAAAGGCGAGCTCCGGCGCACCCCGGCTCACGTCGTCGACGTCGTCCCGACCGTGCTCGAACTTGCCGGCGTGACCAAGCCCACCGACTGGAAAGGCCAGCCCATTCCTGCCGCGCCTGGCAAGAGCCTCGTCGCCGCACTCAAGTCCGACGTCACCGTCCAACGTCCGAGCCTCTGGTGGCTGCACGAGGAGAACAAGGCCATCCGCGTCGGCGACTTCAAGCTCGTCGCCGCCAAGGGCGACGCCTGGGCCCTCTACGACCTGAGCACCGATCGCGCCGAGCAGTTCGACCTTTCCGCCAAGATGCCCGAGAAGGCCAAGGAACTCGCCGACCTCTGGCAGAAACAGACCGACGAGTATGTCGCCCTCGCCAAGCTGACTCTTGCCGAACAACCCAAGGGCAAGGCCGGCAAGAACAACGCCAAGAAGAAGGCGAAGTAAGTCCGATACTGAGTTGACCGGTTGATCCGTTGACCCGTTGGCAAGATGTAAAAACCTACCCCTATTTTAAAACCATGCGCTCCCTCCTCGCCCTCCTGCTGCTAGCCCCGCTGGCGGCGCTCACCGCGGCTGATAAGCCCAAGGCCGCCCCCCAGGCCCCCAAGAAGCAAGTTCGCCCCACGCCGCCCACGCGCGCGTTCGATGCCCCGGGCGCGCCGGCCTTCGTGAAGCTCGGCGACAAGACTTCTCTCGCCGACGGCAACTACCTCGTCGGCCCGACCTATGTCGCCGCCCCTGAGACCAAGGCCATCGAGGGCGTGCCGCAGGGCAAGATCCAGCAGTTCCAGATCGATTCCAAGACCACGCAGCGCTTCAACCCGGGCATCGCCCGCGAGGAGTTCGGGGTCCCGGACCCGAACAACCCGCGCACCCTGATCGTCAAGACGCACACCATCGACTACAAGCGCACCATTACCGTCTATATCCCGGCCCAATATGTCCCGGGTACCGCCGCCCCTCTGCTCGTCACGCACGACGGCCCCGGTCTGGGCAAGCCTGACCTCAACACGGCGCGCATCCTCGACAACCTGATCGCCCAGAAGCGCATCCCCGCCCTCATCATGGTGCAGATCGCCAACGGCGGCGGCGACGCCCAGGGCCACGAACGCGGCAAGGAATACGACACGATGTCGGGTCTTTACGCCGAATACATCCAGCATGAGGTCCTCCCGCTCGTGGAGAAGAACTACGGCGTGAAGTTCACGTCCGACCCCGAGGGTCGCGCCACGATGGGCACGAGCTCCGGTGGTTCCGCCGCGCTGATCATGGCTTGGTATCACCCGGAATGGTTCCGCCGCGTGCTCACGCTCTCCGGCACGTTCGTGAACCAGCAGTGGCCCTTCGACCCCAAGACCCCGGGCGGCGCCTGGGATTTCCACGAGACCCTCATCCCGCAGAGCGAGCGCAAGCCCATCCGCCTGTACCTGGCCGTCGGCGACCGCGACAACTATAACCCCAACGTGATGCGCGACGGCATGCATGACTGGGTCGAGGCCAACCACCGCATGGCCAAGGTCCTCAAGGCCAAGGGTTACCCCTACCAGTATTACTTCTGCCAGGATTCCGGCCACGGTATCGGCAACGCCCGCGCCCAGCTCCTGCCCGCCGCCCTCGAGTGGCTCTGGCAGGGCTATCAACCGCGCTAAGGACTTAGACGATGCGAAGCTCCTGGTTACTGCTCCTGGCGGGACCCTTGCTGGCCCTCGAATACGCGCACCGGCCGGCGGACCCTCAGCCGACGGGCTGGCCGCTCACGGCGGAGGAAAGCGCCTTCATCGCCAAACCGGAATACGAACGCCGTCCTGGCCGGGAGATCAACAAACACCTGCCGCACCTCTGGCCGGCCGTGCCCTCCGCGGGCACCTGGGGCGGCACCTCCTGGGTCGACACGCATGCGAAGCTGGTCGCCTACGTGCGGAAGAACCAAGGACCGTGCGACGTGCTGCTCGTCGGTGACTCGATCACCCAGCAATGGGGCAGCCCGCTCGACAAGGGCGTGCTGAACGCCGCCTGGCTCAAGGCCTTCCCGACGGCCAAGACGATCAACATCGGCATCGGAGGAGACAAGACGCAGAATGTGCTCTGGCGCCTCGACCATGGCGGCGTCGACGGCCTCCAGCCGAAGGCCATCGTGCTGATGATCGGCAACAACAACATGTTCTTCACGCCCGAGACCGGCATCGCCGCCGCCGCCAAGGGCGTCGAAGCGTGCGTGCGGAATCTCCGCGAGAAATTCCCGGCCGCCGAACTCATCGTCGCGAAGATCCTGCCCTGCCACGCCCCCAAGGCGCGTTTCTACGAGGACATCCTCCTGACCAACGCCGAGATCGACCGACTGAACCTCGGCGCCGATCCGAAGGTGCGCGTCCTCGACCTGACGAAGGACTTCCTCAACGCGGACGGCACGATCAAGAAGGCCCTCTTCACCCCGGATAACATCCACCTGTCCCTCGAGGGCTATGCGGTCTACGCTGCCCGCCTGGAGCCCTTGCTCAAGACGGCGCTCGGCCGCTGAGGCCTTCGGCCGAGGATCGCGCCTCACGATGATGAATCTTTCGTTGATCAGCGCCCTAATGCTGTGCGCAGCCTTGGCTACGGCCCAGATTCCCCGCAACTCGGCCGCCGCACCCGGCGCCTACGACACCAAGGCCTGGCGCGCTGACTGGCCTGGCTGCCCGTGGGAGGATGGCGTCAGCGAAGGTCGCGTGAGCGTGGTCGCCCATCCCGACGGCAAGCGCTGGCGCATCGACTACGTTCCCGGCCGCATCGGGCCGTCGGAAGGCGGCGCCGCCTGGAATCAGCCGTTCCTCGGCCGGGAGGAGGCGACGCTCACCTACGTGGTGCGTTTCTCGGCCGACTTCGACTGGAAGAAAGGCGGCAAGCTCCCCGGTCTCGGCGGCGGTTCTGGCAAGACCACCGGGGGACGCCGGGCCGACGGCCTCAACGGTTTCTCCGTGCGTCCGATGTGGCGGGCCGATGGACGCATGGAGGCTTACGCCTATCACGCGGGTCAGGCCAAGGATTACGGCGACAGCCTCAGTCTGCCTAAAGACTTTCGGCTCCCGCGCGACCAAGACATCCGGATCAGCCTACGCGTGCGCATGAATCACCCAGAGCGAACCGACGGACTCCTCGAGCTCAAGGTGACGTCCGGCAAAGCGACGGCCGAAGTTACTTCACATAAGATGGTCTGGCGCAAGACGCCCACGATCCAGGCTGACAAGCTCCTCTTCGAGACCTTCCACGGCGGCAGCGACCTCTCCTGGGCACCCGACCGCGCCTGCCATGCCGAGTTCGGGAACCTCGGCATCGAGTAGGCCTTGGTCGCCGAGCGAAACCGTTTCCAGGCTCGAGCGGAACGGGATTGCAGGCACGAGGGATTCGGCTGACATCGGTACAACCCCATGCGCTCCCTGCTGCTCGCCCTGCTCGGCCTGACCGCCGCCCTCCCCGCTCAGGACATCGTCATCTACGGCGGCACCTCTGGCGGCATCACCGCGGCCATCCAGGCGGCCCGCGAAGGCCGCACGGCCGTCCTCATCGAACCGACGAAGTTCCTCGGCGGCCTGACGACCGGCGGCCTCGGCGCCACCGACATCGGCAACAAGAAGGCCATCGGTGGCCTCTCCCGGGAATTCTACACGGGCATCGGCACACATTACGCCGACCCGTCCAAGTGGGTCCACCAGACCCGGGCCGACTATTTCTCGCGCCGTCCCCACGGCAACGCCGCCGACGAAGGCACGATGTGGACCTTCGAGCCGCACGTGGCCTCGGCGATCTACGACCAGATGCTGAAGGCCGCCGGCGACAAGGTGACGGTGGTCTACGGCGAACGCCTCGACCTCAAGAAGGGCGTGGTCAAGGACGGCGCCCGCATCGTCAAGATCGTCATGGAGAGCGGCCGCGAGTTCGCGGGCAAGGTCTTCATCGACGCGACCTACGAAGGCGACCTGATGGCGAAGGCCGGTGTCAGCTACCACGTCGGCCGCGAAGCCAACGCCACCTACGGCGAGACGCTCAACGGCGTGCAGGTCGGGCATGCGAAGTCCCACCAGTTCAAGGTCGAGGTCGATCCGTACGTGAAGAAAGGCGACCCCGCCAGCGGCCTGTTGCCCGGCATCGAGAAGGAGATCCCCGGTCCGGACGGTTCCGGCGACCGCAAGGTGCAGGCCTATAATTTCCGCATGTGCACGACGGACGTCCCGGAGAACCGCCGCGACTGGGAGAAGCCGGCGAACTACGACGAACGTTGGTACGAACTCGCGCTCCGCAACGTCGAGGCCGGCGAAGACCGTAACTCCTGGGCCCCGACGCCGATGCCGAACCGGAAGACGGATACGAACAACAATTTCGCCATCAGCACCGACTTCATCGGCCAGAACTGGGATTACGCCGAGGCCGACTACGACACCCGCGCCAAGATCTGGCAGGCCCACGAAGACTGGCAGAAGGGCCTGATGTGGACCTACGCCCATCACCCGCGGGTGCCGGAGAAGATGCGCCTGGCCTTCCAGAGGCTGGGCCTCGCAAAAGATGAATTCAAGGACAACGGCAACTGGCCCCGTCAGCTCTACGTCCGCGAAGCCCGCCGCATGATTTCCGACTACGTGATGTCCGAGAAGAACTGTCGCCGGACGGAGGTCATCGACGACTCCGTCGGCATGGGCGCCTACAACATGGACTCGCACCACATCCAGCGGTTCGTGACCAAGGAAGGCTTCGTGCGCAACGAGGGCGACGTCCAGGTCGGCAGCAAGCCGTATCCCGTCAGTTACCGCAGCATCCGCCCGAAGGCCTCAGAATGCACCAACCTGCTCGTGCCGGTCTGCCTGAGCGCCAGCCACATCGCCTATGGTTCGATCCGCATGGAGCCGGTCTTCATGGTGATGGGCCAGTCCGCCGCCACCGCCGCCGGCCTCGCCATCGAGCGCGGCACGACCGTCCAGGCCGTCGACTACGGCGCGCTCAAGGAACGCCTCCTCGCCGCCGGCCAGGTCCTCGACTTTATCCCGGCCGCCGCGACGGGCGGCGCCCATGGCGTGGATAAGGCGAAGCTCCCCGGCATCGTCGTCGACGACACCGAAGCCGCGCTCAAGGGCTTCGAAGCCACGGGCCACACCAGCCCGCGCTACGTCGGCGACGGCTATCGCCATGATGGCAACGCCGAGAAAGGCGCGATGACGGCCCGTTATGTCCCCACCCTCCCCGCCGCCGGCTCTTACCGTGTCGCGGTCTCCTACAGCATCAACGGCAACCGCGCGACGAACGTCCCGGTGACGATCCATCACGCCAAGGGCGAGACCAAGGTCGTGGTGAACCAGAAGCTCAAGCCCTCGGCGGACGGCCTCTTCCACGTCGTCGGCACCTTCGAATTCGCCGCCGGCCAGGCCGGCTGGGTCGAGATCACCAACGCCGGCACCGACGGACACGTGATCGTCGACGGCGTACAGTGGCTGCCGGCCAAGTAGACACCCGGGCATCGCCCCAACTTTTCCGCGGCGGCGGGGTTCAATCCTTACCCCGATGCGCAACCTCGCCCTGACTTTCTGTCTACTGCTGGGAGCCGTCGGACAGGCCGCCGAACCGACGCCTCAAGTCCGCCTGCCGGACACCGGCATCACGCTGCGCTACACGAAGACCTTCGGCGAGGACGCGGATTACGCAGGCTCCGCTCCCTCCTTCAAGGACAACGGCGACGGCACCGTCACCGACCAGCTGACCGGTCTCGTCTGGCAGAAGGCCGACGGGGGCGAGATGACCTGGGAGAAGGCGAAAGATTACGCGAAGTCGCTGAGGCTGGCCGGCCGGCAGGACTGGCGCCTGCCCACCAGCCTGGAGCTCTTCGCCCTCACCCACCAAGGCATGCACGGCCCCGCGATGGACACCTCCGTGTTCACCCGCTCCGAAGCCCGCTATTGGTGGACCAACTCTCCGCGCGCCGACGACGCCACCAAGGTTTGGCTCGTGAACAGCGGCGGCGGCATCGGCGCCCATGCCAAGACCGAGACCGTCAGCGCGGGCGGCGAGCGCCCCGTGCATGTCCGCTGCGTCGCCGGCGTCTCGGTCACGGGAACGGGTCCGTCGCTTGCCGACAACGGCGACGGCACCGTGACCGACCGTCGGACCGGCCTGACTTGGCAGAAGATCGGCCCGAGCAAGGCGCTGACCTGGGAGGAGGCGCTGCGCGCCTGCGAAACCCTCAAGCCCGCCGCGCGCGGGGCCTGGCGGCTGCCGAACATCAAGGAACTGCGTTCCCTGAGCGACGACGCCAAGATCCGCCCTTCGCTGGATCGGAAGTTCTTCCCGGAAGCGAAGGTCGCCGACTACTGGTCCTCGACGACGCAGAGCAACCGACCGGGCCGCGCGTGGCTCGTCGAATTCGAGACCGGGCTGGTCACTTACGCCGAGAAGACGGAGCCACATTACGTCCTGGCGGTCTGCGGCGGCGTGGCCGTGGCCGGGTCGCGCGAGAAACCGGAACCGGACCCGAAGGTGCTGGCCGACTCGGGAAAACCGGGCAAAGACAAAGCGAAGAAGCCCAAGAAGTAAGCGCCCGCGGGGTTTCGGCTTAACCTTTGGAGACAGGCGGTGTTCCATCGGCCTACCCCATGAGCTTCCGCGCCCTCCTACCCGTCCTCGCCGGCCTCTGCGCCTGCCTCGCCTCGGCGCAGACGACCAAGCAGCCCGACATCGTCTTCTTCCTGATCGACGACCTAGGCTTCGCGGACTGCGGCTTCAACGGCGGCAAAGAGATCAAGACCCCGAACATCGACCGGCTCGCCCAGAGCGGCGCGATCATCGAGAACCATTACGTCCAGCCCGTCTGCTCGCCGACCCGCTCCACGCTCATGACCGGACGCTACCCGACGCACACCGGCGTCTACACGATCGTCTCGCCCGGGGCCGGCTGGGGCCTGCCGCTCGCCGAACGCACGCTGGCCGACGCCCTGCGCGCGGCCGGCTATCGCACCGCGCTCACGGGCAAATGGCATCTCGGCGAATTCGAGAAAGCCTACCAGCCCAATGCCCGCGGCTTCGACCACCAGTATGGACACTTCTTCGGGATGCTCGACTACTTCACCCATGAACGGATGAACAAGCTCGACTGGTATCGCAACGGCGAGCCGCTGAAGGAAGAAGGCTACACGACGCATCTGATCGCCAACGAGGCCTGCAAGGTCGTGACCTCGACCGACCAAGCCAAACCTCTCTTCCTCTACGTGCCCTTCAACGGCGTCCACAGCCCCTTCCAGGTCCCGGACAGCTACCTCAAGCCTTACGCTCACCTGAAAGGCAATCGCCAGAAGCTCGCCGGCATGCTGGCCGCGGTCGACGAAGCCATCGGCCAGATCGAAGCGGCGCTGAGGAAAGCCGGCCGTCTGGAGAATACGCTCATCGTCTTCTCGAGCGACAACGGCGGACCGCCGCCGGGCGACAACACCCCGCTCCGCGACTTCAAAGGCTCGATCTTCGAGGGCGGTACCCGCGCCGCGGCCTTCGCTACGTGGCCGGGCCGCATTCCGGCCGGACAGCGTATCCGCCAGCCGATGCACATGGTCGACTGGTATCCGACCCTGATCAAGCAGGCGGGCGGCTCCCTCGAACAGAAGCTGCCGGTCGACGGCCTAGACGTCTGGCCGATGCTGACGAAGCAGGCCGCTTCGCCCCACGACGCCATCCTCTCGGTGTCGACCCAAGGCCCCTCCCGCGCCGCGGTCCGGATGGGCGACTGGAAACTGATCGTCGACGGCGGCGCCGCCGACGTCGCGTTGCCCGGCAAGAAGAAAGGCAAGAAGGCCGCCGGCAAATACGAGTCCGTGGCGTTGTATGACCTCTCGGCCGATCCCTCCGAAGCCAAGAACCTCGCCGAAGCCCAGCCCGAACGCGTCAAGGCCATGCGCGCCCGGCTCGCCGAACTGCTGAAGGATGCCGTGCCCACCGGCGTGCGTTAAGCCATGCGCTTCCTCTGCCTGCTCGCCTCCGCCCTGCTCCTGGGCGCGACGGAACCGACGAAGCCCAACATCGTCTTCGTGCTCATCGACGACATGGGCTGGGGCGACTTCTCCTGCTTCGGCAACACGGAGGCGAAGACGCCGAACATCGACCGGCTGGCCGCCGAAGGCCTCCGCTTCTCCCAGTTCTACGTCAACTCGCCCATCTGCTCCCCTTCGCGGTGCGCCTTCGTGACCGGCCAGTACCCGCAGCGCTGGCGGATCAACTCCTTCCTGGATAACCGCGCCGAGAACACCCGCCGCGGCAACGCGCAGTGGCTCGACCCGCAGGCTCCGACGCTCGCCCGTACGCTACGGTCCGCCGGCTACGCGACCGGACACTTCGGCAAATGGCACCTCGGCGGCCAGCGCGACGTCGACGATGCCCCGGCGATCGCGGCTTACGGCTATGACGCCTCGCTGACCAACTTCGAGGGCATGGGACCGAAGCTCCTCCCGCTCACGCTCAAGCCCGGCGACAAGGAGCCGAAGAAGATCTGGGCCGACGCCGAGCGTCTCGGCGGCCCGGTGACCTGGATGAACCGCACCGAGATCACGACCGGCTACGCCGACGCCGCCCTGAGGTTCATCGACGCTGCGGCGGCGAAACATCAGCCCTTCTACGTCGACCTCTGGCCGGACGACGTCCACAGCCCTTATTTCCCGCCGCTCGAGAAATGGTCGCCCGAGAAACGCCGGATCTACCTCGCCGTGCTGGAGGAGATGGATCGCCAGCTCGGCCGGTTATGCGAGCGCGTGCGCGGCGACGCCACCCTACGCGACAACACGGTCATCGTGATCTGCTCCGACAACGGACCCGAACCCGGCGCCGGCAGCGCCGGCCCCTTCCGCGGCAAGAAGTCCCAGCTCTTCGAGGGCGGCCTGCGTTCCTCGCTCGTCGTCTGGGCGCCCGGCCTGATGGAAAAATCCAGGCTCGGTACGCTCGATGCGACCTCGGTCTTCGCGGCGATGGACCTCTCCCCCACGCTGGCCCGGCTCGCAGGAGCGAAGGCGCCCGCAGGACTCGACGGCGCCGACCTTTCGGGGACCCTGCTCGGTCACACGCCGGCCTCCCACCCCGGCCCGATCTTCTGGCGGCGTCCGCCGGAACGGAAAGTCTGGCTCCCCGCCCTGGCCGTCCCGCAGCCCGACCTCGCCGTCCGTGACGGTGACTGGAAACTGCTCTGCGAGTATGACGGCTCGAAGCCGCTGCTGTACGACCTCGCCCGGGATCAGGGCGAGACGACCGACCTCGCGGCCCGCGAACCGGCGGTCGTCGCGCGCCTCACGGCCGCGGTGCTCGCTTGGCATCGTTCCATGCCGGCCGACAACGGCCCGGCGCTCGGCGCGGAAGCCGGCAAGGCCGGAGCGAAGAAGAAAAAGAAGTGAGCGCCTACTTGGCGGACTTCACCTGTTCGCGGGCGAGGGCGTCGAGGTGCGCGAAGTCGGGCGCGGGCATGTCCATCCGCCGGGCCAGCCAGACATAGGCGGCCTTCAAGGAAGGCCACGTAGGCTGGTGGCCGGAATGATGATCAAACATCTCGATGCTGCCCACCCGGCCCGCGAGCTCACGTTTCTTACGGGCCGCTTCCAACAAAGGACCGCACGCCACCTCGCTGTCGTATTGTCCGGCGATGAGGAAGAACCCGGGATCATGGAAGGCGAGCAGTTGTTCCTGCGAAAGCCCGTCCGCGCGCATGGCCTTCAGCTTGTCACCGAAATACCAGGCATCACCCCAGTTGGAGGAATCCCACGCCAGACCGAAATCGCTCGCGACGATCGCCTTGAAGCGCGGATCGAGGCAGCCGGCGTAGAAGGCCATCTTGCCGCCGAGCGAATGCCCCATCGTCGCGAGACGGGCCGGATCGACTTGCGCATCCGCCGCCAGGAGATCGGCCGCCAAGAGCGTGTCGTGGGCGAGCTTGCCCATCCCCGTCCATCCGGGCTCCAGCCGGGCGAGCTTGGCCGCGGCGTCACGCCACACCCCCATCCCGCCCTGGTTCGACATCAGCTCCCTGGGCGTGAGCAGGTTGAACGGGTAAGCTTCGACCGCGGCGACGACGTAGCCCTGCCGCACGAGGTGCAGGCCGAAGAAAGCCGTGTTCCGCTCCGGTCCGAGCCTTTGCTTCGTCAGCAGATCGTAACCGCACATGCGGTCGGGATCGTAGAACGGCACGACGACTCCGGCGGTCCGTGACTCGAGCCGCCGTGGCTTCAGGACGAGAACCCTCTGCCAGGTCTCCGGGCCGGTGCGCTGGCGAAATAGCTGCGCCTGGAAATCGGGAGTCTCGAAGGACTCGACCAGCTCCGCCGGACCGGCCGGTCCGACAGGCGTCTTCGGAGCACCCAGCGCCAACCGCCATTTGTCCTGCCAACTCAACCCCGGCCCCTCGGCGGCGGACACCCCTGCGGCGATAAGACAGAAAATGAGGGCGAAACGGGGCACGTTGACGGCAAATTAGCCGCCAGCCATGGGCCCGCAACCGCCAAACCCTGCCTGCTAATTGCTCGCAACCCCGGACGGTCTAAATTGTCTTAACTTCATCCGTCGCACCCCCGACCGAGAACTCCACCCCCATGCCGCGCCTTCCGACCGCATTCCTGCTCCTGGCGTCCGCCGTCACCGCGTTCGGCGTCGACTTCAACCGTGAGGTCCGGCCGATCCTGGCCCAGCACTGCTTCGCCTGCCACGGGATGGACGAACATTCGCGCAAAGGAAAGCTGCGCCTCGACCTCGTCGACTCCGCCTACGGCAAAGGCAAGTCCGGCGAGATCGCCATCGTCCCGGGCCAGCCCGACAAGAGCGAAGTCATCCATCGCATCTTCTCCGACGATCCGGACGACATCATGCCGCCGCCGGAGGCGAAGAAGCCAATGTCGGCCAAGGACAAGGCGATCCTCCGCGCGTGGATCGCCGAAGGCGGGGCCTATCAGCCTCATTGGGCGTTCTCCGCACCGAAGCAGGCGCCCCTACCGCAGGCCGGCGTCCATCCGATCGACGCCTTCGTACGCACCCGACTCGAGAAGGCCGGCCTGAAGCCTTCGCCCGAAGCCGACCGCTACGCCCTCGTGCGCCGCGTGACGCTGGACCTCACCGGCGTCCCGCCCACGCCCGAAGAGGCCGACGCCTTCGTCCACGACAAGTCTCCCGACGCCTACGAGAAACTCGTCGACCGCCTGCTCGCTTCGCCGCGCTACGGCGAACGCTGGGCCCGCCGCTGGCTCGACCTCGCCCGCTACGCCGACACCAACGGCTTCGAGAAGGACCGCCCGCGCACGATCTGGCCCTATCGCGATTGGGTCGTGAAGGCCCTCAACGCCGACCTGCCCTACGACCAGTTCGGCATCAAGCAGCTCGCCGGCGACCTCCTGCCCGGAGCCACGCCCGACGACCACATCGCCACCGGCTTCCATCGTAACACGATGCTCAACGAAGAAGGCGGCGCCGACCCCAACGAATATCGCTTCTACTCCATGGTCGACCGCGTCGGCGCCACCGGCGCGGCCTGGATGGGCCTGACGATGAACTGCGCGCAGTGCCACACCCACAAGTATGACCCGATCCTGCACACGGATTACTACGGCGTCATGGCGCTGCTGAACAACGCCGACGAACCGACCTACCATATCCCTCCGGCGGACCTCGCCGCGCAGGTCGCCGAACACGCCCGGAAGATCGCCGCCGCCGAAGCGTCGCTCCCCGGCAAGTTCCCCGGCGGCGTGGCCGCCCTCGACCCCAAGGTCGACGCTTGGATCGCCGCCGAAGCCCCCAAAGCCTCGAAGTGGGAAGTGCTCCGCCCCGCCAAGCTAAAGACCACCATGCCGAAACTCGAGGTCCAGCCCGACGGCTTCATCCTCGGTGGCGGAGACAGCAGCAAGAGCGACGTCTATGACCTGACCTTCGATCGCGCCCACAAAGGTGTGACCGCCCTCCGCCTCGAAGTCGCGGACCACCCTTCCCTGCCCAACGACGGTCCGGGACTGACCAGCTACGAGGGTCCGCTCGGCGGCTTCTTCCTCAGCGAACTCCAAGCCTGGCATGGCAGCCAGCGTCTTGAATTCGGCGAGGCCTTCGCGACCAACGACGAAGAGGAAGATCGTATCAGTGATGCCGCCGCCGCTCCTAAGGCCAAAGCCAAGGCGAAGGGCAAGGCCGCCCGAAAGAAGAACAACGCTTCCGCCGCGCTCGACGGCGAGATGTCGAGCGGCTGGCAGGTGCTGGGCGGCTACGGTCAGCGCCAGACGGCCGTCTTCCGTTTCGCCAAGCCCACCGACCTCCCCGCCGGTTGGACCCTGAAGATGCTTTTCGAAAAGCACTTCTCCTGCTCGCTCGGCCACTTCCGTCTCTCCGTCACCACCGACGAACAGGCCACCGCCACCGGCCACCCTGCGACGATCGAGGCCATGCTCGCCGGCGCCGCACCTCAGGATCGGGACGCCCTGCGCATGCGCTTCCTCGAGACCGCCCCCGAAGTCGCCGTGCACGCCAAGGCCCTCGCCGCCCTGCGTAAGCGCATCCCGCGCGGCCAGCCCACGCTCGTCATGCGCGAGCGTCCCGCTTCCAACCCGCGGACGACCGTGCGTTACCACCGCGGCGAATACCTGAACCCACGCGAAGAAGTGAAGCCCGGCGTGCCCGCCTTCCTGCCCGGCCTGCCCAAGGACGCCCCGGCAAACCGCCTGACCTTCGCCCGCTGGCTCTTCGCTCCCGAGAATCCGCTGACCGCCCGCGTGGCCGTGAACCGCCAGTGGCAGGCCTTCTTCGGCCGCGGCTTCGTCACCACGCTCGAGGACTTCGGCTACCAGAGCGAAGCCCCGACGCACCCTGAACTGCTCGACTGGCTCGCCGTCGAGTTCCAGCGCACCGGCTGGTCGATGAAGAAGCTCCACCGCCTGATCGTCACCAGCGCCACTTACCGCCAGTCCTCGCGCGTCACGCCCGAGCTCGCCGAGAAAGACCGCGAGAACCTCCTGCTCGCCCGTGGCAGCCGCTTCCGCCTCGACGCCGAAGTGATCCGCGACGGCGCGCTCCAGGCGGCCGGCCTCATCTCGTTCAAGATGGGCGGACCTGGCGTCTTCCCGCCCCAGCCCGCCAGCGTGACCAGCGAAGGCACTTACGGGCGTATCGAGTGGAAGCCCAGCGAAGGCGAAGACCGCTACCGTCGTTCGCTCTACACCTTCATCAAGCGCACCGCCCCGTTCGCGATGGCCACGACCTTCGACGCGCCCACCGGCGAGGCCTGCATCGCCCGTCGCGACGTCTCCAACAGCCCGCTGCAGGCCCTCACCCTGCTCAACGACGAGATGTTCATGGAAGCCTCGCGCGCCCTCGGCGCGAAGGCCATGACGGCGGCTACGGATGACGCCGGTCGCATCGCCTTCGTCCTCCGCCGTTGCGTCACCCGCCCGCCCGCACCCGATGAGCTGAAGACCATGCAGGCCTTCGTCGACGCGCAGCGCGCCCGCAAGGTCGCGGAGAAGGACATCTGGACCGCCCTCGCCCGCGCCGCCCTCAACCTCGACGAGAGCATCACGCATCCGTGAAGAGTAGATGACGGATGACAGATCGCAGATGACAGATTGATAAAACACCCCCTAGAGCCTTCTCCAGTCAACCCTCCATTCAGTCCTCAACTCAGTCCTCCATTCAGCCCTCCATCATCTGTCCTCTGCCATCTGTCATCTGTCATCTTCCATCCCTCATCTTTCATCTTCCCCATGCTCCGCCCCAACGTCACCCGCCGGCACTTCTTCCAGGAATGCGCCCTCGGCGTCGGTAAGATCGCCCTCGCTTCCCTGATGGCCGACGGCGCCATGGGCCGCCTCGCCGCCGCCGGCTCGGGCCAGGTGTCCGGCCTGCCGCACCACCCGCCCAAGGCCAAGGCGGTCATCCACCTCTTCATGGCCGGCGCGCCCTCGCAGCTCGAACTCTTCGACTACAAACCCGAGCTGGCCAAGCTGGAGGGCAAGCCCCTCCCGCCCTCGATCATCAACGGCCAGCGTTATGCGTTCATCCGTCCCGACGCCGCCGTCCTCGGACCGCGCTATAAGTTCGCCCGTCACGGCCAGTCCGGAGCCGAACTCTCGGAGATGATCCCGCACATCGCCTCGATCGCGGACGACATCGCCATCGTGAAGTCCTGCCGGACGACGCAGTTCAACCACGCCCCGGCTCAGATCTACATGAACACCGGCTTCTCGCAGCCGGGCCGGCCGAGCATGGGCTCTTGGATCACTTACGGCCTGGGCTCGGAAGCCAAGGACCTCCCTTCGTTCGTGGTCATGAGCACCGGCGCCGGCATCAGCGGCGGCGCGGCCTGCTGGAGCAGCGGCTTCCTGCCGAGCTCCTACGCGGGCACCCGCTTCCGCAATACCGGTGACGCGATCCTCAACACCGCCACGCCCGCGGGCATCGACCCGGCGACGCAGAAGGACACCATCGGACTGATCAACGCGATGAACGATCGCCGCCTCCGCCTGGACGGTGACAGCGAGATCGCCACGCGCATCGCCAACTACGAGATGGCCTACCGCCTGCAGACCTCGGCCCCGGACCTGATGGACCTCTCTTCCGAGAGCAAGGAGACCCTCGAACTCTACGGCTGCGATCCGAAGGTGCCTTCCTTCGCCCGCGCCTGCCTGCTCGCCCGCCGCATGGTCGAGCGCGGCGTCCGCTTCATCAACATCTACAACGAAGGCTGGGACGCGCACAGCGACGTCGCCGGCAACGTGCGGAATAACTGCGCCAAGACCGACAAGGCCTCCGCCGCGCTCGTCAAGGACCTCAAACGTCGCGGTCTCCTCGACAGCACGCTCGTCGTCTGGGGCGGCGAATTCGGCCGCACCCCGATGGTCGAATCCAGCGTCTCGCTCGGCCGCAGCCAAGGCCGTGACCACCACCCGCAGGCGTTCTCGATGTGGATGGCCGGCGGCGGCATCAAGGGAGGCCAGACGATCGGTGAGACCGACGAGATGGGCTTCAACATCGTCAAGGACGAGGTCCGCGTGCCCGACCTGCAGGCGACCATCCTCCACTGCCTGGGCGTCGACCACGAGCGCCTCACCTTCCGCAATGCCGGCCTGGACTTCCGCCTCACCGGCGTCGAGCCCTGCCACGTCGTGAAGAAGTTGTTAGCCTAAGAGAGGGCCAGAGGCAGAGCTAGGGCTGGGGCTAGGCCTTATGCTTATTCTCGCAACCTAGGCAGATTTCCGATGTTAGAAGGGTATGCGTACCCCTCGCTTCCTCGCCCTCTTGCTGACCGTCTTCATCGGCGGCACCTCCCTCTTCGCCGCCGGCTTCCGTCTGGCCGCGCCGATCTCCGACCACATGGTCCTCCAGCGCGAGAAGCCTGTCGCCGTCTGGGGTTGGGCCGACGCCGGCGAGACGGTGACCGTGGCCTTCGCCGGCCAGTCCAAGTCCGCCACCGCGGACGCCGATGGCAAGTGGATGCTGAAGCTCGACGCCCTCAAGGCCTCCGCCGAACCCCGCACGCTCTCCGTCACGGGCAAGGACGGCCATAAGGTCGAGGTACAGGACGTACTCGTGGGCGAAGTCTGGCTCGGCTCGGGCCAGTCGAACATGGCGATGACCGTCCAGTCCTCGAATCACTTCGAAGCCGAGAAGGCCGCCGCGAACTTCCCGCTCATCCGTCATTACCAGGAATCCTCGACCCACTCCGCCTCACCTGCCGCCGAAGGCAAAGGCGCGTGGAGCACCTGCACGCCGGACAACGTCGGCCGCTTCTCCGCGGCGCTCTACTTCTTCGGCCGCGAGATCCACCGCGAAGTCGGCGTACCCGTCGGCCTGATCAACACCTCCGTCGGTGGCACGCCCATCGAGTCCTGGGTCTCCGCCGAGGCGCAGTCTTCCGACCCGGAGACGAAGGCGAACTTCGACGCCAAGATGAAGGACTACCTCGCCTTCGATGAAAAGAAGGCGCCCGAACTCTTCCAAAAGCAGATGGCCGCTTGGAAAGCCGCTGTCGCCAAGGCCAAGGCCAACGGCACTCCCTTCGTGACCCCGGCGCCCCGCGATCCACTGGCGATGCGCAAGCTCAAGGGCGGACCCGCCGGCCTCTTCAACGGCAAGGTGGTCAATCTCGTTCCTTACACGCTCCGAGGCATGCTCTGGTATCAGGGCGAGGGCAACGCGGGCAACCCGGGCCTCTATCACAAGCAGCTCTCCCAGCTCGTCACCAGCTGGCGCACGCTGTGGAACGACGAAGTGCCCTTCGCCTGGGTCCAGCTTCCGAACTACACCTCGCCCGGCGAAGGCTGGCCCCGCGTCCGCGAATCGATGATGAAGACGCTGGAACTCCCGAAGACCGGCATGGCCATCACGATCGACCTCGGCGACGCCAAGGACATCCACCCGAAGAACAAGCAGGACGTCGGCAAGCGCCTCTCCTTCTGGGCCCTCGGCACGGTCTACGGTAAGGACGTCCCCGCGACCAGCGGTCCGCTCCCGGCCGGCTCCTCGATCAGCGGCGACGCGATCACGGTCTCCTTCAAGCATGCGAACGGCGGACTGAAGTCCATGAACGGCGGCGCCCTCACGGGCTTCCAGATCGCCGGAGATGACAAGCAGTGGAAGGCCGCCGAGGCGAAGATCGTCGGCGAGACCGTCGTCGTCCGCAGCGCCGAAGTCGCCAAACCTGCCGCCGTCCGCTATGCCTGGAAGGATTGGCCGGAATACAGCCTCGCCAACGGCGCCGGCCTGCCCGCCTCCCCCTTCCGGACCGACGACTGGCCGGTCGCGGCGGCCGCCGCGCCTAAGGGCAAGAAGTAAGCCTTCGGCCGCGGCTTTCCCTAGGGGGAAAACGGGGGGTTCGCCTTGCAACCCCCACCCTTTTGGCCTGTCTTAAAAGCCTGCATGAAGACCCCGCTTGCCGTCCTGGCTCTGCTTGTCGGAGCCACGTCCGCTTTCGCCCTGAACAAGGGCAATGCCGGCCCGAAGGACGTCACCCTCAAATTCGACCTGCCTGCCCCCGCCCCGCTGTCGCCGGAAGAGGCCCTGAAGTCCTTCCGTCTGCCGCCTGGTTTCCGCATCGAGCTCGTCGCCTCCGAACCGATGATCGAGACGCCGGTCGCGATCAGCTTCGACGACCAAGGCCGGATGTTCGTGGTCGAGATGCGCGGCTATATGCGGGACCTCGACGGCACGACGGAGAAAGAACCGATCGGCCGCGTCTCCCTGCTCACCGACGCGGACGGCGACGGGCGCATGGACCGCGCGACGGCCTTCGCCGATGATCTCGTCATGCCGCGTGGCGTGATGCCGGTCAAAGGCGGCGCGCTCGTCGCCGAACCGCCGAATCTTTTCTTCTGCCGCGACCTCGACGGCGACGGCAAGGCCGAGAGCCGCACGATCGTGGCCAATGACTACGGCACCTTCGGCGGCCAGCCGGAACACATGGCCAACACGCCGACCTGGGCGATGGACAACCGGATCTACTCCGCGGGTTATGGCGTGAGTTTCCGGACGCAGGGCGACACGTGGCAGCGCGGCCCCGGCCTCGGCCGCGGCCAGTGGGGCCTCTGCCAGGACGATGCCGGACGCCTGTTCTTCAACTACAACTCCGACCTCCTCCGCGCCGACCTCCTGCCCGCCGCCGCCTTCTCGCGCAATCCGCTCCTGCGCACGGCCTCGTCGGTGAACTTCCAGGTCATGAAGGACCAGGCGGTCTTCCCTTCGCACCCGACGCCCGGCGTGAACCGCGGCTACGATCCGAAGACCCTCCGAGAAGACGGCACGCTCGCCCGCGCGACCTCCACCTGCGGCGCCGTCGTCTACCGGGGCGACGCCTTCCCGGCCGAATACCGCGGCGACGCCTTCGTCCCCGAACCGTCCTCCAACCTCGTGAAGCGCCTCAAGCTCACGGAGAAGGACGGCGTGATCACCGCCGAGGACGCCCATCGCGGCACGGAGTTCCTGACCTCGACCGACGAACGCTTCCGCCCGGTGATGATGGCCAACGGACCGGACGGCGCGCTCTACGTCGTGGACATGTATCGCGGCATGCTCCAGCACCCGGGCTTCCTGACGCATTACCTGATGGCCAACATCAAGGCGCGTAAGCTCGAGACGCCCGTCAACCAAGGACGCATCTGGCGCATCGTGCGCGACGACAAGGCGGCTCCGACCAAGACGATCCTGCCCGCAGGCTCCGCCGACCGCGTCGCTCGCCTCTCCCATCCCAACGGCTGGGTCCGTGACGCCGCCCAGCGCCTGCTCGTCGAAAGCGGCGACACGGCCGCCGCCCCGGCCCTACGCGCCCTGCTGGCCGACGCCGCCACGCCCGCCGTGACGCGCCTGCACGCGCTCTGGACCTTGGACGGCCTCGGAGCCATCACGCCGGACGACGTCCGCGCCGCCCTCAAGGATCAGGACGCGCAAGTCCGCGCCGCCGCCGTGCGCCTGGCCCCGGCGGACCTCCTCCCCGATCTGCTCGCCGTAAAAGACGACTCCGCCCCGCTCGTGCTCGCGCACCTCGCGATCCGCCTCTCGGCCGTCAATCAGCCCGCCGCCGACCAAGCGCTCGCTGAACTGCTTACCCGCCATGGACAGAACGCCCTGATCCGCGAGGGCGCCCTCTCCGGCGCCCGCGGTCGGGAAGTCGCCCTCGCCCAGGCCGTGGCCAAGGCGGCCACGCGCGCCAACCTGACGCAGACCGGCCCCGTGCTCGAAGCCCTGGCCGCGCTCGTCTCACAGGCCGGCAAAGGCGGCCCGTTCGAACAGATGCTCGCGGTCGCCGTGACGCTCGATGACCGGACCAACCTCCGCGACGCCTTGCTCCGCGGACTCGACCAGACCATCCGTGACGCGAAGACCAAGAAGACCTCGCCCCTGAAGACCATCTGGCTGAGCGCCGAACCGGCCGCGCTCGCCAAACTGCGCGCCTCCGTGAAATCTTCCGGTGGTCTCACGAACCTGACCTCCCTCTCCTCCCGCCTCGCGTGGATGGGCAAGCCGGGCGCGCCGGCCGCGCCCAAGGTGACGGCTCTCACCAAGGCCGAACTGGCCCGCTTCGAGAAGGGCAAGGTCATCTTCACCACGCTCTGCGCCCCTTGCCACCAGCCGCACGGCTATGGCCTCGACGGCCTCGCCCCGCCCCTCGTCGACAGCGACTGGGTGCTCGGCAAGCCCGATGTCACCGCGAAGATCGTCCTCAACGGACTCGGCGGCCCGATCAAGGTCGGCAACCGCGTCTGGGATCTTTCCATGCCGCCGATGGGCATGCTCAGCGACGAAGACGTCGCCAGCGTGCTCACCTACATCCGCCGCGAGTGGGAGCACAACGGCTCACCCGTCGACGCCAAGTTCGTCGCCGGCGTGCGCAAACAGAGCGCCGACCATCCCAATTCCTGGACCGCCGACGAACTCCGTCCGCCCTCCAAGAAAGCCGCGAAGGCAGACGCCGCCAAGTAAGCCCATGTTCGGCGGCAAATGCCCCTTCGGCCACAAGCCTTCCGACCCCTTCAAGGAGAAGCGGGAGTCAGGCCCGGTCGCGCGCTTCGAATTCCAAGGCGAGCAGATCCCGATGATCCTGCGTCACGCCGAAGTCCGCCAAGCGGCCAAGGATTGGCAGACCTATAGCTCCGACGCGCCCTTCCGGGTGCCGATTCCCTCCGAAGAGGAAGCCCGCTCGATGCGTCAGCTGCCCATCGAGACGGATCCGCCCGTACACGGCGAATACCGTGCCATCGCGGAACCGTTCTTCCAGCGCCCCAAACTCCCGGAGATGGCCTCGAAGGTCGAGTCGCTGATCGACGAGCTCGTGCGCGGGGCCCTCGCCCGCGAGACGACCGAGATCGTGCACGGCTTCGCCCTGCCCATCCAGGCCCGCGCCCTCACCTACCTGCTCGACACCGACGAACGCGAGGCCGACATCTGGATCGGCTGGGGCGTCCACGTCTTCCGCGTCCGCGGCGGCCTGAAGAAAGGCGTCGAGCTCGAGGACTACCTCACGCGCAAGTTCGACGCGGTCAGCCAGGCGCCCGGCCGCTGTTTCTTCAGCGCGCTCACCCAAGCCCGCTTCCAAGGCCGACCGCTCACCCGCGAAGAGATGATGGGGTTCGCCAACCTGACCTTCGCCGGCGGCCGCGACACGGTCATCCACACCATCGCCTGCGCCCTCGGTCACCTCGCCGCCAACCCGGAAGCCCTGGCCTACCTGCGGGAAGACCCGAAGCGCATCGTGCACGCCAGCGAAGAGTTCTTCCGTTTCTTCATGCCGCTGACGCACATCGGCCGCGTCTGCCCCGTCGCCACGTCCGTGCACGGCGAACAGGTCCCCGCCGGCGGTCGCGTCTCGCTCGGCTGGGCTTCGGCCAACCGCGACGAGTCGGTCTTCCCCGAAGCCGACGTCTTCAAGATCGACCGCAAGCCGAACCCGCACCTTTCGTTCGGCTTCGGCGAACACCTCTGCCTCGGCGCCCCGCACGCCCGCCTGCTCCTGCGCACCTTACTCCAGAAGTGCGTCGAGCTCGTCGACGGCATGGAGATCGTTTCGGCCGAGGAACGCACCGAAACCGAGCACTCTTACGAGCGGAAGTTAGGGTACGAATCGCTCGTGCTGAAGTTCCGGCCCCGGGCCTGAACGGGATTGCCAGCGTCCGGCGGTCGGACTAGTTGTCCTAGGCCCCAACCTTCGCCTCCCGGCGGGGTTATAAAGGCCTACCCCACCATGTTCGCTTTCAGCCTGACCATCTTCTGGGGAGCCTTCCTGCTCTTCCTCGTCCAGCCGCTGATCGCGCGCTTCATCCTGCCTTGGTTCGGCGGCGGCCCGGCCGTCTGGACGACGTGCATGCTCTTCTTCCAGCTCCTCCTCCTGGGTGGCTACGCCTACGCGCACTTCAGCATCAGCCGGCTGACGCCGCGCCGTCAGGTCATCACGCATCTTTGCCTGCTCGCGCTGGCCGTCGCCTTGCTGCCGATCACGCCGGGCGACGCGTGGAAGCCGATCGACGGCTCGCACGCCGCCGGCCACATCCTGCTGCTGCTCCTTGGCTGCCTCGGCCTGCCCTACCTGGTGCTTTCGGCCACCGGACCGCTCCTGCAGGCTTGGTTCAGCAAAGCCAATCCGGGCGTATCACCGTATCGCCTCTACGCCCTGTCCAACGTCGGCTCACTGCTCGCTCTGCTGGTCTACCCGTTCTACCTCGAACCCCAGCTGAGCCGCCAGGCGCAGGCCGACGGTTGGTCGTGGGGACTGGCGATCTATGCCGGACTCACCGCCTGGTGCGGACTGAAAGTCTGGAAGTCCGCCGCGACCGACGGCGCATCGGCCAAGGCAGCGGAGGTCGAAGCCCCCGCCTCGGCGTGGCGGAAGCTGCTGTGGTTCGCCCTGCCCGCCTGCGGCGTCATGCTGCTCCTCGCGATCACCAACAAGCTCTGCCAGGACATCGCCGTAGTGCCTTTCCTCTGGGTCCTGCCGCTGAGCCTCTATCTGCTTTCTTTCATCATCAGTTTCGACAGCCCCCGCTGGTATCATCGGGCCTTCTGGCTCCCGCTGCTCACCGTCCTGCTGGGCATGGTGCTCTGGAACCTCTATCAGGCGGAATCCCACCCCGACATCACCCCGCTCGCCACGCTCTATCTCGGCACGTTGTTCGTCGCCTGCATGGTCTGCCACGGCGAAGTCTACCGCCTGCGTCCCGGCGCGAGCCGTCTGACCGGCTTCTACCTCTCGCTCTCCGCGGGCGGGGCCGCCGGCGGACTGTTCGTCGCGCTGGTCGCGCCCTTCGTCTTCCCCGATTACTTCGAACTGCACCTCGCGCTGTTCCTGACCGCCGCGCTCGTTCTCCTCGTGCTTCGTCAGGATCCGACCCTCCCCCTCCGCGGAGGCCGGGGCCGCTGGGCCTGGGCGCTGCCGTTCCTCGCGCTCGCCGCGCTGGGCTACGGCCTCGCCGACGTCGCCACGACCTCGCTCCGCGGCTCGCTGAGCGTGACCCGCGGTTTCTACGGCGTGCTCAAGGTCAATGACAACGACGCCGAAATCGCCGGCGCGCACCACCTGACCCTGCAGCACGGCGCGACCATCCACGGCCTGCAATACGTCGACCCCGAGAAGCGCACCGACCCGAGCAGCTACTATACGTCGACCAGCGGCATCGGCCGCCTCCTCCGCGCGCACAAGCCCGGCGGCGGACGACGCGTCGGCGCCATCGGCCTCGGCTGCGGCACCCTCGCCGCCTGGGGCCGCTCGGGCGACACCTTCCGCTTCTACGAGATCAACCATGACGTGGCCCGGCTCGCGACGAGCACCTTCACCTACCTGAAGGATTCGAAGGCCAAGACCGAACTCGTGATGGGCGACGCCCGCCTCTCGATGGAACGCGAAGCGGACCAGCAATACGACGTCATCGTGCTGGACGCCTTCAGCAGCGACGCCATCCCGGTGCACCTCCTGACCCTCGAGGCCTTCGACCACTACCAGCGCCACCTCAAGCCTGACGGCGCCATCGCCGTGCACGTCTCGAACCGCTACCTCGACCTACACCCGGTGGTCTACCGCATCGCCGACAAGATCGGCTTCCCCGCCATCACGATCGATGACAACGACACGGCCTACGAGGAAGCAGGCTTCTACGGTTCGGACTGGATCATCATGACCCGCAATCAGGTCCTGCTCCAGCAACCGCTGATCCGGGACGTGACCAAGGAGAGCGTCGAATTCCCCGCCCGCATCATGTACTGGACCGACGAACGGAGCGACCTCCTCTCGATCCTCGCCTCACAGGAAGGCAGCTTCCTCCGCTGGCTGCAGGGGCTGTGACCGATAGAACAAGGATAGACGATGGAAGATGGCGGATGTGATTGCCCCTGAAGTTCCGACACCATATCCGTCTGACGCCCCAACTGCCGAACTCAATGCGTCCTCACCGACTCCTCCTTGCCCTGCTTTGCGGAGCGCTGACCTGCCTGGCGGCGGAGCCGGTGAAGAAACCCGCGACCCGGGAAGGCCGGAAGACGAAGACCTACGCCCCGCAGCCTTGGGGCGAGTGGGTCGAAGCGGATTTCCCGTTCTTCTCTACGATCCTCGACGCCCGTCGCGAAGGCACCGGCAAGGACAACCTCACGCCCCGCGGGCTGATCATCAAGCTGCCGCACGACACCTGGGCCTGCTTCGACACCGACCTGCTCCGTGTCGCCGCGGTCTGGCGCGGCAAGGGCGTCAGCGACAAGGCCCTCGCGCCTGGCTCCTATCACGACCCGAGCCGCAAGACGCTCGGCGGTCAGTTCCCCGCCCCGCAGCCCGAAGGCAAGCTCTGGCTCGGCCATGCGATCCTCCCCGGCTGGCAGCTCGGCGCCAAGGTCGACCCGACCGATCCGCGCTCGCCCGCCCCTTCGCCCCAAGAAGTCGGCCGCGGACCGCTGCCGGAAGCCCTCGGCCGTTTTGAATCGGTCGAACTCGCCGGCAAAGACGTCGTGTTGAATTATCGCGTGGCCGACGCCACCGTCCGCGAATTCTGGAAGGCCGCCGAGCACGACGGACACATCGTCGTCGAACGTCACCTCTCCGTCTCCGCCCACGCGAAGGACCTTCTGCTCGTCGTCGGCACGCGCCGCCAAGGCCCGTCGCAGGAACTCGAGACCGGCGTCTCCGTCACCGGCCCGGCCGAGCTCGTCTCCGATGAGGAGTTCTTCGTCGTGAAAGTGCCCGCCAACGCCGCGCCCGCGGGCCTGTGCGTCACCCTCTGCGACGAGCATGCCGCCCCCGCGGTGACCGCGCAGGCCATCCCGACCGGCCCTTCGGCTCGCCGCTGGCAAGCCGAGGTGAAGACCAAGGTGACCGTGACCGAAAGCGCCGAGGCCTTCGCCATCGATCACGTCGGCCTGCCCGTCGATAATCCCTGGAAACGTGCCGTGCGCACGGGCGACATCCAATTCCGCAAGGACGGCACCGCGGTCGTCGTCACGCTCGACGGCGACGTCTGGCTGGCCCGCGGCCTGAAGGTCGGCGCGACCGACGTCACCTGGCGCCGCTACGCCTCCGGCCTGCACGAGCCGATGACGTGCGCGATCCGCGACGACGAGATCTTCGTCTTCGACCGCAACGGCGTCTGGCGCCTCCGTGACACGGACGGCGACGGCGAAGCCGACGTCCATGACCTCTTCTCGAACGCGTTCGCCCAGACGGCCGACATGCGCGAGTTCCCCAGCACCCTCCGCCTCGGACCGAAGGGCGAGTTCGTCATCGCCAAGGGTGGCCAGGAAGCGACGACCATCGGCAAGCACAACGGCAGCGTCCTCCGCCTCTCCGCCGACGGCCGGACCGCCACCCGCCTCGGCTACGGCCTCCGCCAGCCGAACATTTCCGTCCATCCGCTCACCGGCCTCGTCGTCTCGAGCGACCAACAAGGCCACTACATCCCGAGCACGCCCCTGCACATCATCCAGGGCGACCAGTTCTACGGCTTCCTCAGCGACAAGCTCCCCAAGGAAAGCTACCCCGCCCCGATCGCCGCCCCGCTCACCTGGATTCCGCATGCGGTCAACGCCTCCGCCCTCTCACAGGTCTGGTTGGTCGGCGCGCAGATGGGCCCGCTCAACGACCAGATGGTGCAGATCTGCTTCAACCAGCCGGACCTCCTGCGCGTGCTCTGGAACCACCGCGGCGCCAAGCCCCAGGCGAGCGTCGTCAGCGTCGCCAAAGGCTTCGCCACCCCGCCGCTCAACGGGTCGGTCAATCCCATCGACGGCCAGCTCTATGTCGCCGGCTTCCAGATCGCCGGCTGGGGCAACACCCTCGACACCCTGACAGGCATCGAACGCGTCCGCTACACCCGCGCGCCCTCGCTCACCCCGCGCGAGATCATCCCGACCGACCGCGGCATCCTGCTACGTTTCGACGTCGCCCTCGATCCGGCCAAGGCCAAGAACCCCGAGAGCTACTCGCTCGCGACCTGGCGCTACAAGCGGGCCCCTTCCTACGGCTCGGCCCAATACAAGGCCGACGGCAAGACCGGCAATGACTGGCTGACCGCGAGCAGCGCCTACCTTAGTCTGGACGGCAAGAGCGTCTTCCTCGGCGTCCCCGGCCTCAAACCGGTCGAACAGCTTCGCCTCGGCTGGGACCTCGCCTCCGCCGCCGGCGCCGAGATGCGGGCGAACGCCTATACGACCCCTTACGAACTCACGAAATTCGACCCCGCCGCCGAAGGCTTCGGCCCGATCGAGGTCGACCTCACCCCACGCGCCGCGGTCGCGAGGAAAGCTGAAGTCGTCTCCGCCAAGGAAGGCCAGCGCCTCGCCACCATGTTCGGTTGCGTCGCCTGCCACTCCGTCACCGACACCGCCATGAACAACGTCGGCCCGAAGTGGAAGGGCCTCTTCGGCTCCAAGCGCGACTACGTGACCGACAAAGGCAAGAAGGGGTCGACGACCGTCGACGCGGCTTACCTGCGCGAGTCGATCCTCGAACCCAACGCCAAGAAGCATGCCTCCTTCGTGAAGTCCGAGTTCGCCATGCCCAGCTTCGCCGGCGTCCTCACCGACGCCCAGGTCGACTCGCTGGTCCTTTACATCAAGACCCTGAAGTGACCCTAGCAGGAGAATGCTCGCAACTCCCGGCCGTCGGAGTTGTTAGATAGGCATGCCCATCCTGCGCCTACCCCTCCTGGCCCTGCTCTGCCTGACCTTCGGCCCCCTCCTCGCCGCCGACCGCAAGCCGAACTTCGTCTATGTCTTCACCGACGACCAGCGCTGGGACGCCCTCGGCGTCGTCCAGAAGGAACAGGGAGAGAAAGCGCGCTTCCCCTGGCTCAAGACACCGCACCTCGACCGCCTCGCTAACGAGGGGCTTCGTTTCCGTAACGCCTTCGTGGTGAACTCGCTCTGCGCCCCGTCACGCGCCTCGCTCGTCACCGGACAATACGGCCACGTCAACGGCGTGACGAACAACCACACGCCCCACCCCGAAGGCAACCTCTCCGTCGCCGCCCTCCTCCGTCCCGCCGGCTATGTCTCCGGGTATTTCGGCAAGTGGCATCATGGCAACCAATCGGGCAAGCGCCCCGGCTTCGACACCTCGGTCAGCTTCGTCGGCCAGGGCGTCTACTTCGACTGCCCCGTCGAGGTCGACGGGGTCAAGACCCCGAGCAAGGGCTTCGTCGACGACGTGACCACGGAGTATGCGGCGAACTTCATCAAGGCCAACAAGGACAAGCCGTTCCTGATGATCCTCGGCCTCAAGACCTGCCACGGGCCGTTCACGCCTCCGCCCCGCCACGAAAAAGCCTACGAAGGCGCGCTGGCCCGGAACGTGCCTAACTTCGGCGTTCCCGCGATCTACTCGCCCGCCGGTCCGAACGGCGCCAAAGGCAAGCAGACCGACGCCAAGGAAGTCCCGACCAACCTCGGAATGTTCCGCGGGATCAACGGGGTGGACGATAACGTCGGCAAGCTGCTCAGGACGCTGGACGAACTCGGCCTGACCGAGGACACGGTCTTCGTCTTCTCGAGCGACAACGGCTACTACCTGGGCGAACACAACCTCGGAGACAAGCGCACCGCCTACGAAGAGTCCCTCCGCATCCCGATGCTCGTGCGTTACCCCCGTGCGGTGAAGGCCGGCCGCACCGACGACCGCATGGTCCTCAACATCGACCCCGCCGCGACCTTCCTGGACCTCGCCGGTCAGCCGGTGCCCGCCGCCATGCACGGACGCAGCTGGAAGCCGCTCCTCGAGGAGAAGGCCGCCGACTGGCGCGAAAGCTTCTTCTACTGCTACTTCTTCGAAAAGGGCTTCGGCAACGTGCCGATGACCACGGCGGTGCGGACGACCGACGCCAAACTGATCAAGTATCCCGGACACGACGAGTGGACTGAAATCTTCGACCTCAAGTCCGACCCGTACGAACTGAAGAACCTCGCCGCCGACCCCGCTCATGCCGAACTGCGCAAGAAGCTGGAGTCGGAATACGACCGGCAGGCGAAGGCCATCGACTTCAAGGTCCCGGACTTCGCCGACAAGCCCGCCGCCGAAGGCGCGGAACCCGCCAAGAAGAAGGCGGGCAAGAAAAAGGCCAAGTAAGACCGAGGAAACGGGTGGTTTTCTCCGCAAGGGCTGTCATCGTGCAGCCCTTGCTCATGTCCGCCCCGCTTGACCTTACCCGTGCGCCCGCGCACGACCCGCTGGAAATCTATCGCTTCCGCGACGGCCTCTATGCGGTCGACCTGATCGCCGCCGCGATCACGGAGTTCGACCTCTTCACGAAGCTCGCGGCCAAGCCGTCCGACCTCGCCACGGTCTGCCGCGACTTCGGCACGCACCGCCGGCCGACCGACGTGATGCTGACGCTCTTCGTCGCCAACGGCTTCCTGGCGCTGAAGGACGGCGTCTACTCGGTGACGCCGCTGGGGCAGGAACACCTCGTCAGCACTTCGCCGACCTTCCTCGGGCCCTACTACGCTTCGTTGAAGGACCGCCCGGTGGTGAAGGACTTCGTCGTCATCCTCAGGACCGACAAACCCGCCAACTGGGGAAGCTACAAGGACGAGAAGCCCTGGAGCGAAGCGATGCTCACCGACGCGTTCGCCACGAGCTTCACCGCCGCGATGGACTCGCGCGGCTTCACCCTCGGACCGGCGATGGCCAAGGCCTCGCCCGTCGGCGCCCGCACGCGCCTGCTCGACATCGCCGGGGGCTCGGGCATCTACGCCTGCGCGCTCGTCGCGAATCACCCCCGGCTCTCCGCCACGGTCTTCGAGCGCGCCCCGGTCGACGGCATCACCCGCAAGATGATCGCCAAGCGCGGCTTCCAGGACCGGGTCGACGTCACGGCCGGAGACATGTTCAAGGACCCCCTGCCCTCCGGCTACGACGTCCACCTGTTCTCCAACGTGCTGCACGATTGGGACACGGACAAGGTCCGCTTCCTGCTGGCCGCCTCGGCCAAGGCCTTGCCGAAGGGCGGCCTGCTCATCGTGCACGACGCCCATCTGAACGACGATAAGACCGGCCCGGGTCCCGTAGCCGCCTACTCCGCTCTCCTGATGAGCGTCACCGAAGGCCGCTGCTACGGCACCGGCGAGATGCGCGCGCTCCTGACCGAAGCCGGCTTCGGCGACATCCGCCATCAGGACACCGCTTGCGACCGCAGCATCGTCACGGCCGTGAAGATGACAGATGGCCGATGACAGATGACGGATAAAACGAGTCACGCCCTACCCCAGCAATCATCCGCTTTTTCATCTGTCATCTGTCCTCCGCCATCTTTCATCCACTCTTCCATGCGCTCCCTCCTCCTCGCCTTCCTCTTCACGCTCACTTGCTCGGCCGCCGAGCACCCTGAACTAGCCCGCGTACATGCGGCGAACGACGCCCGCGTGGCCGCCATGCTCGCCCCGACCCGTGAGAAGCTCGAAGCCGTGCTTTCAGCCGACCTTCGTTACACCCACTCCAACGGGCAGGTCGACACGAAGGCCTCGCTGATCGACTCCCTGCTCGACGGCTCCGCCAAGTATCTGAAATACGATTTCCACGAGCGGACCGTGACCTTCCCCGCCCCCGGCATCGCCCTCATGGCCGGTCGCTTCGACGTGAAAGCCGTCCTCAAGGGCAACCCCGCCGAAAGCACCATCAGCTTCCTGGCGGTCTGGCGCCTCGAACAAGGCGAATGGAAGTTCCTCGCCTGGCAGTCCTGCAAGGTCCCCCCGGCGGTGCCCGCCAAGTAAGGTTATCCTCGCAACCGGAGGGGGTTTGGACTGTCTCAAAGGCAGCATGACCCCCCTGCTTGCTTCCGTCGTCGCCCTCTCTCTGGGCGCCGCCTCCCTCTTCGCCGCCGACACCCCGGCCAAGCCGAAGGCCAAGGCCGAGACCCCGAAGGCGCCGGCCCGTTTCGTCAACGACGGCAATCCTGAGCGGCTCAAATCGCCCCTGCTGATCAAGCCCGACGAGAACGTCGCCTATGGTCCGCACCGGATGCAGGTGATGTATTTCTGGCGCGCGAAGTCGGACAAGCCGACCCCATTACTCTTCTACATCCACGGCGGAGGCTGGGCCAACGGCGACCGTTCGTCCGTCAACGGCATGCTCAAGGAAGCCCTTGCCGCCGGCATCTCCGTCGTCTCCGTCGAATATCGTTACATCAAGGACGCCACCGAGGACAAGGTGGTGCCCCCGGTGAAGGGCCCGATGCTCGACTGCGCGCGCGCCCTGCAGTTCTGCCGCAGCAAGGCCAAGGAGTGGAACCTCGACAAGACCAAGGTCGGCGCGGCCGGCGGCTCCGCCGGCGCCTGCACGAGCCTCTGGCTCGCCTTCCATGACGACCTCGCGGATCCGCAGAGCGCCGATCCCATCGCCCGCGAGTCGACCCGCCTCACCTGCGCCGCGGTGCAGGTCCCGCAGACCACCCTCGACCCGAAGCAGATGCGCGAGTGGACGCCCAACAGCCGCTATGGCGCGCACGCGTTCGGCATCGCCGGCGACGCCAAGAAGAAGGAATCCTCCTTCGACGCCTTCTACGCCGCCCGCGAGAAGATCATGCCGTGGATCAAGGAATACTCTCCCTATGAGCTCGTCACCCGCGACGACCCGCCCGTCGGGCTCTTCTTCGGCACCCCGCCCAACCTCGGCAAGGACGAGAAGGATCCGACCCACACCGCCAACTTCGGCGTGAAGCTCAAGGAGCACTGCGACGAGATCAAGGTGCCCTGCGAGCTGGTCTACCCCGGCGCCCCGGACGTCACGCACGCCAACCCGAACGATTACATCAAGGCGCACCTGCGTCCCGAACTGAAATGAGCCGCCTCTTCCTCCTGCTCTCGGCGGCCTGCGCCGCCGCCTCCCTCCTGTGGGCCGAGCCGGCCAACAAGGCTCCGGCCGCGCCCAAAGCCGGCGACCCGGAGTTCCGCAAATATCCCTTGCCCGTCGAGCCGGACGAGAACGTCTCTTACGGTCCGCACCGCATGCAGCGGATCTACTTCTGGCGCGCGAAGTCCGACCAGCCCACGCCCCTGCTCTTCTACATCCACGGCGGCGGCTGGTCCGGCGGCGACCGCTCGGTGGTCCGTAGCATGATCAAGCCCGCCCTCGAAGCCGGCATCTCCGTGGTCTCGGTGGAATACCGCACGATCAAGGACTCCACCGCGGACGGACTGGTGCCGCCGGTCAAGGGCCCGATGTTCGATTGCGCCCGCGCCCTGCAGTTCACACGCAGCAAGGCCAAGGAATGGAATCTCGATAAGACCAAGGTCGCCCTGGCCGGCGGCTCCGCCGGAGCCTGCACGAGCCTCTGGCTGGCCTTCCATGACGACCTGGCCGATCCGCGGAGCGCCGATCCTATCGCCCGCGAATCCACCCGCGTGACCTGCGCCGCGGTCTCCGGCGCCCAGACGACCCTCGACCCGCATCAGATGCGCGCCTGGACGCCCAATAGCAAATACGGCGCCCACGCCTTCGGCATCACCTGGGATGCGAAGAAGAAGGTTTCGTCCTTCGACGCCTTCTACGCGGCGCGCGAAGAAATCCTCCCCTGGATCAAGCAGTACTCGCCGTATGAACTGGTCAGCCGCGACGACCCGCCGGTCGGCCTCTTCTACTCCGCGGCCCCGAACCTCGGCAAAGACGAGAAGGACCCGACCCATACGGCCAACTTCGGCGTGAAGCTCAAGGAACACTGCGACGCGAACCAGGTCCGCTGCGAACTCGTCTACCCCGGCGCCAAGAACGTCGTCCACGCCACCGACAGCGATTACGTCAAGGCGCACCTGCGCCCCGAACTGAAGTGAGACTGCTCTGCCTCCTGCTCTCCGTCGCCGCCTTCGCCGCCGAACCCAAGGTCGCGGCGAAACGTCCTTCCGCCGCGGAGACACGTGCGGCAGCCATGAAGCTGGCCATCGACATCCCGAGTTCGAAGGACGGCACCCTGCAGAAAGCCATCTATTGGCGGCCGGAGTCCGCGGCCCACGACGCGTCCGGCCCCGCCGTGCCGCTGGTGGTCTTCCTGCATTCCTGGAGCGGCGGCTTCGAACAAGGCCCGCCGTGGATCGCCCAGGCCAAGAAACTCGGCTGGGTGCTCGTCGCGCCGGATTTCCGCGGACCTAACAACCGTCCCGAGGCCTGCGCCTCCGACCTCGCTTCCCAGGACATCCTCGACGCCGTAGCTTACGCCCGGCGCGACGCCCGCATCGACGCTTCCCGCATCTACCTCATCGGCGGTTCCGGCGGCGGCCACATGTCCCTCGTCATGGCCGCCCGCGCGCCCGACCTCTGGGCCGGCGTGAGCGCCTGGGTGCCGATCTCCGACCTCGCGGCGTGGCACGCCGAGAGCAGCCAGCGGAAGAACAATTACGCCAAGATGCTCGAGCAGTCCTGCGGGGGCCCGCCCGGCCCCGCCACCGAAGCCGAGTATCGCCATAGGTCGCCGCTCTTCCACCTGCCCGCCGCCAAGGTCGTACCGCTCGACATCAACACCGGCATCCATGACGGCCATACGGGTTCCGTGCCGGTCAGCCACTCGCTTCGCGCCTTCAATGTCTTGGCCGCGCCCGACAAACAGGTGTCCGCCGAAGCGATCGCCTTCATGGTCAGCGAGCGGAAGATTCCCGCCGACCTCGCCGCGGAGACCCAAGCCGATCCGGAGCGCCAGAAGGCCGTGCTCTTCCGCCGCGCCTCGGGTAACGCCCGCGTGACCGTCTTCGAAGGCGGCCACGAATCCGAATCCTCAGCCGGCGTGCTCTGGCTCTCGCGTCAACGCAAAGGCCAGCCGGCCGATTTCCGTCTCGGCCAGCCGCCCGCCCAGACCGGCGCCGCGACCGAAGTCTCGAAATAACCTTACCATGAAGACCCTCCGACTGCTCCTCGCCACCTGCGCCTGCGCCCTGGCCCTCGCGGCCGACCGCAAGCCCAACATCCTCGTCATCGTCAGCGACGACCATGGCTACGCCGACGTCGGCTTCAACGGCGGCAAGGCCGTGCCGACGCCCCATCTGGATGCGCTCGCCGCCTCCGGCGTGCGCTGCACCAGCGGATACGTCTCCCATCCCTTCTGTTCACCCACCCGCGCGGGCCTGCTCACGGGACGCTACCAGCAGCGCTTCGGGCACGAGAACAATCCCGCGTATGATCCGGCCGACGCCGTGGCGGGCCTGCCGCTCACGGAGAAACTCCTGCCGCAGTTCCTCCAGGAAGCCGGCTACCGGACGGGCTGGATCGGCAAGTGGCACCTCGGCGCGACGCCGGCGCACACGCCCTGGGCCCGCGGCTTCCAACAGACCTATGGCTTCATCGGCGGCGGCCACTCCTTCTCCGGCTGGGCGATCGACGTGAAGAAGGAATACAACGTCCCGCTGACCCGCGACGGCAAGACCACCGCCGAAGTCCCCGCCCACCTCACCTCGGCCTTCGGCCAGGAAGCCGCCGCTTTCGTCACGCGCAACGCCGGCGCGCCTTGGATGCTTTACCTGGCGTTCAACGCCCCGCACACCCCGCACATGCCCACGGCTGAGCGGGAGAAGCAGTTCGCCGACGTGAAAGACCCGACCCGACGCAAGTGCCTCGCGCAGATCAGCCTGCTGGACGACGCCATCGGCGAGATCACCCGGGCGCTCGCGACCAGCGGACAGAGCCAGGACACGCTGATCTTCTTCTTCAGCGACAACGGCGGCACGCCGCCCTCGCTCGGCGCCGATAACACGCCGCTGCGCGCCAACAAAGGCACCGTCTACGAAGGCGGTGTCCGCGTCCCGTTCGTCGTCAGTTGGCCGGCCCAGCTGAAGGCCGGTTCGACCTACGACCGTCCGGTCTCCTCCCTCGACGTCACCGCCACGGCCTTGTCGCTGGCCGGCGTCACCTTCCCCTCCGAGCGCAGGCTCGACGGCGTCAACCTCATCCCCTTCCTGCGGGGCGAGACCCAGACCGCGCCGCACGCGAACCTCTTCTGGCGCACCGGCGGCGGACAAAGCTACGCCGTCCGCTCCGGCGACTGGAAGCTGGTCCGCAACGGCAAGCAACCCGCTGAACTCTACGATCTGTCGACGGACATCGGCGAAACGAAGGATCTGGCGTCCGCCCGACCCGAGGTCGTCGCCAAGCTTTCCGCCGACCTGTCGACCTGGGACAAGGAATTGGTCGCCCCGCTCTTCCAGAGCCCCAAGGGCGGAAAACCTCCCGCGAAGAAGGCGAAGAAATAGGCCTACGGGCCCCACGGCGGGGTTTCGGCGGCTTTTCCTCTGGTCGGGCTGGTGAGATTCGAACTCACGACCTCTTGCACCCCATGCAAGCGCGCTACCAGACTACGCTACAGCCCGAGAGAGGAAAGATTGGGTTAAGCCCCAGCCCGGCGGGGATGTCAATCCGACAAACCCGGCCCCGCGGATTCTCGACATAACCGAGGGCTAACCCTAGGAATAAGGCATGAGCCGCACCCCCCTGCTCCTGCTAGCCTTCTTCGCCGCCGCCCTCGGCGCGGCGACCCGGCCGAACATCGTTTTCATCCTGGCCGACGACCTCGGCTACGGCGAAGTCGGCTTCAACGGCCAGAAGATCATCCGCACGCCGAACGTCGACCGCCTGGCGCGTGAAGGGATGATCCTCACCCGCCATTACTGCGGCAACGCGGTCTGCGCCCCGTCGCGTACCGTGCTGATGACCGGCTATAATCCCGGCCATGCCCCGACCCGCGACAACCGCGACATCGGCGATCGCGAACAGAACCCGCTGCCCGCAGGCATCGCCACCCTGCCGGCCACGCTGAAGCGCGCCGGCTACGCGACCGCCGCGTTCGGCAAGTGGGGCATGGGCGGCTTCGACTCCACGGGCAGTCCGCTCAAGCAAGGCTTCGACCGCTTCCTCGGCGTGACGAGCCAATGGGTCGCGCACAGCCACTACCCTCCTTTCATCCAGGATGACGGGAAGAAGGTGCCGCTCGACAACGGCCCCGACGGCACGCCCGGCCACGGCGTCTTCCCGGCTGACGCCGACCCGCAGGATCCCAAGGCCTACGCGCCGTTCATCGGCAAGGACTTCCTCAGCGAGCGTACCATCGTCGGCGCCGAAGCGTTCATCGCGGCCCACAAGGATAAGCCCTTCTTCCTCTACTACGCCTCGCCGCTGCCGCACGTGGCCCTGCAGGTCCCGGCCGAGGAGCTGAAACAGTATGAAGGCGTGATCACCGAAGCCGCCCCCTACGCCCCGCAGAAAGGCGGCTACAGCCCCAACCGCACTCCGCGCACGACCTACGCCGCGATGATCTCGCGCCTCGACAAGGAGGTCGGCCGCATCCTCGCCGCCCTCGAGCAAGCCGGTGTGGCGGACAACACGATCATCGTCTTCTCGGGCGACAACGGCGCCACCCATGACGCCGGCGGCGTCGATACGAAATACTTCGATTCGGCGGGCGGCCTCAAAGGCCTCAAAGGCTCGCTCCACGAAGGCGGCATCCGCGAACCGACCGTCGTCCGCTGGCCGGCGGGCATCAAGGCCGGCACGCGCTCGCACCGGATCTCGGGCTTCGAGGACTGGTTCGCCACCTTCGCCGAGCTCGCCGGGACGAAACTGCAGCGCGACGCGGCTTGGAGCAGCGAAAGCCTCGTCCCCGCGCTCAAGGGGACCGACACCCCGCGGACCGCCCCGCTCTATCGCGAGTTCCCGGGCTACGGTTCGCAGCAGGCGATCTGGGACGGCAAGTGGAAGGCGATCCGCACCGACATGGCCAAGCAAGTCAAAGCCAAGGCGCCGGTCGTCACGCAGCTCTACGACCTCGACGCCGACCCTAACGAGACGACCGACCTGGCCGCGAAGTACCCGGAAGTCGTGAAGGAACTCGAAGCCAAGATGGCCGCCGCCCGCGTGCCGAACCCCGACTTCCCGCTCCCCGGCGTCGACCCGCTGCCCGCTAATGGTGGCAAGGGCAAGAAGAAGGCCGCGAAGAAGTAAGGAGACGCAAAGACAACTTCAGGTGGCGGGTGGCAGCCCCTGGTGGCGGGTGGCGGGATTACTTAAGCTCAAAGGGAAACCGGAGACCGGATGGCTGTCTGCGGCCCTGAATCAATTCAGCCCTCCATTCAGTCCTCAACCCAGGGCTGCACTCAGTCCTCTGCTCTTCAGAGCTCCTCGATGCCTTCGCGCAGCTCCGCGGCCTTCTTCTTCACGGCGGCTTTCTCGGCGGGAGACATGTTCGCGGCCTGACGCACGGCCATGCCGATGCGCGGATTGTTCAGGAAGCGGTCCTGATGCCGCAGCCAGAAATCCCAATAGAGCGCGTTCAGCGGACAGGCCAGCGGTCCGGTGCGGTCCTTGGGATCATACGGACAACCGCCGCAATAGTTCGACATCTTGGAGACGTAGCTCGCGGCGCAGCAATACGGCTTGCTGGCGAGGAAACCGCCGTCCGCATGCTGGCTCATGCCGATGACGTTCGGCAACTCGACCCACTGGAAGGCGTCGATATACACGCCGAGGTACCAGCGCTCGACCTCGGCCGGATCGACGCCGGCGGTGAGGCAGAACGACCCGATGACCATCAGCCGCTGGATGTGATGCGCATAGGCGGTGTCCAGCGACTGGCCCACGGAATGGCGCAGGCAGTTCATCTTCACCTTGCCGGTCCAGAACCAGGACGGCAGCGAGAGCGTATGACCGAGGCCGTTGGCGTCGGCGTAGCCGGGCATCTTGGCCCAATAGACTCCGCGGATGTATTCGCGCCAGCCGATGATCTGGCGGACGAAGCCTTCCGTGGCCGCCAAGGGATAACGCTTCGGGTCGCGCGCATGCGCGTCGGCCGCGGCCTCGGCGACTTCTGCCGGCGTCAGCAGCTTCACGTTGAGGGCGAAGGAAAGCCTGGAATGGAAGAGACGGTCCGAGGACGTGTGCATGGCGTCCTCGTAATCACCGAAGTCTGGCAGCCCCCTCTCAATGAAGGCGTCCAGCTGCTTGAGGGCTTCCTTGCGATCCCGCGGCCACGGAAAGTCCTTCTCTGACGGCTTGCCCATGGTCTTCACCCCGGCGGCCTGGATCTCGTCCCAGATGGCGGTGTGGTCGTGCGAGACGTCCCAGGTCTTGGGCGGAGGCGGCGTGCCCTTCCAAGGTTTCCGGTTCTCCTTGTCGTAATTCCATTCTCCCCCGGCCGGCGTGCCGTCCTCGTCCATCAGGAGGCGCGTGCGGACGCGCATCTTGCGATAATACGATTCCATCAGCCAGCGCTTGGCGTCCTTCTGGAAATGGGCCGCCACGCCGCCGCGGCCGTCGAGGAAGTGTTCGGAACTGACGCACGCCGTGACCAGCCCGCAGCCGGCGGCGAAGGCGCGCAGTTCCTGATCGAGGCGGTATTCGTCCGGTTCCTGGTATTCGAAGCGGGTGGCCTTGGTCGCCTTGAATACCGGCCGCAGATTCTCCGCGAAGGAGTGACGGTTGTCCTTGTCCCCGAGACGGAAGTAACGGACCTGGTGGCCTTGTTTGGTCAGCAGTTCGGCCATCCGGCGCATGCCGGCGAAGATCGCGATGACCTTCTGCGCGTGATGCACGACGTAGTCGGTCTCCGAACGGACCTCCATCAGGACGTAGGTCACCGACGCGTCTTTCTTGCTGAACCAAGAGTGCTCCGGATTCAGCTGATCGCCGAGGATGAGACGGACGGTGTGGGCCACCCCCGCAAGGGAAGGCGAAACGCCCCGCTGGCAAGCGAAGCAGGCAGGTAGGGGGTCGCACCACGTGCCGTCCCAAGCTAATCCGTTTGCCCACGCCAACCTTGGCACCTACGTTCAAGCCATGGGAAAGATCGCCCGAGTCTTATTGGTATTGGCCCAGGTCGTGGTCTCGATCCTGGGGATTTTCGTCGCCGCCGACACCCTGCCCGACCTTGTGACCGCCGAGGGCGGCGATGAGCTCGCCCGCGGCCACCGGGCGATGGCCATGCTCGGTTCGATGTTCGCCAGCCTGGCCATCCTGCTTGGCGCCTTCGCCATCGACATGTTTTACCAGCCGTTCCTTGGCGTCCCCGGCATCATGGCCGTCATCCTGACGGCGCTGATCACTCCTTTCCTGATCTATTTCCCGCTCGACCGCCGCATCACCCGGCTCGAACGCGAGCGGGCGGAAGCAGCATCGCAGACCTCGACGGAATCCTGAGGTCCGGTTTGCGCCGTCCGATGCGCCCGTCTCATTACTGGGCATGCGTGGCGTCAAAAAAGAAAACCTCCCAGCCAAAATCTGCCCGACCTGCCAGCGTCCCTTCCTGTGGCGCAAGAAGTGGGCCCGCTGCTGGGAGGAGGTACGCTTCTGCAGTGACGCCTGCCGCAAGGGGACCCCACGCGGAAAAGCACCGAGGCGATGAGCAGCCCGCCCCGGGGATCCCGATGCGCCTAAGCCCCGGACCCCGACGAAGATTCGTTCGGTAGCTTGTCCGCCTGCGCCAACGCGGCTTTGTCGAGCATGATGACCGCCGGCAGGAAGAAGAAGCTCTGCACACTGAAGATGCATACCCAGACCGCGAACGCGTCATGGCGTTCTAATCCCAGCAGGACGAAGACCTCCTCAAAGATCCCCGTCGCCATCGCTCCCGCGATCCAACCCAGCGAACCCAGCAAGGCCCACGTCACCGCTATCCGAGGAGACCAGGAAATCAAGCATACCCCCTGCGCAAGGCTCATCGTGCCACCGAAGGCGATGGCCCAAAAATAGATCCCGCAGTAATTCGAGGCATAGCCACCGGCGCAGGAGACCGGAATCCAGAGCCACCACCGGCAAACCCGACGAAGGCAGCAGGCCTGAGCCACGATCACCAGCACGGCCAACAGGAGCAGAGAAACGGGCCGGCCCTCGAAGACGTAGTAAAAAGGAAGAAAGGCAGCGATGGCCAGGGCGTTGTATCCCAACCAACGTCGGCTGATCCGCATGAGTCTCACCCGGTCATAAACTGGCGCCATTTCATTTTTAATATCCGCCGACCAAGGGGATGGCAAAGAGGAATGCAGGCGCAAAAAAGCCCGGGGTCACCGGGCTGATTAAAACCTCGGGCCCACCGGCCCTCAGTTCCTCGTGACCTCGCTTACTTAGGTCCGCCCTGACGACGGGTGCCCGGACGACCGAAGGGGCGGTAGTTGCCCTGGGAAGCGCGATAGCCGCCGTGACGACCACCCTGGGGGCGGCCTTCGCGTTCGCTGTGGTGCGCGCCGGCGCGGGGATCCTGGTGACGCTGGAAATCTTCCGGGGTGCGGGGCGGGGCCTGCTGGGTGTAATCAAAACCCTGCAGTTTACCGCAGTGGAGGTGCTTGCCGACGATGCGCTCGAGGCGGCGCAGCTCGCCGAGGTCTTCGCGGGTGACGAAGGTGATGGCGGTGCCGGTCGCGAGCGCGCGGCCGGTACGGCCGATGCGGTGGACGTAGTCCTCGAGCTGGTCAGGGAAGTCGAAGTTGAAGACGTGCGTGATGCCGTCGACGTCGATGCCGCGCGAGGCGATGTCGGTCGCGACGAGCACGCGGATCTCGTTGTTCTTGAAGGCCTGCAGGGCGCGCTGACGCTGGCTCTGCGAGCGGTTGGCGTGGATGGCGGCGCAGCTGATGTCTTCCCCCTGGAGCTTGCGGCAGATGCGGTCGGCGCCGTGCTTGGTGCGCGCGAAGACAAGGACCATCTTCAGGGCTTCGTCCTTCAGGAGGTGGTGCAGCATGACCTGCTTGAGCGCGCCCGGGCACTCATAGAGGAGCTGGGTGACGGTCTCGGCAGGGTTGGAGCGGCGGCCGACCTCGATCAGCTTCGGCTCGCGCTGATACTGCTTGGTGAGGGTCTCGATCTCGCGGGAGAGCGTGGCGGAGAACATCAGGGTCTGGCGCTCCTTCGGGAGGGCACGGACGATGGTGTTGATCGCAGGCAGGAAGCCCATGTCCAGCATGCGGTCGGCTTCGTCGAGGACGAGGTACTCGACGGCGGAGAAGTCGCCATGGCCTTGGCCGCCGAGGTCGAGGAGACGGCCCGGGGTGGCGATGAGGAAGTCACAGCCGCGACGGAGGGCGGCGATCTGGGGGCGTTCGGAGACGCCGCCGTAGCAGGTGGCGACGGTGGCGCCGGAGTAGCGGGAGTAGGCGGCGACGTTCTCGGCGATCTGGACGACCAGTTCGCGGGTCGGGGCCAGGATCAGGCAGCGGACGCGGCCTTGGTGGGCGCCGGACTTGGTCTGGACCAGTTTGGTCAGCAGCGGGAGGGTGAACGCGGCGGTCTTGCCGGTACCGGTCTGGGCGACGCCGATGACATCATGCCCCTCGATGATCACCGGGATCGAGGCCTTCTGGATCGGCGTCGGCTCGGTGTAGCCCTGGTCGGCTACGGCTTTGAGAATGGAGGCATCGAGGCCTAGGGAATCAAACGACATTGAGGCAAAGTGAGTAGAGGAAATGGAAAGGGCGAGAAGAATAGGGGGATAACGGGCATAAGGTGGTGGCGGTTAGCGGTTGGCGGTTGGGCGCCCATCGTACAACAGCCAAGGGACAGGGGGCTGCGGTCTGGTTCACGCATCAAACCCCGACCTACCCGCTAACCGCCAACCGCCACCACCTTCGCTGGGACTGCGTCCCAGCATTGCACTCCCCCTGCCCTTTCCTAGACAACTCGGTAACCCCTGACGATGACGACTAAGCAACCCGACGGCTGGAGCTCCAAACTTGGCGTGATCATGGCCGTCGCCGGCAGCGCCGTCGGCTTGGGCAACTTCCTCCGCTTTCCCGGCCTCGTGGCCGACAAGGAAACCGGCGGCGGCGCCTTCCTGATCGCCTACTTCATCTCCCTTCTGATCGTCGGCCTGCCGATCTGCTGGGTCGAGTGGACCCTCGGGCGCTTCGGCGGCACCCAAGGTTTCAACTCCTCGCCCGGCATCTTCCACGCCATCATCCGTAAGCCTTGGGGCAAATACGTCGGCCTCCTCGGCTTCATCATCCCGGTCGGCGTCTACTTCTATTACGTCGTCATCGAGTCCTGGTGCCTCGGCTATGCTTGGAACAGTTTCAGCGGCGGCCTCGACCTCGGCAATGATCCCAAGACCTACGCTGAAGCCTTCTCCACCTTCACCGGCCTCAGCGCCGACGGCTCCATCCTCGGCCTCGGCACGCCGTTCCTGTTCTTCGTCGGCGTGTTCGTCCTGAACTTCGTCATCATCTACCGCGGCCTCTCCAAGGGCATCGAATTCATCTGCAACTGGGGCATGCCGCTCCTGATCGCCATCGCCCTGATCCTGCTGGTACGCGTGCTGACCCTCGGCACGCCGGACCCGACGAAGCCCGAACTCAGCGTCTGGAACGGCCTCGGCTACATGTGGAATCCCCACGACATCTCGAAAGGCCTCTCCAACCCGGCGGTCTGGCTCAAGGCCGCCTCCCAGATCTTCTTCACCCTGTCCGTCGGCTTCGGGGTCATCATCACCTACGCCAGCTACCTCAAGAAGAACGACGACGTGGTGCTGAGCGGCCTGACCGCCACCGCCGCCAACGAGTTCTGTGAAGTCGGCCTGGGCGGCCTGATCACCGTGCCGGCCGCCTTCGCCTTCCTCGGCGCCTCGGCCGTCGCGGGCGGCACCTTCGCCCTCGGCTTCAACGTCCTGCCGCAGGTCTTCGCCGGCATGCCCTACGGCCACCTCTTCGGCGGCCTGTTCTTCACCCTGCTCTTCATCGCCGCCATCACTTCATCGCTTTCGATGCTGCAGCCAGGCATCGCTTTCCTCGAGGAAGGCCTCGGCCTGGATCGCCGCGGCTCGGTCGCGCTGCTCGGACTGATCACCGCGGTCGGCTGCACGCTCGTCGTGTACTTCAGCGAAGGCCTGAAGGCGCTCTCGACGGTCGACTTCTGGATCGGGGACATCGGCATCTTCCTCCAAGGCACGTTGCTGATCTACATCTTCAACTTCGCCTTCGGCACCGAGCGCGGCTGGACGGAAGCCCACTACGGGGCGGACCTGCGTATCCCGCGGATCTTCAAGTTCATCATCCGCTGGGTCTCGCCGGCCTTCCTCACCGCGATCTTCCTGATGTTCGTGCTCAAGAACGTCGCCGGCTGGAATCTGTCGTTCAGCACCCCGGTCTTCGCGCCGACCGACCCCATCCTCGACCTCGTCGGGGGTCCGGGCCACCCCGCCAGCGGCGTCGCCCGCCTGACGGCCTTCTTCCTGCTCCTCTTCGCCGGCTTCTCGGCGCTGATGATCCATCGCGCCGGCAAACGCTGGGACGCCCGCTAATCCTCCGACTTTACGACCATGACTACCGCCGGACTCCTGTTCATGCTCATCTCCGTGGGCGCGGTGACCGCGCTCTTCGCGTGGTGCCTCGTCAAGGTGCTCACTGGCAAGAAGAACCCCGATCACCTCGCGCACGTCGAGCCGATCGAGGCCAAGGATATCGACCGTCGCTGAGCCGGCTTACTTCTTCGCCGGAGCGAGCTCCTGCCGCGTGGCGATGGGCACATAGCCGATCTCCAGCCCCTTCGGCGGCGTGAGGACCTGCGCGGGATCGAGCGCGGCGAGCTTGCCGACGGTGGGTGGCGCGAGGTATTCGCGATCCTTGGTCCACGTGCGGTGCAGCTTCTCGACCTTGACCTGCAGGGCTTCGCGCTCGGCGGGCGTCAGGTCGGCGTTGAGGATGGCGGGCTGATCGGCGAAGCGATACCAGTAATAGGTCACGACGCTGCCGTCGCCGAGGAAGGCCTGGAACGGTCCGGCCTTGGGGCCGGGGATCTTCCACGTCGTCTTTTCCCCGGGCTGGGTCTCGCGCGGAGCCTGCGGCTTTTCCTTGGGCGGATCGAAGCTCGCCTGCGCCAAGCCCGTGGCGGCCGGGACGTCCTTCGCCGTCACCGCGCTCCAGCGGCCGTTCTTCCCGAAGGAGCCGAGACGGTAATACTCCGGCAAGGTCACGAGCCCCGGACGGGAACGCGACACGAGGTCGGCGTTCCATTTATAACCATAGGTATGGGGATCCGGAATATGCGGCGTCGCGAAGGCCTTCCAATCCAGGCCGGGCTTCGCCTCGCGCTTAGTGCCCTGCGGGTAGATGCTCCAGGTCGAACCGCCGCCCGTCCGGAAGCTCTGGACCAGCTCGCCGGCGGGATTGATCGCGCCGGAGGCGGCAGGCCCGCCGTCGAACCACGCCTTCACGCCATCGTAGAGGGCCCGGCGGTCGTAGCAGGTCAGGCGATGCAGGACGACGGTCGTACCGTCGGCGCCGACCGGGAAGGAAGTCGGGACCACGCGCGCATAGGCGTCGCCCTTCTCGTCCTTGGCCATCACCGCGGGCACATACTGGGTCTCCATCTGGAAATGCTTGTTCGGATCCGAACCGCGCGAATCCAGCATCTGGCCGGCGACGGCCGGATTACGGAGCGCCGCACGCGACCAGAAGTTCGGCGTGAAGAAACAGACCGGGCCCTTGAAGTTCGACGAGTTGAGGAAGAGCGTCCAGCAGTTGGCGCCCGTGGGGACGTCCTTGCCTTCGGTCTTCGTCTTGGCCTCGGCGAACGGCATCGGCAGGTAGCCGTAACCGAAGAGCTCGCCGTTGACGCCCTGCTTGAGGTTGAGGCCGTCGAGCGGGAACAGGAGCCAAGGCGTGAGCTGGGCGACGCCGTAGAGCCCGCGCGGATCTTCCCAGGTGCCCCGTCCGTAGGCAGGCCCGTTGGCGATGTCGTAGAAATTCACGCCGACGCCGCCCATGATGAACTTCGGCGTCACCGACGGGAAGCGCGTGTCGCGCCACCAGCCGAGGCCGCCTTCGATGTCGTTGTAGAGATCCTTGGGCTTCTGACCCTCGGGATACTGCGGGTGCATCCACGTGCCGAAGAGGCCGGTCTGGAAGCGATGGCCGGGGTATTCGCTCAGGAGCGGCCAGGCGGCGGCGTAGATCGAGAAGCCGGCGTCATAGGGCGCGGTCACCCGCTCGGTCGGGACGATGAGGTAGCCGGCCATCTCGACCTTCTGGGGGGCGGCGGAAACGGAGGCCGCCAGCAGACAGGCGGTCAGGAGTGCGGGGGTGCGCATGCGGAGACTTAAGCCATGGGCAGGCCGCCTGCCCACCCCAATCCACGGCCCTATCCCTACCCCTATCCCTACCCCTCCAAATTGGTCTTTGACTAGGGTTTTCCCCGTCCGTTAACCATACCCCTCGATTCCGTCCGTCCCGACCTCATGAAACGCACCCATACCTGCAACGCCCTCCGCCCCGCCGACGCCGGCCAGACCGTGACCCTCGTGGGTTGGGTCGACACCAAGCGCGACCTCGGCGGCGTGACCTTCGTCGACCTCCGCGACCGCGAAGGCATGACCCAGGTGGTCTTCAATCCGGGCGCCAACGGCATCCAGGAGATCGCCCAGCGTCTGAAGACGGAATCCGTCATCGAGATCACCGGCAAGGTCCGCGCCCGCTCGGCCGACACGGTCAACGCCAAGCTCGCCACCGGCAGCATCGAGATCGCCGCCGAATCCCTCGTCGTCCATAACATCTGCGCCGACCTGCCGTTCCCGATGGATGACGACAAGGCCGACAAGGTGAACGAAGACCTCCGCCTCGAATACCGCTTCCTCGACCTCCGTCGCCCGCGCAACATCGGCCTCCTCAAGCTCCGCGCCAAGGCCGCTCGCGCCATCCGCGCCGAGCTCGACAGCCAGGACTTCCTCGAGATCGAGACCCCGACCCTCTTCAAGAGCACCCCGGAAGGCGCCCGCGAGTTCCTCGTGCCGAGCCGCACCAACCCCGGCGAATTCTACGCGCTCACGCAGTCCCCGCAGCAGTACAAGCAGATGCTCATGGTGGCCGGCGTCGAACGCTACTACCAGATGGCCCGTTGCTACCGCGACGAAGACCTCCGCGCCGACCGCCAGCCGGAGTTCACGCAGGTCGACTTGGAGATGTCCTTCATCGACCGCGAGGACATGTACAAGCTGATCGAAGGCATCCTGAAGCGCACCTGGAAGGAGACCCTCGGCATCGACATCCCGACGCCCTTCCCGCGCATGGCCTACCAGGAAGCGATGGACCGCTTCGGCATCGACAAGCCGGACACCCGTTTCGGCATGGAGATCCAGGACCTGACGGCCCTGTTCAAGAACTCCTCCTTCAAGGTCTTCAACGGCGCCGCCAACACCCCGGGCTCCGTGGTCCGCGCGATCAACGCCAAGGGCCTCGCCGACATCA